>CACMCS010000005.1:0-56311 GCA_902612225.1 uncultured Pelagibacteraceae bacterium | reverse complement strand
CCCATCAGGAAAAAAATATGAAACATTAAAACCTGAAGACATTGTTTTTATGGGTTTAAATGAGGATGGAAATAACGACCCAACTAACAAACCATCATCTGAATGGAGATTTCATCGAGATATTTATACAAATAAAAAAGAGGCACATGCCATTGTTCATGCTCATTCTCCACACGCAACGGCTGTATCTTCACATGGAAAACCTATTCCACCATTTCATTATATGATTGCTCTTGCAGGTGGAGATGACATTAAATGTGCTGAATACGCGACTTTTGGAACTGAAGAGTTATCTAAAAATGTAATCAAAGCTTTAGAAAATAGATCTGCATGTTTGATGTCTAATCACGGCCAGGTTGCTTTTGGAAAAAATTTAGAGGATGCATTTGAACTTGCACAAGAGATAGAAAATATTTGTCATCAATACACTATTGCTTTAAAATTAGGTCAACCTAAGATACTTTCATTTGAAGAAATGAAAAAAGTTTTAGATAAGGCTAAAAACTATAAAAAAGGGTAAGATGATTAAAGTTGGGGAGCATATTACTTTAGATATTATAGGTACTACAAAAGAGTACGATCCTTCAATCTATGAAAAAGTGATACATAAAATAGCTAAAGCAGCCAATGTAACTATTTTAAACATTTCTAAATATAAATTTGAACCTCAGGGTTTTACTATTTTAGCTTTATTGGCCGAAAGTCATATCAGTTTTCATACATTTCCAGAGAATGGAATAATAAGTTTTGATTTTTTTACCTGTGGAAAAATAAGTCCATCGGTAGCAATTGATATTGTTAAAAAAGAATTTGAACATAAAAGAATTGTTAAAAAAGAATTTAATAGAGATACCAGATCTCTTTACCATGATATTTATAGTTCACCTGGATTACAAAAATCATATGTTGTAAATGAAGTTTTAGAAGACTTTAAATCAAAAGTTGGTCAACACATTGAAATTTTAGAATTAGAACAATTTGGAAAATCTTTATTTATTGATGGTGAAATACAGGTAGCGGCATCAGATGAACATTTGTACAGCTCAACTTTTGTTGGAGCAGGTCTGAAATTAAATAAAAAAAATGAAAGAGCAGCAATAATTGGAGGTGGCGATGGTGGTGTTGCAAGGGAATGTATTTCAAAAAAATTTAATTTTATAGATTGGTATGAGTTAGATCCAGAGGTTGTGGAGGTTTGCAACAAACATCTTGGTGATATTGGAAAAAAATCTACAGAAAAGAATTCTGTAAAATGTGTATGGGGTGATGCCTTTGAAAGTATAAAAACAGTAAACGAAGATACATACGATCATATTTTTGTTGATTTAAATGATGATCAGTTTTGTATAGATCTTGCTGCTAAAAATATGGACTCCTTAGTGAGAATACTAAAACCTAAAGGGGTTATTACTGCTCAAGTTGGTAGCCAAGACAAAAAACCTCTTCAAGTTGAAAATTGGTTAAACGTTTTTAATCACCATTTTGGAAACACTAATTTATCTAGAGTTTACATACCTAGTTTTGATTGTTCTTGGAATTTTTCATCATCGATAAATCATTAATTTTTTCTTTTTAATACACGCAATCTGTGAAATACTATTTCTTTTATTAAAGGAGAGAACAATGAATATATTCAAGAAAACTATTTTTTCAGTTTTACTTTCTATATTGGTAATGGGAAATGTTAATGCTGATAAAATAAGAATCGGAACAGAGGGTGCTTATCCTCCATGGAACTCAAAAAATGAAGCAGGTAAGTTAATAGGTTTTGAAGTTGAATTAGCTTATACACTTTGTAGATACATTGGACAGCAATGTGTAATAGTTGAGCAAGATTGGGATGGAATGATCCCAGCTCTAATCATGAGAAAGTTTGATGCAATAATGGCAGGTATGTCAATTACTGCAGAAAGACAAAAAGCTATTAGCTTTTCTCAAGGATATGCAGATGAGGTTGCATCTTTAGCAGTCATGAAAGGATCTAGCCTTGAAGGTTTAGATACATCCGCTGGGATAAATCTTACAAAACCAAATGCTGCAGCTAAAAAAGATCTTAAAACACTTACTGCTGCATTATCAGGTAAAACTGTTTGTGTACAAACTGCTACAATTCACCAAAACTTTTTAGACTCTGGTGACGTTGGAAAAGTAAATGTAAGAACTTACAAAACACAAGACGAAGTCAACCTAGATTTAGCATCAGGAAGATGTGATGCTGCATTAGCTGCTGCTGTTGCATTTAGCGATTATGCAGAAAAATCCGGTAAGCCAGTTGTCTTAACTGGACCAACTTTCTCAGGTGGTGCATTTGGAAACGGTGTTGGAGTAGGTATTAGAAAAGATGATACTGAACTTTTGAAAAAGTTTAATGCCGCTATCAATAAAGCGAGAAAAAACGGAGACATTAGTAGAATTGCTACTAAGTGGTTTGGTTTCGACGCTTCTATGTAATTAAATTTTAGATTTGGCGACTATCATGTATAGTCGCCAATCTGTATGGAACTTCTAGCATTTGGAGATACTGGTTGGGGTGATGAATTATTTTACGCAACCCTGATGACTTTAGCTGTTTCAATAACAGCAATGTTTATAGGTTTTCTTTTTGCATTAATCTTTACTCCATTAAAATTATCTAAAAACAAGTTTTTAAATTTTATCGCCAATTCTTACACAACTATAATAAGAGGTGTCCCAGAATTATTAGTAATTTATCTTTTCTTTTTTGGTGGAACTGGCGCAGTTATGTTTGTTGCATCAATATTTGGTTATAATGAATATATTGAAATAAATGCGTTTATTACAGGTGCATTTGCAATTGGGATAATCTCTGGCGCTTATTCTACAGAAGTTTTTAGGGGAGCAATACAATCAATTGATAAAGGCCAGTTCGAAGCTGCCAATGTATTAGGTCTCAATAAATTTGGAAAATTTTTTAAAATTATTTTACCTCAAACATTAAGATTAGCTATTCCAAATCTAAGTAACGTTTGGCAAATAACACTCAAAGATACTTCTTTAATCTCAGTTACAGGTTTAGTTGAAATCATGAGACAGTCGTATATTGCTGCTGGATCAACAAGAGATCCATTATTCTTTTATTCATTTGCTGCAGTTTTGTATTTACTACTTACTTTTGTGAGTATGAAATTGATCAACAGATTAGAAGTTAAATATAGTAGGGGGTACTAATGGATCTTGAATTAATGATTAATAGTTTCCCTAAATTATTAAGTGCAGCAGTGATAACTTTAAAACTTCTTTCAGTTTCTCTAATAATAGGATTATCCATTGGATTGTTTTTTGCAATTCTAAGATTAAATAAGAATATATTTATCAATAGATTTGCTTATGGGTATTCATATGTTTTTAGGGGTACTCCACTTTTAGTACAGATTTTTATAATTTATTTTGGATTAGGTCAGATTGAATATTTAAGGTCGACAGTTTTATGGGTAATTTTAAAAGAACCATATTGGTGTGCAATTATTGCTTTTGCTCTAAACACAGGTGCTTACACTTCAGAGATATTAAGATCAGCATTTCAAACAATTAAACCTGGAATAATAGAGGCAGGTAAAAGTTTAGGTATCTCAAATAAAGTAATTTTTTATAAAATTCAGATACCTATCGCTATTAGACAATCTTTACCAGCTTATGGAAATGAAATCATCCTGATGATGAAAGGAACTTCTTTAGCAAGCACAGTCACCATAATGGACCTTACAGGTGTTGCAAAATATATAATTTCAACAACTTTTAAACCAATTGAAGTATTTATAGTTGCTGGTGGAATTTATCTATTTATGACTTTTATTATTCACAACTTAATTAAATTTTTAGAGAAAAAATATAGTTTTAATTAAAGTACTACTAAATCTAACTTTTGTTTACCGAGTCTTTCATTGCCATTTCCTGTAACTAAATAAGTTTCACCTAGGTTCATTGCTAATTGGTTTTCAGAGTCCATTAATATCATATGCATAAAAAAAATATTCCCAGGCTGAATTATATAAGGATTATTTGTATATATCATTGGCCAATCCATCCAGTTTGGAGAAAAAGTATTTCCTAATGAGTAACCACAAGCGTTCATTCGAGCTTTTTTAAAACCAAGGTCATCAAACGTTTTTGCATGAATATCAAAAACTTCTCCAACTTTATTCCCAGGTTTTAATTTATTTTCACAATTTTTGAGTGCTTCAACACATGCTTCATGCATTTTATAATGTTTAGGATTTGCTTTACCAATAGGAATTGTTCTAAACATTGCAGAATGGTAATGTCTATAAGTACCAGCCCATTCAACAGTTAATTGATCTTGTTTGTCTAAAATTTGTTTTTCTGTTTGATAACGACAAAGGAGTGCATTTTTGCCAGAACCAATTATAAATTCATTTGCAGGATAATCTCCACCACCTTCAAATATAACTCTGTTCATTTCCGCCAATATCTTAGACTCACTAACACCAGCTTTTGCATATCTCCATACTTCGTCTAAGGCTTTATCTGCAAGCTCTGCAGCTTTTTTTACATAAACAATTTCTTCCTTTGATTTTACAACTCGTAATTTTGTTATTAAGTCTGATTTATCTTCAAGAGAACAATAATTTTCTAAAGATTTATTTAATCTTAGAGCATTACGTCCAGTTAAACCATAAGCCTCATATTCAATTCCTAATTTTTTTCCTTTAAGATTTAACTCATTTAAAATAACTTTAAGATCATCAGTTGGATTTGATCCATCTTTATCAACCCATATCCTAATATCTTCTATGTTGGATGTATTTTGAGCTTGTCTTAAATCAGGAGCTCTTGTCAGCAGTATTATATTTCCACTTTTATCTAAAACCAGTGTCTGAAAAAAAACATAACCAAAAGTATCATATCCAGTTAACCAATACATCGACTCCTGTCTAAACATCAAAAGAGCATCCAGGTTTTGCTCTTGCATCGAATTTAAAACTTTACTTTTTCTGCTAGAAAACTCCTCTTTTGAAAAATGAAGTGCCATTTGAATGATTTAGTAACTAGTATATTCTTTTATCTCTTTAATGACTGAACCAGTATGATTATTAATTTCTAATTTTATTTTTGCTCGATCATCATTAAGAAAATGGACATCTCTTGAAAGTTTAATAAATTTTTCGCCAAAATCTTTTTCTTTTTCACATTGCCTCTTATCATCCTCAATAACCCATAGTTTAGAATTTATTTCTTTTAATGATTGATAAAGATTATTAAGTTTATCATCAGATTTTACATTCCTATCCAACTGATCTTTTAAAATAGAGTGTTCGTTGTTGATAAATTTTAGTTTTTCTGAATCTTTAATTTTTCCTTGTTTGATTTCTAAAATTGAAATTTTATCTAAAAGTTCACCTATCGAAACTTCAACTATAATTTTATTCATAAAATTTAATACTGTGCTATCTTGTTATAAATATGTCTAATATTTTAATTATTAAACACGGATCATTAGGAGATATAGCTCAAGCAAGTGGTGCAATTCAAGACATATCTGAAAATCATAAAAATGATAGAATTTATTTACTAACTACAAAAGCTTATTTTGAAGTTTTTAAAAAAAATCCATTTATTCATGAAGTAATTCTAGATAAAAGGTTACCAAGATATAATCTGATATACTTATACTTCTTAATGAAAGAACTTAAGAAACATAGTTTTTCAAAAGTTTTCGATCTTCAAAATTCTTCAAGAACAAATTTTTATAAAAATATTCTTTTTCCTAAAGCAAAAAAAGAAACTTGGTCTAGCTCAATTACAACTTTGCCAGAAGTAATAGATAAAAAGGAATTTGATAAACATTCAGTTCTAGATAGATTTAATCATCAATTACAAACCTCAGGACTACAAACATCTCATACTTTAAATCCTAATTTTAGTTGGGCTGGCTCTGATATTAATGAAATTAAAAATAACTTTGAATTAGATAAATTTATTTTATTATTTCCTTTTTGCTCGCCTCACTTACATATTAAGAAATGGCCTTATTATAATGATCTTATAAAACTTATTTTAGATAAATTTGGTAACGAATATAAAATTGTTATAGCTCCAGGTCCGTCCGAGATAAATGATGCAAAAGAAATAAATGCTGAAGTTTTATTAGATAATGGAAAAGCGCTTGATATTTCTCAACTAACTTCTTTAATTAAAGAAAGCACTTTTGTTATTGCTAATGATACTGGACCTGCTCATATTGCAGCTCATGTTGGAGCTAAAGGTTTAACTTTATTTGGCAAACATACTACTGCTTACAAAGTTAGCATTGAAAGAGAAAATTTTAAAGCAATTGAAGTAACAGACTTAAATAATTTAAGTGCAGAAAAAGTTTTTGAAAGATTAGTTAATTCTTTGAATTAATTAAGAATTTTTTTGTATTCTTCAAAGGTTTTATCCCATTGAAATTTTGAAACATACTCTTTGGCATTTTTTCCAAATTCAATATATTTTTTATTTTCAATCATTGAATTCAATGATGAATAAATTTCATCTAGATTGTTTCCATCACAAATTAATCCAGTTCTATCGTGGTCAATTGCATCGGATGCGCCACCATCCTTTCCTCCTACCGAAGGAACTCCATATTGTGCAGCTTCAATATAGGCTATTCCAAAACCCTCTACAGAAGTTTTATGTATAATAGATGGCATGACAAAGATATTAGATTTAGCTACTAAAGCATTTTTTAAATCAGAACTTATGTCTTTAAAAAACATTACTTGTGAAGTTAGATCTAATTCTTCAACTAATTTTTTTATATTTTCCTCTTCATCACCATAACCAATACAGATATAAACAATATCAGGGTATAGTTGTTTTAAATTTCTTAATGCCATAATCACTTTTTCATGATTTTTTCTTTTATCAAATCTAGAAACTGTAATTAGTCTTGGTGTTTTAACTTTTAATAAACTTTCAACTTTCTCAATAGATTTTTTGTTTAATTCTTGAACTGGATCAGCTCCAGGATTGATTACTATAATTCTATCTTGGTCTACACCATTTTTAATTGCTAAATTCTTAGTATATTCAGAATTTGCAATTACTTTTGTCACATTATTAAGAACTTTTACAACTCTTTTATTTAATGAACTTCCTACAGGATGGTTGATTTCTTTACCATGAATTAAACAATACTTTTTTTTATTTGTTTTAATTAATTCTAAACTTTTCCAGTGATCAGCAACGATCCCCTCAACTTTATTTTCTTTTAAAAATTCATTTATTAATTGAGCTTTTCTTATTTTTCTTAAAAATTTTATTCCACCAACTCTTTCAATTGAAAAACTTACTTGTTCATCAAAATTTTTATGATTTTCATAATAATCTGCAAAAACTTTAATCATAAAATTTTTGGACATTTCACGGGATAAACCCCACATCAAACTTTGCATTCCACCCAATTCTGGTGGAAAAGTTCTTGTAACAATAATATACATTAATTAGTTTTCCACTTAATACCACATCCAGCACTAGGAATTTGGTTTTCAGGTCCTTTATTAGTTTCAGCAATTTGTATCATTGCTTTTAAAAGATCACTGTCCCCATCTCTTACCGGTATCAATTTTTTTAGTTCTCTCACTCTTCCTCTATATTGAAGTTCTAGATTTTTGTTATATCCAAAAAAATCTGGAGTACATACTGCATCATAAGTTTTTGCAATTTCTTGAGTTTCATCAACTAAATAAGGGAAACCAAATTGGTTTTCTTTTGAAAATTTAATCATATTTTCAAATGAGTCTTCAGGATAATTATCAGCATCATTAGCACAAATAGCTACCGAATTGATACCGACATCTTTTAATTTTTTACAATCTTCAACAATGTCTTTCGTTACTGCTTTTACATATGGGCAGTGATTACAGATAAACATTATTAAGGTTCCTTTTTCACCTTTGATATCAGTTAAGGAAAGAATTTTACCCTCTGTTGATTTAAGCTTAAAGTCATGAGCTTTTTGACCAAAATCACATATTGGAGTTTGTATGGGCATAATGTAATAATATATAAATTATGTTTTACGATTTAAAAGATAAAAAACCAAAAAACTCTGGCGAAAATTGGGTAGCACCTAATGCAACTATAATAGGTGATGTTACTTTAGAAAAAAATTCTAGTATTTGGTTTAATGCAACTTTAAGAGGTGATTTAGAAAATATTCATATTGGTGAAGGATCTAATATTCAAGATGGAAGTGTTTTACATACAGATCCAGGTTATCCATTAAAAGTTGGAAAGAATGTTACCGTTGGACATATGGTTATGCTTCACGGCTGTACCATAGGAGATAATAGTTTAATAGGTATTGGAGCAGTAATTTTAAATAACGCAAAGATTGGAAAAAACTGTCTTATTGGAGCAAAAGCATTAATTACAGAAAACAAAGAAATTCCAGACAACTCTTTAGTAATTGGCTCACCTGGTAAGGTTGTAAGAGAAATTACGGAAGATGAAAAAAAAGCTATTATAGAAAATACAAAGCATTATCAAGATAATTGGAAAAGATATTCTAAATCAATTTTTTAATAATCTATGAAAAAACTTTTAGGGATCGTTATCCTAAGTTTAACTTCTATTTTATTAATAAGTTGCAGTGAAAAAAAATCACAAATTAAATTAGAAAAAGTATTATTATTTGGTGACAGCCTTATGTCAGGCTATGGCTTACCTGAGGAGGATCATTTATCTGTAATTTTAGAAAAAAGTTTAAAATCTGAAGGATATAAAATTCAAGTTTTTAATGGCAGTGTCTCTGGTGACACTTCTTTAGATGGTTTAGATAGAATTGAAGATGAATTATTAGATGAAAGTTATGACTTGATAATTATTGGTCTTGGAGCGAATGACATGTTAAGAAGAATTAACCCAAATCAAACCAAGCAAAACTTAGACAAGATTATTAACATTATACTAGATAATAACATTAAGGTAATTCTTGCAGGTATGGTTGCTTCACCTGCAAATGGATTAAGTTATAAAAAAGAATTTGATAAAATTTATCCTGATTTATCAAAAAAATTTGAATTAGAATTAATTCCATTTCTATTAAAAGGTGTTGCTCTTAACCCAAACTTCAATCAGGATGATGGATTACACCCGAATGAAAAAGGGGTGTTAATTATTGCCGAAACAATAAAAAGAAGTATTACGAATTTTTCAAAGAAATAGTTATAAAGTTGTATTTAAAAAGATAAAAAATTTTCTTAATCAATTTTTGGGATCCAATTAATTAAAAACCCATATTTGACCAGTTATCTTTATCATTATACCTATCTAATTCTTTTCTAGAGATAGGTCTAAAAAGTATAAACCCTACGATAAGCACTAAAATTATTAAGATAAATATTTCCATTATAACTATATATAATTTATAATAATTTTTATTCCACTGCTTTATTTAGACTTCATTTTTCATTAAAAAATCTTTGTTAAGGCACTAACCAAGAATTATTGTTTGTCTCTAAATCAAACTTAGCTCTTCGATGTCCTTTAGCCGCTAAATAAAGCCACTCAATAGATTTAATCTTACATTTTATAACAGTAAAATTCTTATAACCTTCTTCACTTTGCTCCATAGAGTAATCAAAGTCTTCTAATTTTGATATCATTCCAGAAGTTGGATTGTCCGATGTCGTTCCAGGAGGGCTATCTGTTAAGTAACAACGTCTACTTATATGTTGAGTTTTTTTCCATGACTCTTCAGTTGTAGAATTTTGATTGTTTACTTCACACTCTACCTTTACTCTTAATTGTATCTTTTCTTCTTTATCGTAGAAAACCAGGGAGGCATTCTTATTTTTTTTAAGAATATCTACCTTTGGAGATCTTAAATCTGTATGAAATTGTAATAGATTATTTTTTCTATCTGATTTACGTAAAACAACAATTCTGCCATCAACTTCATTTTGGTGAGCACAAATAAAAACAGGAATTCTAAATGGTGAACCTCTATTGGTCACGGCATCCTCTAACATAGACCAATACTTATTTTGAATTTCTGCAAAATCTTCATAGTATGCTGGGTGCATACTTTACTTTCTAAATCTTTTTATTAAGCTTGAGGTATCCCAACGATTACCACCCATGCCTTGTATTTCACCATAATATTTATCAACGAGTTCAGTAACAGGTAACAATGAGCCATTATTTTTAGCTTCTTCCATTGCAATCTTTAAGTCTTTTCTCATCCAATCCACAGCAAAACCAAAATCAAACTTATCATCAATCATTGTTTTATATCTATTCTCCATTTGCCAAGATTGAGCTGCACCTTTTGAAATAACCTCAATTACATCCTCCATATTCAATCCAGCTTTCATTCCAAAATTTATAGCTTCAGATAAACCTTGAACTAAACCAGCAATGCAAATTTGATTTACCATTTTAGCTAGCTGTCCATTTCCTGGTCCACCAAGTAATTTCATTTTTTTGCTATAACAATCTATTTTATCTTTTGCTTTATCAAAGTCAGCTTGATCTCCACCAATCATTACTGTTAACGCACCATTCTCTGCCCCAGCTTGTCCTCCTGATACAGGAGCATCTAATGCACCAAATCCATTTTTTTTTGCATATTCATGTATCTCTCTTGCAATTGTTGCAGAGGCAGTTGTGTTATCAATATAAACAGCACCTTTTTTAATTGTTTTAAATGCACCGTTGTCTCCTAAAGTTACTTCTCTTAAATCATTATCATTTCCAACACACGTAAAAATGTATTCAGCATCTTTTGCAGCTTCAGCTGGAGTATCTGCCATTTTACCCTTGTATTCTTTTATCCATTTTTCAGCTTTGGATTTCGTTCTATTAAAAACAGTTACATTGTGTCCGCCTTTTGATATATAACCAGCCATTGGATAACCCATGACACCAAGACCTATGAAAGCAACATTACAGCTCATAATTTTTTAATATGTTTAAAAGTTTAAGTTTAAAAGTAATTATATTTGGTTTTATATTTACATTTTTTTCTAGTTTTGGACAGAGTTTTTTTCTTGGTCTATTTAATTCTAGCATACGAGAAGCATTATCTATCACCCAGGGACAATTTGGAACAATTTATGCATCCGCAACTTTGTTGAGTAGTTTTTTATTAATTTGGGTTGGAAAAAAAATAGATGATATCAATATATTTAAATTTGCATTTTTTGTAACAATCCTTTTATCTTTTTCGTGTTTTTTCTTTTCAAAAATTTCTTCAATAGCTTTTTTATTTATTTCAATTTTTCTTATGAGATTTTCAGGTCAAGGTATGATGTCTCATACTGCAACAACAACAATCTCTAGATATTTTACAAAATCTAGAGGAAAGGCTCTAAGTACAAGCTGGTTTGGTCTTTCTACGGCTGAGTTTATATTACCTGTATTGATTGTATATTTGCTTACCATTACCACTTGGCAAAATTTATGGATATATATTTCAATATTAGTTTTGATACTTCTTCCGATTACCTCTTTTTTTCTAGTTAAAAACTTAAACTTTGAATCTAGGGAAGAGACAAACCAAGAAGAATTTAATCAAAAAATAAAACAATGGAAAAGAATTGAAGTTCTTAAAGATTATCGATTTTATATCGTTTGTTTGAATATGTTAGCTATGCCATGGATTGCAACAGGTGTGTTTGTTTACCAATCTTTTATTACAGAGTCTAAAGGGTGGGGCACTTATGTAATTGCCCAATCATTTATGGTTTATTCAGCTTTATCAGTAATAACTTTGCTAGTTGCAGGTTTTTTGATTGATAAATTTACTAGCAGAAAACTACTTATTTTCATGAATATTCCATTATTAATTTCGACTATAGTTTTAATGTATTTTGATATTTCATTTTCAGCTTTCTTGTTTTTAGGCTTAATTGGGATATCAAATGGACTTGCAAACGTATTAGGTTCCTCAACGTGGGCAGAAATTTATGGTGTTAGATACATTGGTTCTATAAAAGCACTTACCACAGCGTTAATGGTTTTTTCAACAGCATTTGGCACTGCATTGTTTGGTCTTTTAATTGATAAAGGGTTTTCAATAGAACAGGTTGCTCTTGTATCATTTATTTATATTGCTTTAGCTGCCGTCTTATTATTTTTTGTTAGAAATAAGCTGAATCCTCAATATTTATAAAATTATCCTTGATTTTTTAAAGATCACTGTATAGATACTCCGCATGGCTAGAGTAACAGTAGAAGATTGTATCGATAAAGTAGAGAGTCCATATGAATTAGTTTTAGTTGCTAAAGAAAGAGCAACTCAATTAAACACTGGAATAGAACCAACTTTAGATAGAGATAACGACAAAAACACAGTTATAGCTCTAAGAGAAATTGCAGAAGAAAATATTAAAGTAAATGAACTTACCGAAAGTGCAGTTTACAAATTAAGAAAGCATGTAGAGCAAGTTGATGATGGTGCTGAAGACGATGAAGATGTAGGTGATGATTTTGAAAGTTTATATAAAGGTGAAATTTCAAAAAGTGGAACACCTATTTTACCATCTAAGAGAGCAAGAAAAACTCCAGAAAAAATTCAAGTTTCTAATGAAGATTTAGCAGAACTATCTCAAACTGCTAAACCAGACATTGATACAGCAGCAACAGATGAAACAGGTGGTGAGCAAGGCGATGTCTCATTGGATGAAGTAACTGAAACAGAAAATCAAGCTACTGAGCAAGACACTTCAAACGAAACTGATAACAATTAAGTAAATTCTTTTAAAATTTTTTCCCTGTGTTCGTCTAAATCAGGGATATCACCCCTAGTTTTTTCATCTTTATAAGTAGACATTTTAATTGGATTACCAGCTAATTTGAAATCTCCAATTTCTTTATGAAAAGCTTTAACAATCATATTTCTTGCATCTATTTGAGGATTTTCCACTGCTTCTTTAATATTAAATATTGGACCACATGGAATTTTTTCTTTTTCCATATCTTTAACCCATTCACTAGTGGACCTAGAAACTAATTTTTTCTCAAGTATATTTTTAAGTTCATCCATATTTTTAGATCTAGATGAATTGTCAGAAAATTTTGGATCTTTGCTCATCTCAGGCATTGCTAAAAGTTCACAAAGTTTTTCGAATAATCTATCGTTTCCAGCAGCAATAATAATGTAACTATCTTTTGTTTTAAAAGCTTCGAAAGGTGCAATTGATGGATGACGTGAACCCATTGGTTTTGGAATTTCATTTTTTGCTAAGTAACGAGCTATAGCATTTTCTAAAATTGCTATTTGACAATCTAGCATCGAAACATCTATGTACATTCCCTTACCTGTTTTTTGTCTATCATAAAGAGCTGCATTAATTCCAATTGCTGTAAACAAACCAGCTGTGATGTCACCAATTGATGTCCCAACTCTAGTTGGTTCAGAATTAGGTTGTCCAGTTACACTCATTAATCCACCCATGCCTTGCACAACCATATCGTAAGCAGGCAATTTTTTGAGAGGACCGGTTTGACCAAATCCAGAAGCAGATGCATAAATTAATTTAGGATATTTTTTATTTACATCATTCCAACCATAACCCCATTTTTCCAAAGTACCTGGTTTAAAATTTTCAACTAAAATATCTGCTTTAGATAAAATTTTATCAAAAATTTTTTTATCATCAGTGTTCTTTAAATTCAGAGCAATACTCTCTTTACCTCTATTCAAAGACATAAAATAAGCTGAGTAATCTTTTATGAATGGTCCAAATTTTCTTGAGTCATCTCCTATTTCTGGTGCCTCAACTTTAATTACTCTTGCACCAAGATCTGATAGTATCATAGTACAGTAAGGACCCACTAATACCCTTGTTAAATCAACTACTAGTAGGTTTTTTAAAGGTCCATCCATATAATTATATATATCATGAGTTTTTGTCGACTTGACTCTTATTAATAAGTTCACTTTAATTCAATTATTAAAAATAACAATAGAGGGAAAAAATAATGTTAAAAAAGATATCTTTATATTTAACTTCATTAGTTTTTGTTTTTACTACTATTGGTTCTGCTTATGCAGTTACGCTGAAAGCAAGTCACCAATGGCCTGGTACACCAAGAGCTGATGGATCTTATGACCCACGTCATGAAATGGTTCAAATCATTGCTGACGAGGTTAAAAAAGCAAACGTTGGAGTAGATATTAGAATTTACCCAGCTAAATCATTATACAAACCAAAAGAACAGTGGAAACCAATGACAACTGGTCAATTAGATATTTCTGCTTTTCCATTAGCATATGCTTCTAAATTCCATCCAGAATTTGATGCAACTTTAATGCCTGGAACAGTAAAAAATCATGACCACGCATTAAGATTTAATAAAGGTCCAATGATGACTGAAATTAAAAAGATCATTAATGATGCAGGTGTTGTAGTTTTATCTGATGCTTGGTTAGGTGGTGGTTTTGCTTCAAAAACAAAATGTATCAAAAATCCTAGCGATGCTAAAGGTCAAGTTATGAGAGCTGCAGGAAAAGCATTTAACCAAATGTTAGAAGCTGCAGGAGCTGGTATACAAAGTATGCCTTCATCTGAAATTTACACAGGTTTACAAACTGGTGTATTAACAGGTGCTAACACAAGTTCAGGAAGTTTTGTAAGTTACAAAATTTATGAACAAGTTTCATGTGCTACTCCTCCAGGAAAATTTGGTCTATGGTTTATGTATGAGCCAATTTTGATGTCAAAAAAGTCTTTTGATGCTTTAAACTCTAAGCAGCAAAAAGCTTTAATGAAGGCTGGAAAAGTTGCTGAGAAATACATGACAGCTCAAGTAGAAAACTTAGATAAAAAGTTTGAAGATGCTTATAAAGCTGCAGGTGTAAAATTAGTATACATGGATGCAAAAGACCATGCTGCATGGGTAGAGATTGCGAAAAAATCTTCTCATAAGGCATTTGCTGATAAAGTTCCAGGTGGCGATAAGCTAATGGAAATGGCTTTAGCAGTTAAATAAAATAATATATAAAGAACCCCTATTTATTCTTATTAAATAGGGGTTTTTTTTATGAAAAAAAAGTATCTTCAATTTTGTGATCTAATCGCTAAAGCATGTGGTGCTTTCGCTGTATTAGCATTACTCTTATCAATCTTAGTAATTGTTGAACTTGTTTTTGAGAGATATTTTTTTCAAAGAGCAATTACATGGCAAACAGAACTTGTAACAATGCTGTTAGTCGCTTCAACTTTTATAGGGAGTGTATACGTTCTAAGTGAAAAAGCTCATGTGAGCATGGAATGGATTTACGATTTTTTATCCAAAAAAAATATAATTAGATTAAAAATTTTTACATCTTCTATTAGTTTATTATTTTTCCTTATTTTATTTTATTTTGGTTTTTTAATGTTCGAGGAAGCATTTACCAAAAATTATTCAACAGGAACTGTGTGGGACCCACCACTATGGATACCATATTCATCAATGATGTTAGGGGCTTTATTGATGATATTACAGTATATCGCAGAAATTATAAAATTAACTGATGAAAAGGATTTTAAATAAATGGATCCATTGATTATAGCATTAATTGTTGCGGTCTTTACTTTATTGGTACTTTTTTCTGGAATTCCAATTGCATTTGGTTTGAGTTTTGTTTCGATAGCTCTTTTGGTTACATTTGAAGGTTTTCAAATGCTTGATGTATTCGCTGAAACATTTTTTGCTGGATTAAATTCATTTGTTTTACTTTCTATACCAATGTTTATTTTAATGGGAATGGCTGTCGCTAATTCTCCTGCTGGAAAAGACTTATATACAGGATTAGATAGATGGCTTTGGAGAGTACCAGGTGGATTGGTAATTTCAAATATTGGCGCTTGTTCAATTTTTGCAGCTTTAAGTGGATCTAGTCCTGCAACTTGTGCTGCGATTGGGACAATGGGAATACCTGAAATGAGAAAAAGAGGTTATTCCGATCAAATCGCAACAGGAACCATTGCTGCAGGTGGAACTTTAGGAGTTTTAATTCCACCTAGTATTGTTTTGATAGTTTATGGAATTGCAACGGGTACATCTATTGGAAGATTATTTTTATGTGGTCTTGTGCCAGGTTTTATGTTGGCAGGCATGTTTGCGATATGGGCTCTAATACACAGTTATTTTATTGATAAAGATGCAGCAAAAGCTTTAAGAAATAGAGTAAGACCAACTCTAAAAGAAAAACTTGAAGTTTTACCAAGAATTCTTCCTTTCTTGGCAATTATAGCAGGAGTTCTGTATGTACTTTATGGAGGAGTTGCAACACCATCAGAGGCATCTGGAGTAGGGGCATTCTTAGTTTTTGTTTTAATCGCTGTCGTTTACAAAATTTATCAGCCAAAAAAGATTTGGAACATTGTTAAAGTTTCTATGAAAGAAAGTGTAATGATAATGTTCATTATCGCTGCCTCATATCTTTTTGCATTCACTCTATCTCAACTGTATGTAACTCAGTCATTAGCACAGAGCATGGTCGAATTAAGCTCTAACAAATGGGTTGTGTTCATTCTAATAAACATATTTCTTTTAATAGCTGGTTTCTTTTTACCGCCAGTTGCAGTTATTGTAATGACTTCAGCAATATTATTGCCAGTTATTACTACTTTAGGTTTTGACCCATATTGGTTTGCAATAGTATTTACAATCAATATGGAGATTGGCTTAATTACACCACCAGTTGGATTAAATCTTTATATTATAAAAGGAATTACCCCAGACGTTAGTTTGTCAGAAATTTTAAAAGGATCTATACCGTTTATGATAATTATGGCTTTAGCTATAGTAATTTTATGTATTTTTCCTGAGATTGTTACATGGTTACCTGATAAAATAATGGGTAAAGACCTTGGATTCTAAAAAAAAAATAAACAGAAAAATATCAGTTGCCCCAATGATGGATTGTACTGATAGGCATGATCGTTTCTTTTTAAGATTGATGAGCAAAAATGTAATGCTCTATACTGAGATGGTTGCAACAAAATCTGCAATTCATGGTGATAGAAAAAAAATTCTATCTTTTAGCCCTGAAGAAAAACCATTAGCTTTACAAGTTGGTGGTTCTAATAAAGAGGAATTAGCAGAAGTAGCTAAAATTGCAGAAGATATGGGTTATGATGAAATTAATATTAATCTTGGTTGTCCTAGCAAAAAAGTTCAAAAAAATAAATTTGGTGCATGTTTAATTAAAGAACCTGTTTTGGTTGCTGAATGTATTAATTCAATGGTCAATGCATGTAAAATTCCTGTTACAGCTAAGACAAGAATTGGTTTCGATGATACAGAAGAATTTGATTATTTAAATAATTTTATTCACAAAATGAGAGATGCTGGTTCAAAAACATTTATATTGCATGCAAGGAAAGCAATTTTGACAGGTTTATCTCCCAAACAAAATTTAAACATTCCAAAATTAAACTATAAAATGGTTTATGATATAAAAAAAGAAAATCCTAATTTAGAAATAATTATAAATGGTGGAATCACAAAAGTTGAGGAAATAAATAATCATTTAAAGCTTTGTGATGGAGTAATGATAGGAAGATCAATATATCAAAATCCGTATTCTTTAATTGAAATTGAAAAAGAAATATTCAAAACAAAGATTAGTCCTACAAGGGAACAAGTTGTAGAAAAACTTTTAGAGTATGCTGATAGAGAAGTAAAATTAGGAACAAAAATAAATCATATCATGAGACATACAGTAGGTTTATATCACGGACAAGTTGGCTCAAAAGAATGGAAAAGATATCTAAGTGATAACATGATGGCAAGAGACTCTGATTTTCAAAAAGCAAAACATATTATGACTATTGTTCAGAATAATGAAAAGGCAATTCAGGCCAACTCATAATGGAAACTTTAGACATAAATGAAATTATAAATCTTTTATTTGTTTTATCTTTAGCAGCATCTGTTGCTGGTTTCATGGCGGGTTTATTAGGAGTTGGTGGTGGTATTATAATAGTGCCTGCTCTTTATTATGCTTTTACTGTTTTAGATTTTGATATTGCAACAAGAATGCATCTTTCAGTTGGCACTTCATTAGCGATTATAATTCCAACTTCTATCATATCAACAAAAACTCATATGGAGTATGATGCGGTTGATTTTAAACTCATAAAATCCTTTGGTATATTTATTTTATTTGGAGTTATTGGGGGAACATTTTTAGCAGTAAACTTAAAAACACCAGCTTTCGTTTTATTCTTTTCCATTATGGCTTTTATAGTTGGTTTATTCTTTATCTTTTTTAGAGAACAGCTTTTAAAAAATCCAAAAATGATCTCTGACTCAGCTAAAAATATTTCAGGAATTATTATAGGTTTCATATCTGTGTTACTGGGGATTGGTGGTGGTTCATTAATGGTTCCTTTTATGAGAACTTTTGGATACGATATTAGGAGATCAATAGGAACTGCAGCAGGAGTTGGTTTTTTGATTGCTGTATTTGGCACAATTACAATGATTACTGGGGGTAAAATTGTAGATAATATTAATACACCCTACAGTCTTGGATATGTGAATTTACTTGGATTTCTAGTTTTCGTGCCAGTGACAATGATAATGGCTAGAGTAGGCGCAAAAGCAGTTTATAAAATAGATAAAAATATATTGAGCAAGATCTTTGGGATATTCTTAATTATTGTATCGATTAGATCTTTTTTTGAATACTTATCAATAAATTAATATTAACCAGTTCCCCATTTAACCTTGTTCCAAATCCTCTCATGAAAATAGTAAAAAAAAAGTGGAACTATTGATCCAACACCGAGTATCCCTGCACCTGTAAATGTTCCAGTGTAAATGTATCCAAAAATTACCCAATAAACAAAAATGATAAATCTCCAAGAAAAAGTTTTAGCTATTGATCTAATTTTTTTATCTGCCATAAAAAAAAAGAGGTGACTTCAGTCTCCCTCCATCACCTCACAGATTTATAATAAATGATTCTTTACAGTTTTATGAACACTTTTTAGTTGAATCTTTCCCTTATTAAATTTTTTGATCGTACTCACCAATCTTGCCAGTTTTCATTAATGTTTTATCAATGAATTTAAAAATATTTAATTTTCTTTCATCAGAGGTAGGGCTTTCGGTTACTACAACTAATGAGGGTTTATTAGAGGATGCTCGAATTAAACCCCAAGAACCATCTTCAAAAGAAAATCTAACCCCATTAACAGTAATAATCTCTTTTATTTCTTGATTATCTATTTTTATTTTTTGGTCTTTTATTTTTTTAAACTCCCTTACCATTTCTTCAACTACTTTGTATTTCTCCTCATCTTTACAAAAAGGTGCCATTGTTGGTGACTGGTAAGTGGTTGGAAGTTCTTTAATTATTTCACTCATTTTTTTATCTTGATTATTTAACAAGTGACAAACTTGAATTGCTGAATTAATTCCGTCGTCATAACCGTAACCTAATGGTTGATTGAAAAAAAAGTGTCCACTTTTTTCAAATCCAGCTAAAGCTTTTTCATTATGTACTTTTCTTTTGATGTGAGAATGACCTGTTTTCCAATATAAAGTTTTACATTGATTTTTATTTAAAATTTTATCAGTTGAATAAAGACCAGTAGATTTTACATCGACAATAAACTTTGAATTTTTATGCGAATTAGATAAATTTCTAGCGATCAACAAGCCTATTTTATCAGAAAAAATTTCGTTTCCCTCGTTATCAATTACACCTACACGATCACCATCTCCATCAAAACCAAAACCAATATCAGCGTTGTTTTCTTTTACTGATTTAACTATTGCATGGAGCATTTCCAAATCTTCAGGATTTGGATTATATTTTGGGAAATTCCAATCTAAGTTGCAGTCTAATTCTACTACTTCACATCCAATTCCTCTTAGTATATCTGGAGCAAAAATCCCTGCTGTACCATTACCACAAGCAACAACAGCTTTTATTTTCTTTTTTAACTTATTCTTATTTATTAAATCTTCTTTATAAATTTTATCAAAATCTTTAATTTGTTTTTCATTACCGTTACCTTCAGTAAAATTTTGATTTAAGGTAATCTCTTTTAATTCTATCATTTCCTCAGGTGCATGAGTTAATCCTTTTTCGATTCCCATTTTTACTCCTGTCCAGCCGTTTTCATTATGACTAGCTGTTACCATAGCAACTGCATCAGCATTTAAATTAAATTGTGCGAAATATACCATTGGTGATAGAGATAAACCAACATCTTCGATAAAACATCCAGTTGATAGTAAACCTTTTTTTAAGGCTGATTTTATTTTTTCGCTGTATGATCTGTAATCATGTCCAACTATTACTCTTGGGTTTTCTTTTTTAGTATGTTCTTTAATTTGGGTACCTAGACCTTTTCCAAGATTCGTGATTCCTGGCTCATTAATGTCTTTTTCGTAAATCCATCTAGCGTCATATTCTCTAAATCCGAAGGGGTCTATTTTTATTGATTGAGACATGCTGTTAATTACTTACATTTTTTTCATTTTTATAGTTGAATTTTTTTTTCACTGTTCTATAAATGTTCTGTTGATTTACATAATATTTAGTATATCAACACCAAGCGCACACAACATATAGTTGTTTTCGCTATATTAACAAGATATATTAACAAAAAATGAATAAAATACTATCGCAGGCATTAAAGAAAGCTGTCTCTGAATATAGCCCCGAGGTTAAAGAAGTCCAAAAAAGCAATAGACCGGATTTATTCTCTTTAAATAACGAAACTGAGTTATTTCAAAATGATAAGGGCATAATAATTAAAATTGACCGATCAAAAGATATAAACCTAACTGATTTTGGGAAGGCAACTTTAAAAGACAGATACCTTGGTCATAATGAGTCTTTCCAAGATTTATTTGCGAGAGTAGCTAGTACATATGCTGACGATAATTTGCATGCGCAAAGAATTTATAATTATATAAGTAATCTCTGGTTCATGCCAGCTACACCTGTTTTGTCTAATGGTGGAACTAAAAGAGGATTACCAATTTCATGTTTTTTAAATGAAGCATCAGATAGCTTAGGTGGCATTCTAGATCTTTGGAGTGAAAATGTTTGGTTAGCGGCAAAAGGTGGAGGTATTGGAAGTTATTGGGGAAATTTGAGATCAATAGGTGAGAAGATTGGTAAAGTTGGAAAAACTTCTGGGATTATTCCGTTTATAAAAGTGATGGACTCATTAACTATGGCAATCAGCCAAGGTTCATTAAGAAGAGGATCTGCAGCATGTTATCTTCCAATTGACCATCCTGAAATAGAAGAGTTTATGGAGATGAGAAGACCAACCGGTGGTGATCCGAACAGAAAAGCATTAAATTTACACCACGGTGTTTTGGTTTCAGATGCATTTATGCGAGCTGTAGAAAATGATGAGCAATGGGCACTAAAGAGTCCTGCTGACGGAACTATTCAACAAACTATATCCGCAAGAAATTTATGGATCAGATTGTTAACAGCGAGAATTGAAACAGGTGAACCTTACATTATTTACATCGATACTGTAAATAGACAAATACCGCAACATCATAAGCTTGCAAACCTAACAGTTAAAACTTCAAACCTTTGCAGTGAAATAACTTTACCTACTGGTATCGATAAAGATGGAAGAGATAGAACAGCTGTTTGTTGTTTGTCTTCGTTAAATTTAGAAAAGTATGATGAGTGGAAAGATGATCCAGATATGATTGGAGATGTAATGAGATTTTTAGATAATGTTTTATCTGATTTTATTAACAAAGCCCCTGAGCAATTCAAAGATGCTAAATACTCTGCTGAGAGAGAGAGAAGTGTTGGGTTAGGAGTGATGGGTTTCCATTCTTTCTTACAGAAAAAAAGAATTCCACTCGAGTCTGTTATGGCAAAGTCATGGAATAAAAAGATTTTTAAAAATATTCATGAAAAGGTAAATCAAGCCTCAAAAGATTTGGCCGAAGAAAGAGGTGCATGTCCAGATGCTGCAGAATATGGTTTTAAAGAGAGATTTTCAAATAAGACCGCAATAGCACCAACTGCATCTATTTCAATAATCTGCGGAGGTGCATCACCAGGAGTAGAACCTATTGCAGCTAATAGTTATACTCACAAAACTTTGTCAGGATCTTTCAATGTAAGAAATAGATATCTTGAGGAGATTTTGGAAAGTCACGGTAAGAATGATGATGAAACATGGTCAACAATAACTACTAATCAAGGTTCAGTTTCGCATCTAGATTTTTTAACTGATTTAGAAAAAGATGTTTTTAAAACTGCTTTTGAATTAAATCAAAAATGGATTATTGAGTTGAGTGGTGATAGGACACCATTTATTTCTCAAGCACAATCAGTCAATTTATTTTTACCAGCAGACGTTCACAAAAAAGAATTACATAGAATTCATTTTGATGCATGGAAAAAAGGTTTGAAAAGCCTTTATTACTGTAGATCAAAATCAATTCAAAGAGCTGAAAATATCAATAATGCTAAATCAACTGATATTACAGCCAATGTATATAAATCTAAAAATCAACAAACTAACGAAGAACCAGAATACGAGGAGTGTTTATCATGTCAGTAGCAGAGAAAATCAAAGTAGAAAAAAAAGAAATTATCCAACCTAAAAAGATGGGTCTTTTAGTAGAAAATCCAGTTTACAAACCATTTAGATACCCTTGGTGTTATGACGCTTGGTTAACACAACAAAGAATCCATTGGTTACCTGAGGAGGTACCACTTGGTGATGATGTTAGAGATTGGCAGAAAAATTTATCACAACCTGAAAAAAATCTTTTAACTCAAATCTTTAGATTTTTTACTCAGGCTGATGTTGAAGTTAATAACTGTTATTTAAGACATTACACAACTGTTTTTAAACCAACTGAAGTTTTAATGATGATGACAGCTTTTGCTGCAATGGAAACAGTTCATGTCGCTGCTTATTCTCATTTATTAGATACTATTGGAATGCCAGAGTCAGAATATTCTGCATTTATGAAGTATAAAGAGATGAAAGACAAATATGATTACATGCAAGGATTTAATGTTAATTCAAAAGAGGACATTGCTAAAACTGTTGCAGTCTTTAGTGCTTTCACTGAGGGTCTACAATTATTTGCAAGTTTTGCGATCCTTTTAAATTTCCCAAGACATAATAAGATGAAAGGAATGGGCCAAATAGTTACTTGGTCTGTAAGAGATGAAACTCTTCACTGCAATTCTATGATTAGAATTTTTAAAGAATTCATTAAAGAGAATCCAGAAATCTGGACACCTAAATTAAAAAAAGAATTATATGAAGCTTGCAGAACTATTATTGAACATGAGGATGCCTTTATAGATTTAGCTTTTGAAATGGGTCCAATGGAAGGATTAACTGCAAAAGAGGTAAAAGACTATATTAGATTTATTGGTAATAGAAGACTAGTTCAACTAGGCTTGGAACCAATTTACGATGTACAAAAAAATCCACTTGGATGGTTAGATACAATGTTAAATGCAGTTGAGCATATGAACTTCTTTGAGGGTCGTGCAACAGAGTATTCTAAAGCATCTACACAAGGGACTTGGGTCGAAGCTTTTAGTTAATTATCTAAAAATTTTTAGATGTAATTAAATGTTAAATGACTTATAAAAAAATATTTTTTAAGTATGTTTTAATCCTATTAATTGTAGTCTTCTCTATTCACACTTTTTTCTTTGTTGGTAAAGAGACTGTAAGAAAAGTAATTGAGTCAGATAGATTTTTTTCTTTCATGATGCGTAATATGATATTAAATTTAGACAAATTATCTAAATATAATCCTTCAGATGAGGAGAAAAAATCTTTTAAAGACTCAATTGAAAAAATTAAAAAAAATTGGATTCTAGATTAATTTGCAGAATAATTTCATCAAAAAAAATTTATTTTATATACTTATATTAATTATTTCTTTCATTTCCTTTTTTTTATCATTTTATCAATTGAATCTTCAATATGATGGACATCATCATGGACTTGTGTTTTCTATAAGTAAAGATTTTTTAAACGGAAAAATTCCATACAAAGATTTTCTTCCAAACTATGGATTTTTTTATATTCTACTAAATTCTTTTTTTATCAAAATTTTTTTTGGGTCAATTTCTGGAATATATTTTCTTTCATCAATTTCGAAAGGTATCGGAATTTTAATAACAGGATTATTATTAAGTAATTTATTTAATAAAAAAACAGCCTTTGCTGGTGTCCTTTTAATTTTTTTAGTTCATCCATTTGTCAATCTGCCCTGGCCTGATTATCTTTTTCACTCATTAATTTTGATCTCATTTTATTTAATTTTTGTATTTAGAAATAACTACAGTTATTTCTTTTCTGGAGTGTTATATTCTTGTGCAAGTTTAACAAAAGATAATTATTTTATTATTTTACTCTTATCTTTATTAATATTCCAGTTAATTTTTTTTTATTATAAGTTCTATAAAAAAATAAATATTATTAACTTTTTAAATAGATTTTGGTTTTTAGGTTTTTTTTTACCTCTCGCTACATACGTTGCTTTTTTGTTATCGAATAATATTTTTTTTGATTTTCTTAATCATTTTAATTATGGAAAACTTGCAATTAAATACTATTGCATTTCTGAGGTGGATAATACTATTTTAAGAACAATTGATTGTAGTTTTATAAGTTTTTCTCAGCTTTTAAAAAAATCAATATATTTAATTTTTTCAGAGCCTTATTGGATAGTTTTTTTAATGATAATCATTTTTAATATTTGCTTTTTAATTAAGAATTTTATTTTTTGTAATCATACTGAATTCAATAATATTTTTTTTATATTAATATGCCTTTCTGTGTTATCGCTACTCCTTTTTTCTAATACCCTTTATTTTCAGACGATCCAAAGGCTCTATACTGGACCTTTGCTTGGAGTCATTCCGTTATTTTATGCGATAAATAGCATCAAAAGTCCTGAAAATAAATTTATACTTTTATCTACTTTGGTTATTTTTTTAATTAATGGTTTTCAATTAGGTAGAACTCCAAATAATCCAATTTATCCGACTTATACAAATAAAATTAAAAATAATTCATTAGATTTTACATTTTTAAAAAATAAGAAATTGACAACTGAAGAGTGGCTTCAGTTGAATGAAATAAAAAAAATATCTAATTTTACAACAAAAAAATGTCCTGAAATCAAATACGCCACAAATTTAACCAATGATGTTTTTGCCAGAGTTATCCTTGAAAAAAATTTTAGAATGTTAAACTTTGTACAGTTTGGACCAAGAAATAAGTTCATTGAGGAAACTTATAAAATGTGGGATAAAAATTTTCCGGATAATTTAAATAAATTAATACAAGACCAAAACATTTTAATAGCTGTTGATAATACAATAGAACAAAATTTCGATTATTTTGTCTCTGATGAATTATATAAAAAAAAATCTATTAAATATAACAATTATGGATCGAAGTTTATTAATATTTATTTGCCAAAAAATTGTAGGTTTTGATTTAAAAAATAAAATTAAAGGGTTTCAGTTTATTATCTTTGATTTAACTGTAGTACTTTTCTGTGCTTGTTACCCTTGTAACTTGCTAAAGGTCTAATTAATTTATTTGCAGCATGCTGTTCCATTATATGAGCTGACCAACCAGTTATTCTTGAGATGACGAATATGGGTGTGAAAAAGTCTGTATCAAAACCCATCAAATGATAAGTTGGTCCAGTAGGATAATCCACGTTTGGATGAATGTTTTTTCTTTCAATCATTACTTTTTCAACAATGTCGTAAATTTTTTCAAATTTTTTGTCTTTTTTAATTTTTGCTACTTTAGCGAAATATTTTCTCATTGTAGGAACTCTTGAGTCTCCACTTTTGTAAACTCTATGACCAAAACCCATAACAACCTCTTTGTTATCTAAGGCATCATTTATCCATTTAAGAGCGTTTTTAGGATCCTTAATTTTTTTCATCATATGCATTACTTCCTCATTAGCTCCGCCATGTAATGGACCTTTTAAACTTGCTATTGCTCCAGTAATTGCCCCGTGAATATCAGACAAGCTGCTAGTAATAGTTCTTGCAGTAAAAGTTGAAACGTTAAAGCTATGCTCTGCATATAATATTAAAGACACATCAAAAGCTTTTACTATTTCTTTTTGAGGTACTTTTCCAAAACACATGTAAAAAAAGTTTTCTGCTATATTTAAATTTTTTTTGGGTTTGATAATTTTTTTACCTTTTCTAATTCTGTAGAAGGCAGCTAATGCAGTAGGAGTTTTTGCAAGAATTCTAATCGCCTTTCTCATATTTGCTTCAGGAGAGGAATCAGTCGTTTCTTTATCCTCTAAGCCCATAATACTTACGGCTGTTCTAGCCACATCCATAGGATGAGATTTTTTAGGCATTTTTTTTATAACTGAGTATAAATCTTTAGATAATTCTCTATTATTTTTCTCTTCCTTTTCAAATTTTCTAAGCTGAATAGTATTCGGTAAATCTTTATTTAAAATAAGATAAGCTACTTCCTCAAATCTACAATATTCACAAAGATCTTGAGCAGCATAACCTCTATAAGTTAGAGAGTTAATTTCAGGCATTACTTTTGAGACTTCTGTTTCGTCTACAACAATTCCTAATAAGCCTTTTTTAATATCATCACTCATTATTCGTGACCATCGGTGTTAAAGTTATAAATTTTTTCATCTAAACTATTATATTTCTCGTAATCCACAAGATCATATAAACGTTTTCTAGTTTGCATTTTATCAATAATGTTGTTTTGGTGTCCATTTGCATAAATGTCTCTCAAACCATCCTCAACGTTTTTCATTGCTAACCTTTGAGTTGTAACAGGATAAATAACGATGTTGTAACCTAGTTCTTCTAATTGTTTATAATTTAATAATTTAGTTTTTCCAAACTCAGTCATATTGGCTAACAAATAACACGATAATTCTTTTCTAACTTTTTCAAAATCCTTTTCATCATGAAGCGCCTCAGGAAAAATAATTTCTGCTCCGGCATCGATATAAGCCTTACATCTCTCGATCATTTTATCAATTCCCTCTACACTTTTTGCATCGGATCTTGCAATAATTTTAAAATTTTCATCTTTTTTTGCGGAAACACATTCTTTAATTTTTTTCACCATTGCATCTGTGGATATCAATTCTTTATTATCTAGGTGTCCACATCTTTTTCTTTCAATTTGATCTTCTAAATGAACTCCAGTAATTCCAAACTCTTCAAAAGTTTCTATAGTTTCTTTACATGATTTAAATCCTGTATCTATATCTACAATTGTAGGAAGATTTGTAACTCTAGAAATTAAGTATGACCGCGTACTAACATCTTGCAGTGTGGTTAATCCAATGTCAGGAAATCCAAGATCATTTGCCATAACACCTCCTGAAACATATACAGCATCATAACCAATCTCCTCAATTAATTTTGCTGTTAAAGGATTATAAGCACCAGGAACTCTTAATATTTTTTTAGATTTTAATTTATCCGTAAAATCTTTTCTTTTTTGTATTGGTTCTTTTTCGACAAAATGCATTAAAAAATTCCTTTTTTTAAATTTCTTTTAATTTTGCTCTTTTTAACAACAATATTCAATCTATCTAATTGACCTGACTTTAGTTTTCTTAAGTTTTGCACTGTTTTTAAAAATCTTTCTATTTCTTTTTTATCTAAAATATTCTCGGTAAGTGTTAAAAATTTGTTTATATAATTTTTTCTCTTGAATGGTCTTGAGCCATAAGGATGAGCATCTGCAACTCCTTGTTCTTCGGTAATTTTTTTTCCATTTTTAAGGGTAATTGTGACTTTTGCACCAAAAGCTTTTTTTCTGGGGTTTGGGTCATGATATCTTTTGGTCCATTTTTTATCCTCATGTGTTTTGATTGATCTCCATATCTTAATTGTACTTTTTCTTTTTGCCCTGGCTTTTGAATAAGATTTTACATGATGCCAACTACCATCTTCTAAAGCTACAGCAAATATATACATTATTGAATGATCTAACGTTTCTCTACTTGCATTTGGATCCATTTTTTGAGGATCGTTTGCACCTGTACCAATCACATAATGAGTATGATGACTGGTATAAATATCAATTTTTCTTATTAGATTTAGATTAGATATTTTCTTTTTAAGTTTTTTTGCCAGATCAATTAATGCTTGAGATTGATATTCGGCAGAATATTCTTTTGTGTAAGTTTCAAGAATAGCTTTCTTAGTCTCGTTTTTTTTTGGAAGTGGAACTCTATATAACGCTTTTTTTCCATCCAAAATTCGTGCAATAACACTATCCTCACCTTCATAAATTGGACTTGGAGCACCTTCACCACGCATAACTCTATCTACAGCCTCGATTGCAAGTTTACCGGCATGTGCTGGGGCATAAGCTTTCCAACTGGAGATTTCACCTTTTCTAGACTGTCTTGTTGAAATAGTTGTATGTAGAGCTTGTTGAACAGCTTGGTAGATTGTTTCTGTATTTAGTCTTAACATCGATCCTATTCCAGCAGCAACACTTGGTCCTAAGTGAGCGATGTGGTCTACTTTATGTTTATGTAAACAAATTCCTTTAACTAAATTAACTTGCACTTCATAGGCAGTTATTATCCCTCTTAAAAGATCTAATCCGCTTTTTTTATTTTGTTGTGCAACACTTATAAGGGGAGGAATATTATCACCAGGATGACTGTAATCAGCTGCTAAAAATGTGTCATGAAAATCAAGTTCTCTTACAGCTGTTCCGTTGCTCCATGCTGCCCATTCACAATCAAATTTTAATTTATTATCAACTCCAAATAATGTTGCACCATTTTTTCTTAAATGTTTTAGGGCCATCTCTCGAGATGAAACAACTGGACGTCTATTTAAAGAAGCTATTGCAACTGAAGCATTATCAATAATTCTATTAATCACCATCTCTATCGTTTGTTCATCTAACTTTGCATTATCACTTGCAATCTCTGCGATTTTCCAAGCCAGCTGTTTTTTTTTGGGTAAGTGAACTTTAGATGGGAAAACTTTTACGTTATGTATGATCAAAATAACTCCTAATTGAAAACTGTTCTAATAGTTAAAAAAAAATAATCAATATTAAAGATATTTTGTTACGATTTTTTCAATACCAATGAAGTCCTTTATTAAGTGATTATGGTAAATTTCAGTTGTATTTTTTTCAGTATAACCATCCTCAAGTAAAATAACTGGAATTCCAGCAGCTTTTGCGGCGTTAGCATCTGTTTCACTATCGCCAATCATTAAAGTTTTTTTAAGATCCCCATCTAAAATTTCAACTACAGACGTTAAGTGTCTTGGATCAGGTTTACAATAATCAAATGTATTGTGACCCGCCACATATTCAAAAAAATCATAAATTCCAATTTTTTTTAAGAGATCAATTGCTAGATGTTCTTGTTTATTTGTGCAAACACCCATTGAAATCTTTTTTTTTCTTGACCATATTAAAAAATCTTTAACTCCATCAATTAATTTACTTTCATTTACAATATTATTTCCGTAATATTCTACAAATTCTTTGACCATTTCTTTTTTAATTTTTTCATCTTGGACTTTTCCAAATTCTTTTTTTGCCTGACCCCATATAGATCGACCAAGCATTGCACCAGCGCCTTGACCCACCAAGTTTCTTATTTCCTCAGTAGACTTGGTTGGATATCCAAATTTACTCATAACATGATTGTGGGCCCTCATTAAGTCGGGAGCTGTATCCACTAAAGTGCCATCTAAATCAAAAAGAATTGTAAAAATTTGTTTCATAATTAAAAGTATTTTTAAGAAATATTTTGTGAATTAAGAAAGATATATACTTAATGTAAGTAATTTTCTAGATGAAACAATTCAATATAAATAAACTTCAAAATTCACTGAGAGTAAAGTTCTTAAAATCTAAAGTAAATATGATTGCTCCAGAGACAATCTATTTTTCTAAAGATACAAAAATTGGAAAAAATGTGACTATAGAACCATATGTAGTTATTGGATCAAAAGTGAAGATTGGTAACAATGTTATTATCAAATCTTTCAGTCATTTAGAGAATTGTAAAATCGAAAATAAAGTTGAAATAGGTCCCTATGCACGAATAAGACCTGGTACCACTTTAAAAGAAGGGTCTAAAATTGGAAACTTTGTTGAAATTAAAAAAAGTACTCTTGGAAAAAAATCTAAGGTAAATCATTTAACTTATATTGGCGACACTTCAATTGGTAAATCAGTTAACATTGGAGCGGGAACAATTACCTGCAACTACGATGGAATGAAAAAATATAAAACTACAATAAAAGATAATGTTTTTATTGGCTCTAACTCCTCTTTAGTAGCCCCAATTACACTTGCAGAAAATAGTATAGTTGGAGCAGGTTCAGTAATTACCAGGAATGTAAGTAAAAAATCTCTAGCGCTCGCTAGAAGCCAACAACTAGAGGTAAAAAATTATAAAAGAAAACCTAAATAATTATGTGTGGCATTATTGGAATAAATAGTAATAGACCTGTTTCATCAACAATTATCAGCTCTTTAAAAAAATTAGAATACAGAGGATATGATTCAGCAGGTATAGCAACGCTTTCAAATAATGAAATTAACGAAGTTAAATCTGAAGGCAGAGTTGATAATCTTGAAAATAATCTATTAGTTCAAAAAATGGAAGGAACCATTGGTATAGGACATGTTCGTTGGGCTACACATGGATTGCCAAATAGTATTAATGCTCATCCTCACTCGTCACAAAATGTTTCCGTAGTTCATAATGGAATAATTGAAAATTCTACGTTATTAAAAAAATTTTTGGTAAGCAAGGGTCATAAATTTAAGTCACAAACTGATACCGAAGTGATTGTACATTTGATTACAGAAAATTTAAAAACCGAAAATATTATTAATTCAATTAAAAAAACACTCAAATCTCTTCATGGTAGTTTTGCGCTAGGTATAATATTTAAAGATCAACCTGATTTGATTGTCGGTGCAAGAAGAGGATCTCCATTAGCTGTTGGGTATGGTCCGAATGAAAATTATCTAGGTTCAGATTCATACGCTCTGAAGGCGATGACAAATAAGATTACTTATCTTAATGATGGTGAATTTTGTATTATAAAAAAAGATCACGTTGAATTTTTTAATGAGGATGGTGATAAGATAAATAAAAAAGTTTTAGAATTATCTCTAGAAGATGAAAAATATGACAAAGGAGATTACAAACATTTCATGGCTAAAGAAATAGAGGAACAACCGACAACATTAAAAAATGGAATTAATGAATATGTAGATACGTTAAATAATGATATTAATATTTATAATTTTCCTTGGAAAATGAATGAAATTTCCTCAGTAACTTTAGTTGGTTGTGGAACAGCCTATCATTCTTGTCTACTTGCAAAATACTGGTTCGAAGAATTAACTTCATTAGATGTTAATGTAGATATTGCGTCAGAGTTTAGATATAGAAAAAACAGATTTAAGAAAGAGACTTTATATATATTTGTATCTCAATCTGGTGAAACAGCAGATACTTATGCAGCATTAGATTTGTGTAATCAAAATGATATGAAAACATGTGCAGTTGTGAATGTAATTGAGAGTTCTATTGCTAGAGACTCTAAATTTGTTTTACCAATACATTGTGGGACCGAAATAGGGGTTGCTTCTACTAAAGCTTTTTTGGGTCAAATCCTTATATTATACATTTTAGCTTTAAAACTAGGATTATTAAGAAAAGATTTAAAAAAAGAGTTATTCAATGAAAAACTTAAGGACCTTAAATCTCTTCCTAAATTAGCAGAAAAGACTTTATTAACCGATAATAAGATACAGACAGTATCTAATACCTTTAATGAAGCTAAAGGTTCAATGTTTTTAGGAAGAGGCTTTTCTTTTCCAATAGCATTAGAAGGTGCATTAAAATTAAAAGAACTATCTTATATTCACGCTGAAGGCTATCCAGCTGGGGAAATGAAACATGGACCACTTGCTCTTATCGAAGAAGGAATGCCGGTTGTTGTATTAGCGCCGAGAGACAATTATTATAAAAAAACTATTTCTAATATGCAGGAAGTTATTGCAAGAGGAGCAAAAGTTTTGTTAGTAACAAATAAAAGTAATGATGAGGTGGTTTCAGAAAATATTTGGGAAAAAATAGAAGTTGAAAGTGCTAATGATGACCTTTTACCCTTTCTTTTAACAATACCTTTACAAAAATTAGCTTATTATTCAGCTCTCAAAAAAGGATTTGATATAGATAAGCCTAGAAATTTAGCTAAATCAGTAACCGTTGAATAATAGAAAAACTCTGATACAACAATCTTGAGTTGAATATGAAAAATTGGAAAGTAAATAGCTGGAGAAAGTATCCTGTCAAACACATACCAACATATGGTGATGAGAAGGAGCTTAATAGTGTTTTAAACAAATTAAAAACATTTCCGCCACTTGTATTTGCAGGTGAGACAAGACATTTAAAAGATCAATTATCTAAAGTAGTTGATGGCAAAGCTTTTTTATTGCAAGGCGGTGACTGTGCGGAAAGTTTTGCAGAATTTCATCCTGACAATATAAGGGATACTTTTAAAGTAATTCTTCAAATGGCTTTGGTGATGACATACTCTGCGTCTTTACCTATTGTAAAACTTGGAAGGATTGCTGGACAGTTTTCTAAACCAAGAAGTGCTCCAACAGAAAAACAAGGTGATGTAGAATTACCAAGTTATTTAGGTGATAACATTAATGCAATAGACTTTAACGAAAAAGCTAGAAGACCTGATCCAAAAAGAATGTACAAAGCATATTCTCAATCAGCTTCAACGCTAAATTTACTTAGAGCATTTTCAAAAGGTGGTTTTGCAGATTTGAACAAAGTTCATTTATGGAATTTAGATTATATTAAAAAAAGTCCTCAAGCGAAAAAATTTAAAGATCTAGAGGACAAAATTGCAGATGCACTAGCTTTTATGGAAGCATGTGGGATAACTTCAGACTTTAATAACAGATTATACACTGTAAATTTTTGGACATCACATGAAGCGTTGCATTTACCCTTTGAGGAAAGTATGACTAGAGTAGACTCTACTACTGGTGAGTATCACGACACGTCTGCTCATTTTGTCTGGATTGGTGATAGAACAAGACAGTTAGATGGTGGACATGTTGAATTTTGTCGAGGAATAGAAAATCCTATTGGAATAAAGTGTGGTCCTACTTCTAAACCTGAGGAGATTGCAAAAATTTGTGAAGTATTAAATCCAAAAAATGAAAAAGGCAAAATAACTTTAATTTCAAGATTTGGTCATCAAAATGTAGAAAAGTTTTTACCAAAGTTAATTAGACGAATTAAAAAAGAGGGTCTTAATGTTATTTGGTCATGTGATCCAATGCATGGGAACACAATTGTATCAACTACTGGTTTTAAAACAAGACCATTTAACAATGTAGTTAATGAGGTCAAAAATGTTTTTGGTGTTCATCAGTCTGAGGGATCATATGCAGGAGGTTTACATGTTGAAATGACTGGCCAAGATGTGACAGAGTGTACAGGTGGAGCGAGAAAAATATCTGATGCTGATTTATCGAGTAGATATCACACTCATTGTGACCCAAGATTGAATTCAGACCAGGCTTTAGAATTAGCCTTTTTAATTTCTGATGAGATTAAAAAGAATAGCAGCTATTCTAAAAATGCTATTCAAGCGGCATCTTAAGCTATTGCATAAAAATTTAAGATAGTTAAATATTTGTTATGCTACCATCAGAAAAAGTAAAATTTATCTCAAATTGGATCAAAACTTACGTTGATCAAATGCCAAACAAGGCACAATCATTAGTTATTGGAATATCTGGTGGTATAGACTCATCTGTTTCAAGCACTCTGAGTGCGATGACAGGAATAAAAACCATTGTTTTAACCATGCCGATTAAACAAAAAGAAAATCAACATGACCTTAGTTTGAAGCATCAACAATGGCTGGTAAAAAATTTTAAAAATGTTGAAGCGCATACTTTAAGTTTAGATAAACTTTTTGAAACATTTTCAACAACCCTAAATAAATTTGATAATCAACATGGTTTTGCTAACTCTAGAGCTAGACTTAGAATGACTACTCTTTACCAAGTGGCAGCAGCAAATAAAGGTATTGTAGTTGGAACAGGAAATAAAGTAGAGGATTTTGGAGTAGGTTTTTATACAAAATATGGAGACGGTGGCGTTGACATATCTCCTATAGCAGATTGTAATAAAACTGAAGTATGGGAACTTGGCAAAGAATTAGGTGTATTAAAAGAAATTATTGATGCTCCACCAACTGATGGATTATGGGATGATGGAAGAACAGATGAAGGTCAGTTAGGATTCAATTATTCAGAACTTGAAGACGCAATGGGCAACCCAAATTCGCCTCACAGAGAACAATACGAAAAAATTCGAAATCAAAACTTGCATAAAATGGAGCCAATTCCAGTTTGCAAGATTCCTAGTTAATCAATTAGATTAACAAATCATTAAATAAGGTATATTTCTTAATCAGCTGATATGGATATTTTTTTAACAAATAATTTGAGTAACAAAAAAGAGCACTTTGTTCCAAAAGAAAAAAAAAATGTTGGAATGTACGTTTGCGGACCTACAGTTTATGATGATCCTCATATAGGAAACGCAAGACCCTTAGTAATTTTTGATATTTTATTTAAATTATTAAAAAACGAATTTCCCTCAGTAACATATGTGAGAAATATAACCGATATTGATGATAAAATAATTAAATCCTCACAAGAACAAAAAGTTTCTACTAAAGAACTTACAGAAAAAATAACTTCAAGTTTTTTTAAAGATTGTGAGTTTTTAAATTGTGAAAATCCCACTCATCAGCCAAAAGCGACAGAACATATTGATCTCATGATTGAAATGATAAAGGATTTAATTAAAAAAGGATTTGCGTATGAAAATAAGAAGCATGTTTATTTTGAGGTCAAAAAATTTCCTGATTACGGAAAATTATCAAATAAAAATTTAGAGGATTTAATTGCTGGATCTAGAGTAGAAATCAGTGAAAATAAAAAAAATTCTGAGGATTTTGTTCTGTGGAAACCATCAGATAATGATGAACCTGCTTGGGATTCACCCTGGGGCAAAGGTAGACCAGGATGGCATTTAGAGTGTTCAGCTATGTCAAAAAAATTCTTAGGTAATGAATTTGATATTCATGGTGGAGGTATTGATCTTATTTTTCCTCATCATGAAAATGAAATAGCCCAATCCAGATGCGCTAATGATACAAAAGTTTTTGCAAATTACTGGGTGCATAATGCTTTTATCACTATGTCTAATGAAAAAATGGCTAAGTCACAAGGTAACATTCTAAAAATAAAAGATTTTAGAAATAAGATTAGTGGCCAAATAATCAGATTGGCTTTAATGAGTGCACACTATAAGCAACCATTAGACTGGAACGACAAATTATTAAGTGATTGTGAAAGTACTCTAGATAAGTGGTATAAAGTATATTCATCTGATCTTAAATCTGTCAAAGTTTCAGATGAAATTCTAAAACCACTTTATGAGGATTTAAATACACCTGGATATATCGCCAACCTTCATAAGTTATTCGAAAAAGCAAACAAAGGAGAAAACACAGACTTATTTGTTTCGGCATGCAAATTTGTTGGTTTGATGAATGAGACTGGCGAGCAATGGAATGAATTTAAAAAGAAAAGAGTATCTATAACCGAGTCTGAAATTGAAAATATGCTTAGTTTAAGAGACAAAGCTAGAGAAAATAAGAACTATAAAGAAGCTGATAGAATTAGAGATGAGCTCTTGGACAAAGGTGTTTTAATAGAAGATAAAGATGGTAAAACACTCTGGAAATTTAAATGAGCAAAGAAAGATTATACATATTTGATACAACTCTAAGAGATGGAGCTCAAACGCAAGGAGTCGATTTTTCTTTGGAAGATAAAGAAAAAATTGCTTTAGCTTTAGACAACTTGGGTGTGGATTACATTGAAGCAGGTTGGCCTGGGGCTAACCCAACCGACACAGAATTTTTTCAAAAGAAACATGATTTTAAAAATTCAAAACTAACATCTTTTGGAATGACGAAAAGGTCTGGACGAAGTGCAGAAAATGACACTGGTTTATCTGCGCTCATGAACTCTAATACCTCTGCAGTATGTTTAGTTGGTAAGTCTTGGGATTTTCATGTCGATGTTGCCTTAGGTGTTACAAATGAAGAAAATTTAGATAATATTTCTGAGAGTGCAAAACATTTTGTTAAAGCAAAAAAAGAATTCATGTTCGATGCAGAACATTTTTTTGATGGTTTTAAAGCAAATCCAAAATATGCACTCTCATGTATTAAAGCTGCTTATGACCAAGGTGCTAGGTGGGTGATACTATGTGATACGAATGGAGGTACACTTCCTCACGAAGTTACACAGATAGTCAGTGAGGTTACGAAAGTAGTTCCAGGAAAAAACTTGGGAATACACGCACACAATGATACCGGTAATGCGGTTGCAAATTCATTAGCAGCAGTATTCTCTGGTGTTCGACAAATTCAAGGTACAATAAATGGATTAGGTGAAAGATGTGGAAATGCAAATTTAATGTCGTTAATACCAACATTTTTTTTAAAGAAAGATTTTTCATCTAAATTTGAAATTGGAATAAAACCAAAAAATATTAAAAATCTAACCGATTGTTCAAGACTTTTAGATGAAATTTTAAATAGAAAACCTAACCAACATTTACCATATGTGGGCGCAGCAGCTTTTTCACATAAAGGAGGATTGCATGTATCTGCTGTACAAAAAGATCCAAAAACTTATGAACACATCAATCCTGAGGAAGTTGGTAACACAAGAAATATTGTTGTTTCTGATCAATCAGGAAAGTCAAATATAATCTCTAGATTAAAAAGTATCAAAATTGATATTCAAGAAAATGATCCAAAAATTAAAAAATTATTAGATGAAGTAAAAGATAGAGAATTCATTGGTTATAGTTATGATGGTGCCGATGCATCATTTGAATTATTAGCTAGAAGAATAATTGGAGAAATACCAAGATATATTTCTATTAATGAATATGACGTTTCAGTAAAAAAAAATAATTCTGGTGAAATAGTTTCCTCTGCAAAAGCTCAGTTAGAAGTTGATGGAGAAAAGATTATGTGTGAAGGAGAAGGGAATGGCCCAGTAAATGCTTTAGATAATGCCATCAGACAAAACGTTGATAGACTTGCAAAATACTCAAAATATTTAAAAGATTTAAAATTAGTAGATTATAAAGTAAGAATTTTAAATACAGGAACTGAGGCTGTTACAAGAGTTTCAATTGAAAGCACGGACTCTCAAGGAAAAAATTGGTTTACTATTGGCGTCTCAACAAACATTATCGAAGCTTCGTTCAAAGCATTAATTGATAGTTTGGATTATAAATTATTTAAAGATAATGCGCCTGCAAGTAAATAAATGAGTAAAAATAACATCTCATTTATTCTTCATGAGCCTCAATTATCAGAAAATATTGGTGCCTGTGCCAGAGCAATAAAAAACTTTGATTTTAATAAATTGATTTTAGTAAACCCAAAACCTACTTTTCCAAATGATAAAGTTCTAGCTACATCGGTTGGAGCTAAAGATATTATCAAACAAAGCAAAAACTATGATAATTTAGAAGATGCAATAAGCAAAATTGATATTGTTATTGCCACTTCTGCGAGATTTAGAAATAAAAATGTCAAACATATAAACTTAGATGATTTAAAAAAAATAAATTTTAAAAAGAAAATTGGTTTTTTGTTTGGTTCGGAGGCGTCAGGTTTATCAAATGATGAAATCAGCTATGCTAATTATACTTTACAAATACCTACTAACCCTAATTTTAAATCTTTGAATTTATCTCATAGTCTGATTATCATTGCTCAATACGTATCTAGTCTTATCAAACTAAAAAATACTCCATTTAAAAGATCAAAAAAAATCAAATCAGCTAATAAAAAAGAAATTCAATCAATGTTAAGTCTTTGCATCAAAAATTTAGATGAAATAAATTTTTTTAGACCCCAGGAAAAGAAACCCAAAATGCTTGAGAACCTCAGAAATATTTTTTATAAAATGGAGCTATCTGATAAAGAAACTCGTATATTATCAGGCGTATTCGCAAGTTTAGGTAAAAAACGTTGATTGACAAACAAAAGAGTAAGTTTATAAGACCCATTATCAAATGACAAAAAGAATTAACTCTAAACATAAAGTTGATAGAAGATTAAAAGTTAACCTGTGGGGTAGACCTAAAAGCCCATTCAACAAAAGAGCTTACGGACCAGGTCAGCATGGTCAAACTAAACAAGGTAAGCCCTCAGATTATGGTATTCAATTACAAGCAAAACAAAAACTTAAAGCTTATTATGGAAACATTAATGAAAGACAGTTTAGAAATATTTATAAAAAGGCTTCTATGCTTAAAGGAGATACCAGTGAAAATTTAATTGGTCTTTTAGAGAGAAGACTAGATGCAGTGATTTATAGAGCTAAGTTTGCTACAACAATTTTTTCTGCTAGACAGTTAATCAACCACGGACATGTTAAAGTTAATGGAAAAAAAGTGAATATTTCTAGTTACTTAGTCAAAGAAGAAGATAGCATTGAAATAAGAGATAAATCCAAACAACTTGCAATCATTGATATAGCTTTAGCAAGTAAAGAGAGAGAAGCACCTGAATATATTCAATTAGATCAAAAAAATAAAAAATTTAAGTTTGTCAGAATTCCAAAATTTGAAGAAGTTCCTTATCCTGTAGTAATGGAGCCAAACTTGGTAATTGAATATTACTCAAGATAATAATTATTTTTTAAAATTAATTCCTTTATCAGAAAAAACTTTTTTTAATTCACCACTTTCGTACATTTCTTTTACGATATCACACCCACCAACAAATTCTTTTTTTACGTAAAGTTGAGGAATAGTAGGCCAATCACTAAAAATTTTAATTCCCTCTCTTATTGATTGGTCTTCAAGAACATTTACACTTTTAAAATTTACCTCTAAAATTTTTAGCATGTTTGAAACTGCCATTGAGAATCCGCACTGAGGAGCATCTGGAGTTCCCTTCATGAATAAACATACATCATTAGTGTCGATATGATTTTGAATTATATTTTTTGTTTTATCATCCATTATTGTTCCTTTGTTTTAATAGCTAAGGCATGTAATTCATTCCCCATTCTACCTTTTAATGAATTATAAACCATTTTGTGTTGTTCAATTTTACTTTTTCCAGCAAATTGAGATGATGTAACTGTAGCAGAATAATGATTACCATCTCCAGCTAAATCTTGTATTTCTATTGAAGCATCTGGCATTGCTTCTTTAATAAATTTCTCAATCTCTTTTAAATCCATTGCCATAATCAAACCATGTAACTCTTAAACCAATTAGTATTATATGATTTTAATTCGTCAATTGTTAGTTTCGTCTTTTGATCAATTATCATCTCTTTATCGATTATTTTACCTATCTCATCATAATGTACTGAATTTTTATCTAAAATCTTAGAGACTTCTTTTAAATCTTTTGGATTTATTTCAATCAAATATCTTCCTTGATCTTCAGCAAAAAAGTATTCAATTTCATTAATCAAAAATTTTGGCTTTTTGATTTGTATACCTTTATCACTTTTTATACACATTTTGCTGATTGCTGTGATTATTCCACCAAGAGACACATCATGGGCACTTTTAATGAAATTTTTCTCTATTAAATTAAGAAGAGTCAATCCATTATTTTTTTCATTAAATAAATTAACCTCAGGTGGCGGTCCATTATTTTCATTTAATATTATTCTTGATAATAAACTTTGATCTATATGACCCTCAGTTTTACCAATCACCAATATGATGTTGTCGATTTCCTTAAAATCCATTGTAATCATTTTTTTGTAATCTTTAATTAAACCCACACCTCCTATCGTAGGAGTTGGTTTAATTCCAATGTCTTTAGTTTCGTTGTAAAAAGATACATTTCCTGAAACAACAGGATAATCCAAATATTTACATGCTTCACTTATACCTTGAACACATTCTACAAACTCACCCATATTTTCCTCTTTCTCTGGGCTTCCAAAATTTAAACAATTAGTAACTGCTATAGGTTTAGCACCTACTGAGATTAAATTTCTCCAAGTTTCACAAACGACTTGCTTTCCCCCTGTGAGTGGATGTGCCCAACAATAAGTTGCAGATGAGTCAACTGTAGCAGCTATAGCTTTATCTGTTTTATGAACTCTTACTACACCAGAGTCTCCGCCAGGTTTTTGTATAGTATCACCCATTACGGTGTGATCATATTGTTGCCAAATCCATTCTTTGCTACAGACATTAGGGCTGGATAAGATTTTTTTTAACGTATCTTTGATTTTTAGACTTTTAAATATTGTTTTATTTATTTTATTTTTTTTTGGTAATTTTGATTTTTTCCATTTTCGATCATACATCGGTGAGTTTTCAACCAATGTATTTACTGGAATATTAGCCACTTGTTTGTTATCAAAAAATAATTCAATATTCTTTGTGTTAGTTGTTTTTCCAATTACAGCGAAATCTAAATTCCATTTATCAAATATTTTTTTGGCTATTTCTTCTTTGCCACTTTCAAGAACTATAAGCATTCGTTCTTGGCTTTCAGATAACATAATTTCGTAAGGGGTCATTTTGGTTTCTCTACATGGAACTTTGTTTAAGTTAATTTCGATACCTAAATTTCCTTTTGATGCCATTTCAATACTTGAAGAGGTTAGTCCTGCAGCTCCCATATCTTGAATTGCAATAATTGAGTCTCCTGACATTAATTCTAAGCACGCCTCTAATAAAAGTTTTTCAGTAAAAGGATCTCCAACTTGCACAGTTGGTTTTTTTTCTTCTATCTTTTCATCAAAACTTGCGGAAGCCATACTTGCTCCATGAATTCCATCTCTACCGGTTTTTGATCCAACATATATAACTGGTTTATTCAAACCAGCTGCTTTTGAGTAAAATATCTTATCTTTTTTAACTAATCCTAAAGTCATAGCATTCACCAAGATATTTCCATTATATGATCTATCAAAAGATGTTTGTCCTGCTATTGTAGGTACTCCCATACAGTTTCCATAACCACCAATTCCATGAACAACACCTCTTAATAAATTTTTTGTTTTTTTATTTTGAGTTGAACCAAAATGTATTGAATTTAAGTTAGCAATGGGTCTTGCACCCATTGTAAAAACATCTCGCATAATTCCACCAACTCCTGTAGCGGCTCCCTGATAAGGCTCAATAAATGATGGGTGATTATGACTCTCGATTTTAAAAACTATTGCATCTCCATCCTCAATATCAATAACTCCAGCATTTTCTCCTGGCCCTTGAATTACTTTTTTTCCTTTAGTATGTAATTTTTTTAAATGAATTCGTGAAGATTTATAGGAGCAATGTTCATTCCACATTGCAGAAAATATACCTAACTCAGTAATATTAGGTGTTCTTTTTAATAATTTACAAATCTTTTTATACTCATCTGATTTTAAACCATGCTCAATTGCAATTTTTTCGTTAACCAACATTATTTAATATTATTTAAAAGATTTTTAAAAAAGATGGATCCATCTTCCCCAGATAAACTTTCATCTATCATTCTTTCAGGATGAGGCATCATTCCTAAAACGTTTTTTTCTTTGTTAAAAATACCTGCAATATTTTTTATTGAACCATTAGGATTTATTTGATCATTTGTATTGCCATTTTGATCACAATAATAAATTGCTATTTGATTATTATCTTCAATCTCTTTTAGTTGATCATTTGTACAAAAATAGTTACCCTCATTATGAGCTATGTGAAACTCTAAAACTTTTTTATCAAGATTTTTGAAAAAGGTGTTTTCTTTATTATCTACTTTTACGTGGACATTTTTACAAATAAACTGAAGATATTTATTTCTTAATAATACCCCTGGTACTAATCCAGCCTCAACCAAAATTTGAAAACCATTACAAATTCCCATTACCAATCCACCAGATTTTGCAAAATTAATTACTGAATTCATTATTTTTGATTTTGAGGCCATGCTGCCACAACGTAAATAGTCACCGTAAGAGAAACCACCAGGCAAAACAATTAAATCACTTTTGGGCAATTCTTGATCATTATGCCAAACCATTTTGTTTTTAAATCCAAATTTTGTAAGAGCTACATCCATGTCTCGATCACAATTTGAACCAGGAAAGGTTATAACCGATGATTTCATTAATTATTGTGTCTCAATAATTTTGTAGTTTTCAATAACAAGATTAGCTAAAAGTTTTTTACACATATCTTCCACAAGATCTTTAGCTTTTTTTGGATCATTTTCTTTAACATCAATTTCAAAATATTTTCCTTGTCTAACTTCATTGACAGAATTAAAACCCATACCATCTAATGTTTCATGGATTACTTTTCCTTGTGGATCTAAAACATCCTTTTTAAGAGTTATTACGGCAGAAACTTTCATTTTCGCTTCTTTTTAATTGAGGATAGTTTAGTTACATTCACTGCAGAAACGTTTGATTGCTCATGTAGAATTCCAAGTCTTTTGGCAACTTCGGTATACGCAGGTAATAAATCTCCTAAATCTTTTCTAAATCTATCTTTATCAAGTTTTTTGTCAGTTGCAGAGTCCCACAATCTACAAGTATCAGGGCTTATTTCATCAGCCAAAATTATTTCTTTTCTACCATCAATTTTAGTTCGCCCAAATTCTAATTTAAAATCAATTAATTTTATCCCCACTCCTCTAAACATCCCAATCATAAAATCATTAATTCTAAAAATAGTTTTTTTTATCTTTTCGATTTCTTTTTTATTTGCCCAATCAAATGCATAAATATGATCTTCCGAAATTAAAGGATCGCCAAGTTTGTCATCTTTCAAACAGTATTCAATTAAAGGTTCTTTTAGTACAGTTCCGTCTTCTATTCCAAGTCTTTTAGTCAAAGATCCTGTCGCAACATTCCGAATAACAAATTCAATTGGAATTATTTCTACAAATTTAATTAATTGTTCTCTCATATTTAGTCGTTTGACTAAATGATTTTCAATACCAATTTGAGATAAATTTGTAAGAATATGTTCAGAAATTCTATTATTTAAAACTCCTTTACCCTCAATAGTAGTTCTTTTTTCATTATTAAATGCTGTAGCATCATCTTTAAAGTATTGGATTACCAAATTTTTATCAGAGGTTGAATAAATTATCTTGGCTTTTCCCTCGTAAAGTTTTTTACCTTTTTTCATTATTTGAAAACCCGCCTGAAAATTAGATTTACATTTTTAAAGTGTTTAGAATAACTAAAGATAGACTTTAACTTTTTAATTGAAATTTTACTCATTATTAACTTGTCAGACTGAATAACATTAAACAAATCTAAATTTTCAGCAAAACATTTTTTTGCATATCCTTGTACTAACTTATAAGATTTTTCTCTTGTGATACCAGTTTTTGTCAGTTCTAGCATCACTTCTTGTGAAAAAATTAGCCCTTTAGTAAGATTAAGATTTTCTAGCATTTTTTTTGGATAAACAATCATATTATCTAAAACACTTGCTAATCTTATCAGTGCAAAGTCTAGAGTAATATTTGCATCAGGACCAATATTTCTCTCTACACTTGAATGTGAAATATCTCTTTCATGCCAAAGTGCGATATTTTCAAGCGCTGGAACAACAGAACTTCTTACCATTCTTGCAAGTCCGGTTAAATTTTCACTTAAAATTGGATTTTTTTTATGGGGCATTGCAGATGAACCCTTTTGGCTTTTAGAAAAATATTCTTGCAGTTCATAAACTTCTGATCTTTGTAAATGTCTTATTTCTATAGCTACTCTTTCTATACTTCCTGCGATAATTCCCAATACTGAAAAATAAAATGCATGTCGATCTCTAGGGATAATTTGAGTAGAGATTGGTTCAACTTTTAATCCAAGTTTTTTTGCAACATGTTTTTCAACATTAGGGTTTACATTTGCAAATGTTCCAACAGCTCCAGAAATTGCACAAGTTGATATTTGATCTATAGCGTAAACTAATCTTTCTCTATTTCTTTTAAACTCTTCATAAAAGGAAGCTAATTTTAATCCAAATGTTATTGGCTCAGCATGAATTCCATGACTACGACCTATGCAAGGAGTAAATTTATATTTTCTAGCTTGTTTTTTTAATACTTTTAAAATTTGATCTATGTCTTTTAAGATAATTTTTCCTGATTGAACTAATTGAATATTAAAACTTGTATCTACTACATCAGATGAAGTCATGCCAAGATGAAGATATCTAGCTTTAATTCCTGCTTTTTCAGTTACAGAAGTTAAAAAAGCAATTACATCATGTTTAACTTTACTTTCAATTTGATGAATTCTTTTTACATTTATTCTAGCTTTTTTCCTAACTATTGACGAGACACCTTTTGGAATTTGACCAAGTTTTTCCATTGCTTGAGCTGCAGCAATTTCAACATCCAACCATATTTTGTATTTATTTTCCTCAGACCAAATATCTGTTAATTCTTTTCGAGAGTATCTTTTAATCATTAATTATAAGTATGGAGGCTTTGAATAACCTTTAGCAGATTCTGTAAATATTTCATAACCATTTTCAGTAATTCCAACAGTATGCTCAAATTGTGCAGATAAAGATTTGTCTTTTGTAACTGCAGTCCACCCATCATTAAGCATTTTTACATTAAATTTACCAGCATTAATCATTGGTTCTATTGTAAATGTCATCCCAGGTTTTAATTCCATGCCTGTATTCTTTGTTCCGTAATGTAAAATGTTTGGTGGTTCATGAAATGATGTCCCTATCCCATGACCACAAAAATCCTTAACTACAGAAAATCCTTTCTCTTCAATATAAGATTGTATTTCATGTCCTATATCTCCAAGCTTAATACCAGGTTTTAAGATTTTAATTGCTTTCATCATAGACTGATAAGTTGCATCAATTAGATTATTTAATTTTACCGAGGTTTTTCCAATACAAAACATTCTACTTGTATCTCCATAATGTTCATTAATGATAGCAGTTACATCTATATTAAGGGCATCTCCTTCAACTAAAACTCTATCCTTTGAAGGCACACCATGACACACAACGTGATTAAGAGATGTACATAAAGATTTAGTAAAACCACGATAGTAAAGTGGGGCAGAGTGGCCACCATTATCTCTTATGAACTCATAGCCAAGCTTATCTATGTAAGCTGTCGAAACACCTTCTTTAATATTTTCTGTTAACATGTCTAAAGTTTGTGAAGCTAGCTTTCCAGCTATTCTCATTTTTTCAAATTTTTCAGTGTAATTACTCATCAATAATCTTTATTTTTTTATCTATATAAATTTTTTTAGAACTAATGTTACATCTGTAAGCCAAAAAGTTTACCCCAGCTTTTTTAGCTATCAAATAATTTTCATAATACTTACTATCAATATCCTTTGCTATTTTAAAATACTCCATATTTTGTATTTGTACTAAAAATATTAAGTAAGACTTATAGCCTTTCTTTATGGCATCAATAAGAGTAAGTAAATGTTTTGATCCTCTAGTAGTAATAGCATCTGGAAACTCAGCTGTTTTTTCATCTCTAAAAAGAGTAACATTTTTCACTTCTAAAAAACTTTTTTGACCTTTTTTTTCAATTAAAAAATCAAATCTAGTCTCTTTATTAAAAAAAACTTCTGAATTAATCTTATCGTTATTTTTGAATTCCTTGATGAGGTTATTATTTAATCCGTGGTGTACAATTTTATTTGCTCTATGAGTATTTATTCCAACAAAGTTTTTTTTGGCCTTAATAATTTCTAGACCATATTTTAACTTTCTTTTTGGATCATCATGCTTGAATAAATGCACTTCATTACCTTCATCTAGCAAACCTTTCATAGATCCAGTATTTGGACAATGTGCAGTAACAATTTCTTTATTTAGATTTACATCAACAAAAAAACGCTTATATCTTTTGATTAATTTGCCTTTTAATAAAGACTTGGTAAATTCCATATTCGAATTATACATATAAAATGAGTAAAAACACAAAAGTAAATGCTGCGATATTAATTATCGGTAACGAAATTCTTTCTGGTCGAACTCAAGATACTAACACTAGCACATTAGCAACATGGTTAAATTCCATTGGTGTAAAAGTAAATGAAGTAAGAATAATTCCTGATCAGGAAGATATAATTGTAGAGACACTAAACCTTTTGAGGAAATCTAATAATTATGTTTTCACAACTGGTGGTATCGGCCCAACACATGATGATATAACCGCTCAATCAGTAGCAAAAGCTTTTGGTCTTAAATACGAACTCCATAAAGAAGGATATAAAATATTAGAAGCTTATTACCAGCCAGGTGAGTTTAATGAAGGAAGACAAAAAATGATTTGGATGCCAGCAAATGCAGATTTAATTCTTAATCCAACAAGCGGAGCTCCTGGTTTTAGTGTAGAAAATGTTTTTTGTTTACCGGGGGTGCCATCAATTATGAAATCAATGTTGGGTGGGTTAAAAAACAAGATTGTGGGCGGTGACCCTATTTTAAGTTATACTATAAGTTTAAAAACAGTAGAAAGTGAAATCGCAAACTCTTTAACAAGAGTACAAGAGGAAAATCAAGATGTTGAGATAGGAAGCTATCCATTTTTCCATGCGGGCAAACTTGGAGTTTCAATAGTGCTTCGTTCAGAGAATCAATCTAAAATCGATCAATGTAATTCTCAAATATTAAAATTTGTTAATGATAAAAAAATAGAAGTTGTCGATAGATAAATGCTTTATTTTGCTTACGGAAGTAATCTTCATCATTTTCAAATGAAGAGAAGATGTAAAGATAGTACTTTTATTAAAAAGATTAATCTTAAGGATTTTAGATTAACTTTTAGAAGCAAGTATAGAGCTGCTGATATTGAACCAAAAAAAAATTCCATAGTACCGGGTGGCTTATTTGAAATTTCCAAGAGTGATGAAAAAAAACTCGATGTCTACGAGGATTATCCAATTTTATATAAAAAATATTATTTTTTGTATGAGGGTAAAAAAGTAATGACTTATACCATGACAAAAAAAACGCCATTTAGGTTTCCTACAGAAAGATATCTAAATGTAATCAAGCATGGGTACAAAGATTGTAAACTGAATATAAAATATTTAGAAAAAGCTCTTGTTGAATAAATATTTTAACCAACAATTAAAGTGTCCTTGGATCCACCACCTTGTGAACTATTTACAATAGTACTACCCTTTCTCAAAGCTACTCTTGTTAGTCCACCTGAAGTTACATAATTTGATTTTCCTGTTAAAACGAATGGTCTTAAATCAACATGCCTTGGTTCTATATTATTATCGGTAATGGTTGGTCCTGTTGACAGTACTTCTAATGGTTGAGCAATAAATTCTCGTGGATTTTTTAAAATTTTTTGTTTTACCTCTTCAATTTCTTTTTTAGGCGCCTTGGGTCCTATCATTAATCCATAACCACCTGAGGCATTTGCCGGTTTTACAACTAACTTGGATAGATTTTCTAAAACATATTTTTTTTGTTGTTCTTCATGACATAAATATGTCTCAACTTGATTTAATAGAGGTTGTTCACCCAGATAATAAGTTATCATTTTATTAACATATGAATAGACAACTTTATCATCTGCAACACCTGTTCCTATTGCATTTAAGATACCAACATTTTTTTTTAACCAGCACTTAAATAAACCTGGTACTCCAATTAAAGACTCTTTATTAAATACTTTGGGATCTAGAAAACTGTCATCAAGTCTTCTGTATATACAGTCAACTTTAAGAGGCCCTTTAACAGTTTTCATATAAACATTATCATCTTCAACAAAAAGATCTTTACCTTCAACTAAAGCTATTCCCATTTGCTCTGCTAAAAATGAGTGTTCAAAGTAAGCAGAGTTATAAATTCCTGGAGTTAAAACAACCATATGGGGATTAGCAGTCTTTTTTGGAATACATTCAACCATACAATTATATAATTTATTAGTGTATTGGTGGATTGATGAAACTTTGTATCTAGTAAATAACTCTGGGAAAACATCTCTCATAACCATTCTGTTCTCCAGCATATATGAAACACCTGATGGTACTCTTAAATTGTCTTCAAGAACTAGGTATTCTCCATTTTTGTTTCTAATCAAATCGATCCCAGATATATTTGACCAAGCTTTAAATTTTGGTGAAAAACCTTCACACTGTTTTATATAGTATGGTGATTTAAGAATGATATCTTCAGGGATTATTTTGTCTTTAAAAATTTTTTTTTGATTGTAGATGTCATCAATAAAAAGATTTAAAGCTTTAGCTCTTTGTTTTAAGCCTTTTGAAATTTTGTTCCAAGCAGGTTTAGGTATTATTCTTGGAATAATATCTAAAGGCCATTTTTTTTCTTCAGCTCTATTATTAGCAGCATATACTCTAAAATTTATTCCTCTTGCGCTAATCGTACTCTGACAATTTTTTTCAATTTCTTGCAATTTCTTTTTGCCGTACTTTTCTAAAATTCCAGATATTATTTTTGCGTGCTTTCTAAGTTTGTTATCTGCAGTAAAATAACCATCATATGCATTTTTAGCGTTATAATCTTTCCATAATTTAGAAGTCATTCAGTATTTTCAAATTTTAAACTAATTTATTCAATTGTATAATTGTTATACCTGTTATGTAAGAAATAGATTATACATTAAGCAAATTTATAAATATTGCTTAAAGATTATGACTTATTGTATCGGTATAAAAGCAAACGATGGTCTAGTTTTTGCTTCAGATTCAAGAACGAACGCTGGCTTAGATAACGTAAACATTTACTCTAAAATGTTTACTTATGATGTTGGTGATAGAACAATAATTATCGTTACTTCAGGAAATTTAGGTACCTCACAAGCTGTATATAAGTCTATTGAAAAAGATTTAAAAGATACGTCAGGAATTATAAATTTAAATACTTGTAAAGATTTTGATCAAATTGCTTCCTATGTTGGGTCCTTAAATGTTGAACATTCAATGCCAAAAGGAATTAACACTGATACAGTTTTATTAGGATCAACTTTTATAGTCGGTGGACAAATTAAAGATCAACCTATGGAACTTTATTTAGTTTATCCACAGGGTAATTACATCAAACCAGCAGATAGCAAACCATATTTAGTAATTGGTGAGGTTAAATATGGCAAGCCAATTTTAGATAGAGTAATTAAACCTGATGTTTCAATTGGAGATGCTTCTAGATGTGCCTTAATTTCAATTGATTCAACTTTAAAAAGTGACTTAACTGTTGGGCCACCAATTGATTTTGTAGTTTATAAAAAAGATGGATATAAAATTCTTTCCCAAAAATGCTTAAATATAACTGATGATGAATATTCAAAAGTATGCAATCAATGGTCAGATGGTATTTTTAAAATTTTTAATTCTTTCCCAAGATTTGATTGGGAAAAATAATTTATCTATTAGACAACCAGATTGTTTGACAAGGATCTAGTTTAATTTTTTTATCAAGTGTAAAAAATGTTTTTCTACCAAGTAAATCTCTATATTTAATCAAATTTTTATTAATTTTAATATATTGTAATTTAGTAGAAAGATTTGTGATACAGATTATAGTTTGTTTTTTATCTAAACTAATTCTTTCATAACAAAAAATTTTAGACCCTAGATTGATATTTAATCTTTTAGCATTAGGATGGAATGCTTTTTGTTTTCTCTTTATTTCTAATAATTTTCCAAGATTTTGATAAAAAATACTTTGTTTAGAGTTTTTATTGTTTAATTTTTTTTTAATATTTTCATAACTCCATTTATATCTATTAATGTCTCTATTATTCCCTGTAATTACATATTTTGCTTCATCATTAGATTTGCCAAATAAAGAGTTAAAATAAATAGCTGGAACACCCTCAAAAGAAATCATTATTGCATGAGCTGCAATATATCGTTCTAAAAAAAATTTCCCATTAGGATCAGCATCTGATTTTTTTAATGCATCAAAAACAGTGATATTAGCTTCATAAACTTTTTTAGATTTATTTTGGATTTTTCTATACGAAAATTTTGATCCATTTTTTTTTAATCTTTTAAGAAAATTATTTAATGATCTTTCATTCAATATTCCTTCAGTAGGTCTCATGCCAATACCATCGTGTGATGCAATGAAATTTAAATAACTATTCTGGAATTTAGCATTCGGAAGTTTTTTACTCCATTTATTGAGATAAGAACTATTTTCAAATAAAAAAGCATGAATTAATAAGGGCGGAAGAGAAAAATTATAAATCCAGTTAGCTTCATCATTTTTACCAAAATAACTTAAATTTTCTTTTTCTGGCAAATTTGTTTCTGTAATGATTATAGTTTCAACGTTTAAGAGATTACTGATAAGTCTCAATAGTTTTACTATTTCATGAGTTTGTTTTAAATTTATACAGTTGGTTCCATTTTTTTTCCAAAGATAAGCAATAGCATCTAATCTGAAAATTGTGACTCCATTGCTAACGAGGTGAATCATGATTTTAATAAATCTAAGAAGCACTGATGGGTTCTTAAAATCTAAATCTATTTGATCAGCACTAAAAGTTCGCCATAAAAAATCTGATTTTCCAAAGATATCTATTTTTTTTAATAATTTGTGATCTCTTGGTCTTACCACTTTAGATGTGTTAAATTTAGAATTAACAGTTAAAAAATAATCTTTACCAGGTCTTTTTTTTTTAAGAAAATTTTTAAACCACAAACCTCTAGCTGACGAGTGATTAATTACAATATCGGCCATCACATGACTAGATTTTGAAATTTTTTTTATGTCGGACCAACTACCTATTCTTCTTTCAATTTTATAATGATCTTTTACAGCAAAACCACTATCACTACTGGAAGGATAGAAAGGTAAAAAATGAATAGCATTAAAGTATTTTTTTAAATTTTTTTTAAAAAAATTTTGAAAAACTTGAATAGAACTTTTTTGATTTGAATTAATGTTATCTCCATAACATATTACTAATGAAGTTTTTTCCGAGATAGTAAGTTTTTTTTTTGAATTATTTTGATTAAATTTTTTGATTATTTGTATTATTTGATCTTTTAAATGATCAATATCTCTTTCATTTAAATAGGGTTTGTAAATAGTCCTTAGTATAGAACTAATTTTTCTTTGGTTTTTTTGAAATAGCATTAAGAATGTTTTTTATTATCATCATTAACTACTTTTTCAAGTCTTCCAAGAAAATCTGGTATGGCACTTTTTACTCTGCTCCACGTTGGTATAAAAGGAGTATCCATGGGATTTTGGATAAATGCTTCTCCAGCTTTCATTATATTTATTGCAAATAACTCAACAGCTTTTTCTTCTGTATGCGAGTCTAACTCTAGACCATTCATTGCTGCATCACTTCTATAAATATCAATTAGATCAAGAGCAGATCTATAATATGTCGCTTTTAATGATCTAAATTTTTCTCTACTAAAGGTGTTACCTTGAGTAGCTAATTTTTTAATGAATGTTTTAATTATATCAATAGACATTCTGGATAATCCTTTAGTTTCGTCATCTAAAGATAGAACCTGATGTTTATGATCGTAGGTATCAGCTAAGTCAACCTGGCAAATATTTTGTGGTGAGAAACTTCTTTGCATTTCTGATAAAATTCCTACCTCAATTCCCCAATCAGACGAAATCCTTAACTCTGGTAAAACATTTCGTCTAAATGAAAACTCTCCAGCCAAAGGGTATTTAAAAGATTTCATAAAGTTTAAGTAATCACTTTTACCAATCGTTTTTTCTAAAGCTGTTAACAAAGGGAAAACAAGTAATCTTGCAACTCTTCCATTCATTTTGTTATTAGCCACCCTTGGATAGTATCCCTTACAAAACTCAAAATTAAAAAGGGGATTTACAACTGGATAAAAAAGTTTTGCAAGCATTCTTCTATCATAAGTTTTGATATCACAATCATGCAAAGCAACTGAACGAGCACTGTCTCTTGCAATACACATACCTATGCAATACCAAACATTCCGTCCTTTTCCCAACTCACTAGGAGCCAGATTATTTTTCTTTAATTCTTGATCGAGTTTTTTTAATGCTGGACCATCATTCCAAAGGATAGAAAAGGGGGTTTTTAATTTTTTAAAAAATTTCCAAGCTTTTTTTGCTTGAGTTTCATTCGCTTTATCTAATCCAATAATTATGTGATCTAAATATTTAGTTTTACTTATTTCATCAACAATTTTTGGTAAAGCTTCGCCCTCCAATTCAGAATAAAGACATGGTAAAATTAATTCCATTTTTCTTTGTTCAGAAAATTTTGACAATTCACTTTCTATGACTGATGTAGACTTAGTACCAAAGTCATGTAAAGTTGAGATTATTCCATTTTGTGAAAAGTCACCCATGGCGGCTTTTTATCCTAATAGTCCAATTTAAGTAGTGCCGTTTTGATCACATCAGCCCAGCCTTCAGGTGATGGCTTGTTTGAAAATATAAGATTATCAATGTTTATTTGATCTTGAATAAATTGATCATTGAACACTAGGCAAGGGATGTCACAACTTTTTAACATATCTAGATCATTATAATTGTCGCCAACTGCAATGGTCTTAATTTTATCCTCAGTTTTTTTTAAAATTTTTATAACTCTATTCATGGATTTAACTTTATTAATATTATCACAAAGGTTTAAAACACGCCCACCTTCTTGAAGCGTTAATGAATTAGAATTTAAAATTTTTAATAATTTATTTTTCTCATTTTTGTCTCCTTTAAATAAAAAAGGTAAAGTATACTTTCTATTTAAAGCATCTTTGAGTTCCACATCCTTTTGTCCTAAAATATTTTCTTGCTCTTTTTTACTCATATTTGAAATTTGGAAACATTTTTCTTTTAATTTTTCAGGAACTTTATTTTCAAAAATCTTAATTAGTTCATCTTTCTCTCTACTAAGAACAAGTTTATCTGGAAAATTAGAGGTAATTAAATTTAATCCATGAATAGATGATCCATTTTCTGATATAAAAGGAAGATTTACTCCGAGCTCTTCATTGAATTTTTCAATTTCTTTTTCTGTTTTGCTAGAATTTGGAATAATAATCACACCTTTATTTAAAAGACTTTTTATATAATCTTTGATGCTATCAAATTCAAAAGTATCTCTGTGCAAAAGAGATCCATCTAAATCAGTAAAAATTACGATTGTAAGTTTTTTTTTCATTATTCATATTACTATAAATAATAGAAAATTTTTATCGAGTAAGAAGCAATGGTTTATTGTCTTTTTTTACTTTTTCTTTATTTTTTTGGTCACAATATTTCTTAAAAGTATAAGCTGTTGATACACCACCTATTAGTATAAATTTTAATACCTTTAATTTAATAAGTGTTTTAATCATGATTTAATATCAAATTTTTCTAATAAAAATTGGATTACTAAATTGTAGATAAATACAAAACAAAAAATATAAAATAGAAAAATTACTTCTTTAGAATTAAAGAGGTATCCAGTTGCGGTTAAAAGCACAATAAATAGGCTGATTGATAAAGCAAGCTTTGCCTGTGACTTTTTTTTTAAGTGAGATTTAACAATATTGCTTTTCATTGAATAATAATAACTATTAAAGATATATATTCATCATGAATTTTGTCCTACCTAGACATTTGAATTGTAATGTTTTAACATTTTTAACACTCATTTTTTGAATTTATTAAGGTATTAATGATTAATTGTGAAAAGTATTTATAAAATTCATTACATTGTATTTTTTTTAGCTTTATTTTTTTCTAAAGCTATAGCGGAGCCAACCTTTGTGCAAAGCAAATCAATCGAGGCATCCACTTATTTTGGATTAACGTTCAATAATGATGGAACAAAAATGTATACTTTAAGAAGTGAATTAAAAGTCGATGCAGTTATCGAACATACATTAACTACCGCATATGATATTTCAACGGCAACCGTAAATAATACTAAAGTAGTCCATGTAAGTGGAGGTAACGACTCTCATGTACCAACACAAGTAGTGTTCAATAACGATGGAACAAAAATGTTTATTGTTAACCATGCTGGTAGAAAGACAGTAGATTACTGGTCACTAACCACTGCATTTGATGTTTCAACTGCTACATTTGATGGCGAATATAGTCTCATTGGTAAAGAACAAAGAGCTAATTCAATTGCATTTAATAATGATGGTACCAGAATGTTTATTGCTGGTGTAGGAAATAATTCACAAGTGCGTGTTCATGAATTTTCACTAGATACAGCATTTGATCTTAGCTCAGGAGTTACTCAACTTAATACTGAAGACCTAATTTCTTTTCAAAATCACATAGATGGAGTTACTTTTAATTACGATGGTACTAAAATGTATACCATTACATTAATGAATTCCGATGTTCCATCTTTAGCACTAGATTTGATGTATCAGTTTAAATTAACTACACCTTATGATGTTTCTACTTTATCACTTGAAGGCACTTATACTGTAAGTTCTGTTAGTGGAGATTCAAGAGAAGTTGTGTTTAGTAATGATGGAAGTAAAATGTTTATCATTGATGATGATAATGATAAAGTTCATGAATTTAACCTAAGTTGTAATTGGAGCGTAATTGATGGTGCTTGTGATGATCCAATAACTACCTCTAATGAAGGTAAAGATATTTTAAGCTCAATCGAGTCTCAAACTGCAACAGCAAAACAAATTGCTATTCAAGCAAGTACTCCAGTTCTTAACCGTATGTATTGGTTAAGAAGACATAGAACTAATGATCAATTAAGTAACCAAAATATTAGATTAAATTTTTCTAATTCAATGATAGCATCGCTTTCTAACATTATTCCTATATCAAATAAAACAAATGAAGTTCTAGATAAATTATCAGATGATTGGTCATTTTGGAGTGAGGGTAGTGTAAGTTTTGGTAGAACTGGAGACACATCTACTTCATCATCAAAGAAAATTAATACCAGAGGTATTACACTTGGCATGGATAAAAAGATAAGCGAAAATAGATTATACGGTTATGCTTTTAGATTAGGTAAAGACGATGTTGATGTCGGCACATCTGGGACTAGTTTAGATACTGACTCTTTTAGTGTATCTTATTATGGAACTTTTATTCATGATGATAAAAGATTTACAGAAGGCATCATTGGAATGAGCACTTTAAAAACTGATCATATTAGAAAAGGGGGAGGAAGCACAAGAACAGGAGAGAGAGATGGTGCACAAATATTTGGTTCACTTAACTACTTAACAACATATAAAAAAGAAAATTTTAATATTACTCCTAATTTCAGAATTGATTTAAGCTATACAGAATTGTCGACATATAGAGAAAAAGGTCCTTCAGCTTTAGTTTTTAAATCTCAAACAATTGAAACTGGAATGATATCTGCTGGTTTTACCATAAGTGATATTTTAAATTTTGATACTTTTACTTTTAAACCAAATGGTGGATTAGAGCTTGGAGTAGATTTTAGTCCGTCTTCAGATGCAAAATATCGTTACCTATCGGAAACTACAGAATACACAAAATCTATCAGCCAAGACTCAAAAAATTTAAGAGCAAATATTGGATTTGATTTATTAACAAATGATGGTTTTTCTGTAATGACTATTTATGAGAGAAATCAAAGTGACAATTCTCATAGCGATACTTTATATTTAGGATTTGGCTATATACCAACAGACAATATTGAATATGCTATGACTTTAGATAATGACAAAGCATCTTTGAGTTATAAGAGAGATTTAAATGGTTTCGATATCAGAATGACTTCGAATTATAGCTTGATGAGTCAAATACCTGAATATGGTGCAAACCTAGAAATTGTAAGTACATTTTAGTAAATTTAACTAAAACTCTATAGGATAATATGGAATAATTAAAACCATATTAGATCCTGAAAAGATAAATTAAATAAATTAATAATTATTTTTTAAATAAGTATTATTTCTCAACGGTTAAATAAATCCTTTAGATTTGACCGCTATAACCTTTCAGTGATAATATTTTTATTATGAGATTTAAAATATTTACTCTTTGTTTCTTTGTTTTAACTATATGTTTCAATAATTTTAACCATTCCTATGTTTCTGCAGAGTCACATAAGCTTTCTGATAAACTAAAAAAAAAGATGAAACCAAAAAATGATATTCAAGGATCCACTTCAGCTAATGACAACAGCAAAACACCAACATTGGAGAAGTGTAAAAAAAAAATTGCAACTATGGCCGTTGTTGAACCTCAAGATTATGAAATGT
>CACMCS010000004.1:0-67738 GCA_902612225.1 uncultured Pelagibacteraceae bacterium | reverse complement strand
GTAAAAGATACAATTAATAGACCTTCTCCAAGACCAAATAACATCAAGCCAAAACATAAAAAAAAGAATGTAGAGAATTTTGGTTTAAAATTATAAGGCTTGTCTGAACTCCAATTAACCCTTGGTATTTTCTTAATTTTTAAAAACATTTTAATAAGTTATTTCTATTGTTAATAAAGTCTATTAAACTAGTTGTTAAATGAAAAAAATTATAGTCATTTTATTTCTTTTTATTTATCCAACAAATTCAATCGCTCATATTGGACATTACATTAAATACAACAAAATTGAGATGGAGATTTTTCGAAATGGTGAGCTTATTGGCTATAATCATTATTTTTTCAATAGAAATGGATCAGAAACTATTGTTACTAATCAAATTAAGTTTGTAGTTAAACTTTTGGGAGCAACAGTTTTCCAAGTTGAGGGTTATAGCGAGGAAAAATATTTCAAAGATCAATTAGTTTCTTATAATTCTAAAACTTTACAAAATGACAAAAAGAAGTTTGTTAATTTAACATTTGATCAAAAAAATAAAAAATTTAATATCAAAGGCTCTTCATATAATGGAGAAGCTTCAACTGATTACGTGATTGGAAATTGGTGGAATCACAAAATTTTACAAGCGAGTTCTCAAATAAGTCCTATCTCAGGAAGTATTAAGGATCAGGTGGTAACTTTTTTAGGTAAAGAAAAAATAGATCTTTATGGAAAAGTTTATGATGTTGATCATTTTACATTGAAATCTAAAGACATGAGTATACCGAAAGATAAAAGATTAGATTTTGACATTTGGTATGATCGTAAAAATTTAATGATATTAAAAGTATCCTATTCAAGAATGGGTAACTGGGAATATAAATTAAAGAATTTTAATTAATTTCTCTTGAGATTTTTCTAAATAAATCATGTGCACTTATCCATCCTGACTCTAATCTAGGTCCTACAAACCAATCAGCACAAACACCCAATCTTTTCCTAGGATCCCAAAAACTCTTAATTTTAAATGGTCTCGAATTTGAAGAATACCGCCAACCGTGATTAAGTGAATAATAAATCTTTGTTTTTTTGATATTTGAAAGTTTAAAAAATTTTTCGATCATAATTTGTGAATTTTCTTTTTTGTTATTCTTGTTTTTATTAATCTTTTTATTTGCCCATTTAAATGTACTTTGAAGAGTCCATAAATCATATTTTGATTTAAATCTTTTTTTTGAGTTTTCATTTCCTGCCCAGCCGAGAATTGGATCATCAAAAAGATAGCTACTATTTGAATTCTTGTTTTTTTTTATTGCAATCATAGTAGTAATATTTGCATCCATTTTTATTGATTTTCTTAAAAAAGAGTTATTAATAAATTTCTTAGAAAGTTTTTTTAATTGTGGAAAAGGACAAGTCAAAATTAAGTTTTTAAAGGATCTTAATTTTCCATCGTCAAATAACAAATACCAGAGTTTATTTTTATAATAGATTTTTTTTAATTCACTGTGATAGTTGCAATTAATTTTCTTTAGCAAATGTTTGCTAATATCATTATTTCCATTTTTACCAATTACTTTTAAATGTTTTTTATCCTCTTTTTTTTTTGAATTAAGAAAAACATGTTTGCCTCTCCAGACTTTTAAAATTCTTTTTTTTATTAAATCTTTAGTAAATTTTTTAAATTCCTTAGTTTTTGGTGAAATATACTGAGTGCCATGATCAAAGCCTGTTTTGCCTTTTATTCTTTTAAAAGATGCACGACCCCCAGGACCTCTTGCTTTATCGAACAAAATTACTGAATATTTTTTATTAAGAAGATTTGCAATTGTGGATCCAGATATTCCAGAACCAATTATACAAAATTCACTCATTTACCAGCAACAACCATTCCCTCTATTAACATGGTTGGTGAGTTAGTTGCATATTTGAACTCTAAATCATTTGCTAAGGTAATATTTTGAAACATGTCTTTAAAATTACCTGCTATAGTAATTTCATTTATTGGATATTTAAACTCACCATTTTCAATTAAAAACCCGGTTGCTCCAACTGAATAATCTCCGGTCACAATATTACTTCCATGTCCTATGGTTTCGGTAATATAAAGACTTTTTGAATGTGAATTCAGTAAATCTTTAAAATTAATATTTCCATTCTCAAAATAAAGATTACTTGTTCCTCCACATCTTCCATTAGATTTAAGATTTAATTTTTTTCCATTGTAAGTATCAATCAGATAATGTTTCAAAATTCCTTGATCCACTAATTTAAGTGTGTCGGTTTTTACGCCTTCACTATCAAAATTTCTTGAGCCTAATCCTTTAAGCATATCAGGTTTGTCAAATATATTAATTTTATCTGAGAATATTTTTTGATTAACTTTATCCTTTAAAAAAGAAGTTCCTCTTGATATTGCTGATGAGGAAATAGCGCTTGCAAAATTACTTAATACTCCCTTAGCTATTCTTTTATCAAAAATTATAGCAATTTTCTCACTCCCAATTTTTTTTGGACTTAATTTTCTAATGGTTTGATTAGCAGCTAAATTGCCTAACTCATCTGCATCATCTAGGTCTTTAAGAAAACATTTACTAGAGTATTCATAATCTCTTTCCATGCTTTTTTCATCTTTTGCAACTGTTACACTTGAAGCTGTAAATGAAGATGTTTTGTAACCATCACAAAAACCTTCGCTGTTAGCTAAAACAAAATTAGATTTATTTTGAGTAAAACTAGACTCAGTATTAACAATTTTTTTATCGTTGGAAGCTGCAGCTTCTAATTTTTTTAGATAATCTATTTTTTGATTATTTTCTATATGAGTTTCATCATAAAGATTTAGGTCTTTAGCTTCTTTTGCAAATAAATCTCTATCCGGTAAAGAATTAAATTCATCCTCAGGTGTATTTTTTGTAGTCTCAATACATTTTTCAATCAAAATATTTAAATTGTCATTAAGCAAATTAGAGGAAGATATTGATGATTTTTTTTTACCAATATACGTAGTGATGCTTAGGCCTAGATCATCTGATCTATTAGACTCATCTAATTTTTTATTTCTAAAATTTACAGTTTCAGAAATCGAGTTCTTTACAATCACACTTGAGTCTGTTGCACCTAATTTCTTTGCTAAACCTAAACAATATGATGCTTTTGTTTCTAAAAATTCTTGATCTTTAACCATTTAAAGTTTCGTACCACCCACAGTCATCTTATTTATTAATATAGATGGCTGTGCTACACCTACGGGGACACCCTGTCCAGCTTTACCACATGTTCCAATTCCAGGGTCCATCATCATATCATTGCCTACCATAGAAACTTCTTTTAAAATTGAAGGACCGTCTCCAATTAATGTTGCACCCTTAATTGGTGATCCAATTTTGCCATTAACAATTTCATAAGCTTCAGTGCAATTAAATACAAATTTTCCAGATGTAATATCAACTTGTCCACCACCAAAACTTACTGCAAAAATACCTTTGTCGACTGCCTTAATCATTTCTTCTTGGGTTTGCTTACCGCTTAGCATCATCGTATTTCTCATTCTTGGTAGAACTATATGTCTATAGTTTTCTCTTCTTCCACTACCAGTAGATCTTGTTTTCATCAAACGTGCATTGAGCCTGTCTTGCATAAAATTTTTTAAAATTCCATTTTCAATTAAAACAGTTTTTTCTGTTGGTGTTCCCTCATCGTCAATTGTAAGACTGCCTCTTATATTATCAATGGTACCGTCGTCAATAATTGTAACTCCTTCACTTGCAACTTTTTGGCCCATCAGATTATGAAATGCTGAAGTTTTCTTTCTATTGAAATCTCCTTCTAAACCATGACCAACAGCCTCATGAATTAATATTGCTGGCCACCCAGGTCCGAGTACAACCTTCATCTCTCCTGCTGGCGCGGGTTTACTCTCTAAATTTACTGATGCTATCCTTAAAGCTTCGTCACAAACACTTTTCCAATTTTCATCTTTTAAATATGAGTCATAAGATTGTCTTCCACCAACACCATATACGCCTGTTTCTTTTCTGCCATCTTTCTCCACCATAACTGACACATTAAATCTTACTAAAGGACGGACATCTGACAAAGTCTCTCCACCAGATCTAATTATTTCTACAGACTTTTGCTCTCCCAAAAAATTAGCTGTAACTTGTTTAACCTTATCACCTTTAGATCGTAAATAATCATTTACATCGTTCAATATTTTTATTTTTTCATTAAGAGATTTTTGCTCAATAGGATTAATATTGTCATAATACTTTTTATTTGATTTAGGAATTTCATGATTGTAAGTACCTTTGACAGATTTTAAAGTTGACTTTAAATTTTCTGAAGATTGTTTTAAAGAATTCTTAGAAATCTCATTAGAATGAGAATAAGCGACAACTTCATCAGATATAGCTCTAAAACCAAATCCTAAATCTGAATTATAACTAGAATTTTTAATTTTGTTATCATCTAATAGTATCGACTCAGATTTTGAATTTTCCAGATACAATTCGCCATCATCACATTTTTGCAAAGTGTCAGAAATAATACTTTCAGCCTCTTTTCTAGATACGTCAGATTTTTCAAAGAAATTACTCATATGAGACATTAAATAGATTGTTTCATAAAATTTTCAACTAGAGTATTTTACGCATGTACATATCTGAGACAAATTAGTAATAAATTCACTTATTATGAAAGTTTATTTTAATAATTCTTGTAAAATTTGTAAGGCCGAAATTGATCTTTATAAAAAAGAAAAAATAGATGAAATCGATTGGGTTGATATTACAGATAATGAGTTGGCTGAAAAGGAAACTTCTAAAGACAGTAAACAACTTTTAAGAAGGCTTCATATCAAAGATGGTGAGAAAGTTTTAGGAGGTGCAGAGGCATTTTTATTATTATGGAAAAAAATGCCAAAATATAAATTTCTCTATAAATTTTTTAAATTACCAATCATCTTTAATATATTTTCAGTTGTATATGAAATAGTAGCCTTTTTTCTTTACTTAAAAAATAAAAAGCAACTAAAAAAATCTAACTTGTGAAAAATAATAAAAATTTACTTAATAAAGACATGGAGGATACAAACATTACTAAGACTATTGAGTACATTAGTAATATAATTTTATTTTTTTTTCTTCTTAATCTAACAAAATCCTTATCATCCAGATCAGAAATGTCTCTCTCACCAACTACTGGATAATCATAAGTAAATCGCCACGTACTTTCACCAAGTCTTGGGTCTAAATTATTATAATATGTGATCCACGCAATAATGTATCTGAAAACTAAATATAAAATTATTAAAAAGGCAGATCCTAAAATCATATAAGATAATATCTAATTAAATATAAATGTTTAATTATTATTTTTGGCTCTTTTCCTTGCAATAAGCTGTGTTAAAGAGTCTACCATGGTGTCTGAAGCTTTAAAGATGTCTACATTTCTAAACTCATGGGAAAGATTTTTTTCAGGGTTTGTTTTATCTTCAATGACAATTCCTTCATCTGGAGAGTTATTTTTGATGTAAATTAATAATAACCACTCATCATCTGATGACTCGTCCCATTTAATAAAAACTTCTCCAGTTTCAAATCGTCTATCTATACATCGAAAAATAGACATATCTCGTGTAATATGTCTTTTATTGAGTTGAAATACTAAACTACTTGCGCTTCTGTAAAAACTTTCAAGCGCAAATTCAACTTTTTGTCTTGCTAATGTATATTCTTTTTCTTTTTCTAATAAGGTTTCTCTGTCTTCGTCACCTTGAAGTTTAACACCTAGCGCCTCAACTCTTTCTTTGATTTTTTGATCTCTTAGTAATCTGTATTTTTCTTTAAGTTTGTCGATTCTCTCTTGTAGCCCAGAATAATCTTCTCTTTTTTCTTTTAGGGAAATTTTCTCAAGTTTTTCTAGTTCTTTAACTTCTCTTATTCTGAATTTTTCAATTTGTTTATCTAATCTTAATTGTTTTAAAAATTGTTTTTGCTTTTCTGCTTGTTCGATTCTTAAAAGCGCTTGTTCTTTTCTTAAAAATAATTTTATATCTTTCGTTCTCTGTTTTTCTAATCTTTTCTCTTCTCTTAGCGTTTGTTCCCTCAGCTTTAATCTTAAATTTTCTTCTTCTTTTTTCTTCTCTGCTTCTTCGATTTTTTCTTTTCTCTCCCTTTCAATTTTTTCTATTTTTATTCTTCTTTTTTCATCAGTTTTTAATATCTTGTAATTAGAAATTGTCTCTGAAATCTTGTCAAAAAAACGCTGAATGCTTTTTTCCAAACCAAAATTAAATTTGAAATTAAATTGTGGTTTGAGAGATAATTGAAATTTAACTAGTTTTAAGACTAGGCTATCTTTCTGTTTTTTTTTTATTTTTGGTTGGTAATTGACTTTTTTTGGTTTTTTAGACTTATTTTTTCTTTGTTTTTTTGAGCTTTTTCTAATTTTATTTATTTTTCTTTTAGCTCTCTTAGCTTTATTTTTCTTTTTAGTTTTTGTCTTTTTTTTTGATTTTTTTTGTTTTTTTTTCATTTCTAAGAAGAAATGAGCCTATCAATAATTTATTGATAAATATAGTCTCTAGTCACAGGTGTTGAACTATAATTTTTAGTAAGTTGAAATTGATATACAACTTGATCTCCCCACTTGAATGCCATTTCACAACCAGCAAGATAAAACTCCCACATTCTAAAAAATTTTTCGTCAAACATTTGGATAATTTTATCTTTATTTTTTAAGCAATTTTCTTTCCAATGTCTCAACGTGTGTGCGTAATGAAGCCTTAAAACCTCAATATCTGTTACTATTAAGCCAGCTTTTTCAATAGGGTTGGTTACTTCACTTAAACTTGGAGTATAACCACCAGGAAAAATGTATTTCGTAATCCATGGATGAGGATCTCTTGGAGGATTTACAGATCCAATAGTGTGTATCAGTGAAACTCCGTCTTCTTTCAACATTTTTTCGATTTGTTTGAAAAATTTTTTATAAAATTTCCTTCCAACATGTTCGAACATCCCAACACTTACAATTCTGTCAAATTTTTCATTTAACTCTCTATAATCCATTAGTTTAAACTTAACTTGGTTTTCTAAATTCAATTCTTTAGCTTTTTGGGTACAATAATTAAGTTGGTTCTTTGATAAAGTAATACCAGTTACTTCACATTGAGCACTTTTGGCTATATCGATGGCAAGTGAACCCCAGCCACATCCAATATCTAAAACTTTTTGATTGGGTTTTATATTTAATTTTTTAATTATGTGTTGAATTTTATTATTTTGAGCTGTTTCCAAACTGTCATTCTCATTTTTAAAATATGCACAAGAATACTGTCTTTTTGGATCTAAAAATAAGTCATACAAGTCGTCCTTAATATCATAATGGTGAGACACATTCATTTTGGATTTTTTAATAAAATTAAAGTTAGTTAAATATCTATATGATCCCCTTAATTTATTTATTAAATAACTGAAAAAGTTTAATTCTCCCCTTCCAAAATTCATTAAGGCAAGATCTAAAAAATCTGTAAGTGTGCCGTTTTCAATTACAATTTCACCGTTGGTATATGCTTCGCCAAAATATAAATCAGGATGAAATAACAATTTATAATGAAGATTTTTATTTAAAATTTTTAGTCTAATAGGGTTATTGTCTGGTTCTCCAATAATATAGTCTTTAGAATTAGCATCAGTTAATACAAAACCACCTTTTTTAAAAACTTTGTTAAGAAATCTTGCTAATTGCATTTTATGCTGCCAGGGTTGGTTTGTTATAAAATTTTAAATCTTTTAATCTATTCATTAATTCCTCTTCATCATTTTTATTTAAGAGACTTAGTGGTGGTAAAATATTTTTGTATATATTGTCGTTTTGTGCACAAAAAGTATGTAAACTAGAAATTAGATTATATTTATCAAAGGTGCTTCTCACATCGCATAACTTATCATTATATAATTGTTTTTTTCCTGCAAAAAAATCATCATAAACTTGCCTAGATAATTCTGCTGTAACGTTGCAAGTTGCAGTTATTATACCAGAACATCCTAATTCCAATCCTTTTAACAATTTAATTTCTGAACCGGGTAAAATTGAAAAATTTTTAAGTTTTAAATTTTCATATAAATTGTAAGAGCTATCTTTTACCCCAACTATTTGTTTTGGAAATTTATTAACAAGTGTCTCTACACACTTTAAACTAAATTTATAACCACTAAGTTTTTCAAAATTATAAAGAATAATTTTACAATCTGGCACTGAATTAATTATTCTAGAATAAAAATCCAAAACCTCTGTATCACCATAATTATAATAAGCGGGAGGCATAATTAAAAATTTATTTAGATTCAATGAAATTGCTATCCTCATAAAATTTATTGTTTCACCTAAAGAGTTAAGACCTGTGCCAATTATATGTTTATCTTGATATTTGCTTTTTGAGAGATTGTTAAGTAAGTCAATTTTTTCTGAAATAGGTATTAATTGAGACTGACCTGTACTGCCAAAGATTACAGTGCCATGACAACCTTGATCGATAAGCTTCTCAGCATGCATTATTGTTTTTTCAACATTCAGGCTTAAATCATTGTTAAGCACTGACATTGAAGCAGCAAAAATTCCACTTATTTTTGTCATAATAAAAATTTATATAAAAATATACTCAGTAAAGTTTATAAATACTATATGAAAATATTAGCAGTTCAGAGCAGAATGGGTATTGGAGATACCGTAATTTTCTTACCATTTATAAAGGCTTTGTCCAAAAAATTTAATTCACCAATTAGTATATTGGTAAAAGAAAACTCTAAAGCCAATCAATATTTACACCAGACAAAATATATTGATAAAATTCTTACTCTAGAAAGAGATAATAAAACAAATAATAGACATGGTGGTTTTTTTGGTATTTTTAAATTAGCAAACGATTTAAAAAAATATAAATTTGATAAAATTTTTATTTTTAATTCATCTCTGAGATTTAACTTAGTTGCTAAGATATCTGGTATTCCACAAATTTACCAATATCCATTGTTCGCAAAAAACAAACAACATATAATTGAGGCTCCTAAAAAATTTTTAAAAAAAAATTTAGATTTAGACATTAATGAGGATCCTGAAGTACAAATCGATAGTAATTTAATTTCTAACGCAGCACAAAAATTTCAAATAGATAAAAATACTACAAATATTCTCTTAGGCATAGGTGGTTCTGGACCTACAAAAAGAATTCCTGCAAAAACTTTCTTAAGCGTAATTGATAAGATATCAAATATGAAAAATTGCAGATTTTTTCTTGCAACAGGTAAGGCAAATGAGGAACAGGAAGTATTAAACGAAATTTTGCAATCTAAATTTCAGAATTTTTGTACTCGTTTAGATAATTTAACCATTAAAGAAATTTTACCGTTAATTAAGAATTGTAATTTATCCATTTGTAATGATTCGAGCTTTAGTCATTTATCCTCAGCTTTAGGTGTTAAAACGATTACTTTAATGGCTGATACACCCTTAATTTATGGAAATTATAGCTCAAAAATGTTTCCAATAATTCCAGAGGGTGAAAGCACAGTCACACATAATACTTTAGGTAAAGATAAAATTAATCCACAAAAAATTTTTGAGAGATTTTTAGAAATTATTGCTTAAGAAATATCGTTTAACACAATATCTTTAGCCTCATTAACAATTGAAGATAATCTTGAAGTTTCGGGAGATATATCAGGATGAATCTTTTTTTGGATTTTTATATATGCTTTATTAACATCTTCTTTGGTAACTTTTTTATTCATATCTAAATTTAAAATTTTGTATGCCTCAGAAACTGATATAGACGAAACGTTATTGGTACCTGCTTGGTTAAAAGAAAAGCGACCAGATCTTCTTAATGTCTGAATAAGTCTAAAAAGTGAAATTAATTGAAAAATAGATAAACCTTTTAATTTTAATAAAGCTAAACTTGCCAAAGTAAGAGGTAAGGTTAATAAAAATTTTCCACCAATAGCAAACAAAACTGCTAAAGCAACTAATCCTAATATAATTAAAAATCTTAGGCCTTTTGAAATTTTCCTAGATGAAATGTTGGTTATTAAACGTAGTAGAAAATAAAAAATGGTTAATATAACCACTGTATAAATTATTATATTCATATATTTTTGATTTAATGAAAATACCACAACTTAAAAAAAAACCAGAGCTTAAATCTTGTCACAATACCACGTGGGAGGATAATTATAGTTGGATCCATCAAGATAATATTCTTGAGGTTTTAAAAGATAGTTCAAAGCTACTTCCAGATGTTAGGAAATATCTTGAAGAAGAAAATGATTTTACAAAACATAATTTAAAAGACACAAAAAAATATCAGAAAATCTTATTTGATGAAATTAAAGGTAGAATAAAGTTAGATGATGAATCATTAAAATTTAAAGACAAAGAATATGAATATTGGACTAAAACAACTGCAGTAGGAAATTATTCAATAAAACTTAGAAAGAAGATTGGAAGTAATACAGTTGAAGAATTTTGGAATGGTGATGTAGAAAAAGAGAAATTAAAAACTGAATATTTCGGGGTGGGTGATTTAGAGGTAAGTTATAATGATAAACTTTTAGGTTATTCTTTAGACTTAAAAGGATCAGAATATTATACAATTTACATAAGAAATATTGACTCACAAAAATTAGTCACTGAAAAAATAGAAGAAACAAGTGGAAGTATTGCTTTTAGTTTGGACGATCAATATTTTTTTTATTCAAAGCTTGATGAATTTCATAGACCAAGAAAAATATTTAGACACAAAATTGGATCATCAGTCAAAGATGATGAGCTTATTTTTGAAGAGAAAAGTGAAGCATTTACTGTCGGCATAAGTTTGAGTTCAGATGAAAAATATTTTTTTATAACAACATCAGATCATAATACTTCCGAACAATACTACTTTGAAGTAACAGAAAAAAAACCAAAGCCAAAATTAATTATAAAAAGAAAAAAGGGCGTAATTTATTCAGTCAATTCCTGGGGTGGATATTTTTATTGTCATACTAATGATGATGCAGAGGATTTCAAAATCGAAAGATGTGATGATTTATCAAATCAAAAGTGGGAAATTTATATAGCTGCTAAAGAAGAAGTTTTAATCGGAGGATTAATATTTTTAAATGATTGGATTATCAGAGGAGAAAAATCAAATGCATTAGGAAAATTATTTGTAAGAAATAAACAAACAGGAATTGAGGAAGAATTAAGATTTACTGATGAGTCTGTGATTGTGCCCAGTGTTTCATTAATACAAAGAAATAAAAATACTGACTCAGTTTACTTGTCATATTCATCTCCTAAAACACCAGGTAAAACTTATTTATACAATTTAAAAACTAAAGAAAAAAAATTAGTAAAAGAACAAGAAATCCCATCTGGTCATAATCCAGATGACTATATAGTCGAAAGACTAGAGTGTCCTTCTCATGATGGAAGATTAGTCCCGCTTACAATTACTAGACACAAAAAAACAAAAATTAATGGTTCAGCAAATTTACTTTTATATGGCTATGGATCGTATGGAAGTTCAATGACTCCAGATTTTTCCTCAACTAGATTAAGTTTAATTGACAGAGATATTATTTGGGTAACCGCACATATTAGAGGAGGAATGGAAAAAGGAATGAAATGGTGGAAAGAAGGAAAGCTTCTAAATAAAAAAAATACATTTGAAGATTATATACACGTAGCAAAGTTTTTGATTGAAAAAGGATATTCATCGAAAGGAAAAATTATTGGTATGGGTGGATCAGCTGGTGGTTTGTTAATGGGAGCAGTAGTCAATCAATCCCCAGAATTATTTCTTGGAATTGTTATGGCTGTGCCGTTTGTTGACTCATTAACAACTAACTTGGATCATTCTTTGCCCCTCACTGTTGGAGAATTTGATGAATTTGGAAATGCAAAAGATAAAAAAGACCATTTTGATTATATTTTTTCTTATGCTCCATATAATAACATTAAAAAAATGGATTACCCTCACATGTTAATTACCACAAGCTTAAGTGATAATAGAGTACTATTTGATGAACCAGCAAAATTTACAGCCAAACTTAGAGATTTAAAAACTGATAATAATTTGCTTTTGTTAAAAACTGAAATGAACGCAGGCCACGGGGGGAAGTCAGGTAGAGATGGTGCCATTGAAGAAATAGCTTTTGACTACGCATTTATTTTAAAGATTTCTGAAAAAATTAAAATTTAATATCTTGAAAAAAAATAAATAACACCCATATAAACAATGTTAGTTGCCTAATGGGGCTAACAATAAATAAACTTGCTTAACAAAGGAGAATATTATGACAAGTAAGGATTTATCTATATTCAACTCACTAAGACCTTTTTCAATTGGTTTTGACGATATGTTTGACCAATTTGAAAATATGCTTGGTAATGGTTCTTTGACTATGCAGTCAAACTACCCACCTTATAACATCAGAAAAACTGGTAAGGATAATTACGCAATCGAAGTTGCTTTAGCTGGTTTTAATAAAAAGGATGTTGAAGTTGAGTTTGAAGATAATTTATTAACTGTAAGAACTAAACAAGTTAATAAATCTGAAAATAATAATGCTGATGGAGAAATAATTCACAAAGGTATTTCTCAAAGACAATTTGCCAGATCATTTACTATAGCTGACGATGTGAAAGTTAATGGTGCTGAGTTAAAAGATGGTCTTTTAACAATATCTTGTGAAAGAATTGTTCCTGAGCATAAAAAAAGAAAGCTTATTGAAATTAAATAAGTGCACCTTGCTTGCGGAGATAAATTCTCCGCAGGTAATCAAAAGCAACCGTTAGAAACAAATCCAATAACAATCAATTTTGCGTTTACTTCAAACCTTCTTTCGCAAGGTATTCCGTATTTTTTTGTGTTATAAACTAAAACTAAATTTCCTTTTTCATTTTTAAAATCTTCATCTGGACTACCTAAGCTGCTTTTTAAATCCTGAGAGGACTTACCTATAAATGCACTTAATTTTTTATTTTCCTTCTCAACAATAGCGTCTGTTTTTTGCTTAATTGTCTGACAACCTAATAAAGAAAATATTATAAATACACTTAAAATTGAGATCTTAATTTTTTTCATAATTTAATAATAACAACCTAATTATGGCATAAATATAAACTTGTGAGTTGAAAATTGTTAATAAGAATTAGTTTTGACGGGTAATACAGGAAAGAATCAAATATTTTGCAATTTATAGGAGGATAAATGCTTGAAAAATATTTTGAATACAAAAAACATAAAACAGATTTTAAAACTGAAGTGATTGCTGGAACAACTACGTTCTTAACAATGGCTTACATAATGTTTTTAAATCCATTCATCTTATCAGGAGAATTCGCCGGTCCTGAAAAAGGTTTCTTTGATTTCGGCGCAGTGTACACAGCAACTATTTTAGCAACAGCTTTAGCTTGTTTTATAATGGCTTTTTACGGAAAAACTTGGCCAATTGGACTAGCGCCAGGTATGGGTATAAATGCATTTGTTGCTTTTGGAGTTTGTGCTGGCATGGGTTATACGCCACAACAAGCTCTCGGTGCAGTTTTGGTTGCAGGGGTATTGTTTTTAATTATATCACTTACTCCTATTAGAGCCTGGTTAATTAATTCAATTCCAAAAAGTTTAAAACTAGGAATAGGTGCGGGTATTGGATTGTTTCTTGCAATTATTGGACTACAAATTATGGAAGTTGTAGTTGATAATCCTGTAACATTAGTACAGCTTGGAAACTTAAGTGACCCATTAGTTCTTCTTGGATGTGCAACTTTTATTGCAATTATTGTACTCGAGAAAATGAATGTAAAAGGAAATATCATTATAGGTATTTTGTTTTTTAGTGTTGTTGCTTGGGCAACTGGTCTAGCTAAATTTAATGGATTAGCAAGTGCTCCTCCTCCGATGACATACCTTTTTGAATTTGACTTGTCCGCTGCTATGACTGCTGGAATGTCTACAGTAATATTTACTTTATTATTTATAGATTTCTTCGATACAGCTGGAACACTAACTTCTGTTGCAAATGTTGCAGGCAAAGTTGATAAACAAGGGAAAGTTCAAGACATTAACAAAGCAATGCTGTCTGACAGTGTTGGTACTGTTGCAGGAGCAATGATGGGAACAACAACTGTTACTAGTTATGTAGAGTCTGGTGCTGGTGTAAAAGCTGGTGGTAAAACTGGAATGACTTCCCTTGTGATAGGTATATTGTTTTTAGCATGTATATTTTTTGCGCCACTTGCAACTAGTTTACCTAAACAAATTGATGGTGCTGCCTTACTATTTGTCTCTGTTTTATTTATAAGAAATATTACAGACATTGAATGGAATGATATCTCTGAGTCAGCTCCAGCAATTTTAGCAATGATTGCTATGCCATTAACTTATAGTATCAGTAATGGAATTGCTTTAGCATTTGTCTCATACGCTTTGATAAAAATATTTACTGGAAAATTTTCGAGCACTTCTCCAGCAATATGGGTGATTGCAGTACTTAGTGTCGTAAGTTTTGCTGTAAGCTAAATAAAATTTAACGGGGCTAGTTTTCTAGCTCCGTTAACTAGTTTCTTTTTATAATTTCTTCAATAGAGAGTTCTTCATAATGTTCTGTGGGTTGAACGATCCAAGGATCTGAATCTAATTTAATTGGACAAAAGTCTGGCTCAAAAGAAGATGATTTTTTTTTCCATAAACAAGCAGTTTTAATTTCTTTAATAAATTTTTTTGTTGGTTCGTAACCTTTTAACCACTCAATACTTTTATTAAGTGTTAGTCCTGTGTCTGATAAATCATCGATTAAAAGAATTTTTTTGAAATCTTCTTCTTTAGCTAATGAACTTATTTCTCTAGCAAACATTAGTTGGCCTTGTTGGTCTTCTAATCCTTTTCCAGTATAACTTTGAATAACAATGTAAGCTATTGGGAGTTTTAGAATCCTTGAGAGAATATCAATTATAGGTGCTGCTCCTCTCATTATTCCAACTAAAACTGTAGGTTTGTAATTTTTATGAATTTCAATAGCTAATTTTTCAACTATTTTGATATATTCTTCAAAACTAACTATTAATTTATCTGCCATAGATTTTTTTATCATATAAAAAGATTTAAAAAAGATTAAAAAGTCATTATGAAAATTTTTGATTGTTTTATGTATTTCGATGAAGAAACAGTCTTAGAATTAAGGCTAAATATTTTAAACAAATATGTAGATTATTTTGTGATAGTCGAAAGTTCTTTTACGCATAAAGGTGATAAAAGAGATTTAAAGTTTGACCATCAAAAATTTGATAAATTTAAAGATAAAATTATCTATATTACTTATGACGAGGAACCACCAGAAATAGCAAAAAACCAAGTTAATGAAAAAGATGATGATGGTTTAAAGTCTTGGAAATATATTACTAATGCCAATTATAGAGAAAACGGTCAAAGAAATTACATCTTAAAAGGTTTAGATTTAGCAAAAGATAATGACATTATTTTAATTTCGGATGTCGACGAAATTCCAAATTTAGAAAAATTAGATTTAACAAAAATAAACGAAAAGATTCTTCTTTTTAAACAAGATATGTTTTATTATAAATTTAATCTTAAATTACCAAATCTTGACTGGACTGGTACAAAAGGATGTAGAAAAAAATTTCTTAAATCACCTCAATGGTTGAGAAATATAAAAGACAGAAAATACCCCTTTTACAGATTAGATACTTTTTTTTCTGATACAAAATATATCAACATCAAAATTATATCTAACGGTGGATGGCACTTTTCTAATTTAAAAACGGCATCCGAAATTGAATTTAAACTCAAATCATATCTCCATCATAGAGAATTTGATGAAAATCCTTTATCTGTTGAGGAAATAAATGATTTAATAAAAAATAAACAAGCTATTTATGATCTAAAAGTTGATAAAAGAGTAAACAAAATTGGTGATGGTAGTAAGCTTGAGAAATATCCATCAAACAAGTTGCCAACATTTTTGCAAGATAACTTAAATGATTATAAAGAATGGATTGATTGAAATGAAAAAAGGATATTGGGTTAGTTTATATTTTAAAATAGATAATCAAGAAAATCTGAAAAAATATTCAGAGCTAGCTACACCAATTATCAAAAGTTACGGTGGTGTACCATTAATAAGAGGTGGTAAGCATGACACTTTTAACGGTGATGATTTTAGTAGAACTGTTGTATGGGAATTTCCAAGTTATGCCAAAGCATTAGAGTGTCACTCTTCTAAAGAATATCAAGATAGTTGGGCAGTAGCAAAAAAAACTACAAAAAGACACATGCAAGTGGTTGAGGGGTTTAATACTGAATAGGCTCAGGATCTATGCTTCTCCATAAATACCACGTGGCCACAGAACAATAAGGACTAAACCTTTTTTTTAATAGCGATACAAATCTATTGGGTGGTAAATATTTTTTTTTATAATTTTTAGAAATAGCTCTTAGAAGACCAATGTCCTGAATTGGCCAAATATTTGATCTATTGTATGTGAATAATAAAATCATTTCAGCTGACCATCTCCCTATTTGTCTCAATTGTGATAAATAACTTATGGCCTCCTCATCAGACATCTTATTAATCAATTTAGGATTAAATGTTTTCTCAATTGTTTGCTTTGCTAAACTCTTTATGCCTAATACCTTCTGTCTGCTTAATCCACAGCTTTTCAATTGAGCGAAGGTCAGTTTAGATACTGTTTTTGCGTTAACTTTATTTTTACATTTTTTTTTAAATTTTAAAAAGACGGAATTCGCTGCTGCAACACTTATTTGTTGTCCAATTATACTCTTGCATAACGAAAAAAAAATATCTCTCCTTGAAGTTAAAACAGTTTCTGAAGGACTTTCGTAACTTTTGATTAACTTAGAAAGAGTTTGATCTTTTTTAGATAAATATTTTTTTGCCTTATTCCAATATTTGGGTACTTTAGTCATTTATTGACCTGGATGTTATAATTTTTTTCCTATAAATCTCTCTTCTAAAGATTATAAGTGTTGAAACAATTACTAATAAAGCCCCTATTAACGTTTTTAAAGTGGGTATCTCGTCCCAAATAAAATATCCAAATATGATAGCGAAAACTAATGCCAAATATTTAAGGGGTGTTACTAAAGAAACCTCTGAAAATTTATATGATTGACTTAACCACAAGTTTGCAACACCTCCAAAAATACCTATCAAAGATAAAAGTATGAAATGATTTAAAGTTGGCATAACCCAGCCCTGAGGGATAGTTAAAAAACTTAGTAATGTAATTGCTAAGGAAAAATAAAAAGAAATTAGCCACACAGGTTCTGTTGTTGACAGTTGTCTAATAGTTATAGCTACATAGGATAGACCTAAACAAAATATAATTGGAAAAATATAATAAATATTTAATTCAGTGATGCCAGGTTCTGTAATTATGAGAATTCCAACAAAGCCTATGATCACTGCTAACCACCTAAAAATTCCAACCTTTTCATTTAATAGAAAAATAGATAGTATTGTTGTAAATATTGGAGCAGCGAAAGAAATGCTTACAACAGTTGCTAATGGCAGCTGCCTTAAAGCAATAAATATTGCAATTAGAGCTATTAATCCTGAGACACATCTTAAAGCATGCAATCCTGGTCGTTGTGTTTTGTAAAAATTATGAAATCTTTCTTTTGGAATTATAAAAAAATAAAAGATTATTCCAAAAAAACCTCTAAAAAACAAAACTTGCCCAATAGGATAATCTACAGACCACTTTACAATTAAATCCATTAATGAAAATGCGCAAATGGACAAAAACATGTACAAAAATCCCAATTGATTTTTACTTAGCATATGAATAATTTGTAAATTAAATTAAATCTTATTCAATGGAAATAGCTGTTTTAGCACTTGGATGTTTTTGGGGACCTGAAATTAAATTCAGTAAAATAGATGGCATAATCAAAACAGAAGTTGGCTACTGTGGAGGTAATAGCTCTATCACCACTTATAAAGAAGTTTGCACCGGCAATACAAATCATGCTGAAGTGGTAAAGTTAGATTTTGATGAAAAAATTATCACATACGAAAAAATTTTAAAAATTTTTTTTCAAATTCATGATCCAACTACTTTAAATTCTCAAGGACCAGATTTTGGAACTCAGTATAGAAGTGAAATATTCTATCTGAATGACAATCAAAAAGTGATAGCTGAGAAGGTATTAAATGAAGTGAATGAACGTTTATCTGGAAAAGTTGTAACAAAAATATCTTTACTAAAAAATTACTGTCCAGCTGAGGAATATCATCAAAAATACTTGGAAAAGAGATAACATGTCTTTGGTTGAAACTGATTGGTTAGAAAAAAATCTTACTAAGGTGAAAATTATTGACTGTTCTTGGCATATGCCTCAAACACAAAGAAATGGTTTCGAGGAATATAAATCTCTTCATATACCTGGCGCAATTTTTTTTGATATAGATGAAAATTCAAGAAAAGATACTGCTTTACCACATATGTTAGTTGACCAAATGAGTTGGGATAAAATTGTTTCAAATATGGGAATTAAAAAAAATGATGAAATAGTCATTTATGATAATTCAGACGTTATAAGCTCATGTCGTGGTTGGTTTAATTTTATCTATTACGGACATGATCCAAAATTAATAAATGTTTTAAATGGTGGTTTAAGAAAATGGCTTAAAGAAAAAAAGAAAGTGACTGATGAAATTTCAAATATAGATAAATCAGATTATAAAGGTAGCGAGAGAAAAGATCTTGTTAAGAGTAAAAAAGCAATTGATCAAAATATAGATGAAAAAATATTCACATTAATTGATGCTCGAAGTAGAGAAAGATTTGAAGGTAAAATCCCTGAGCCCAGGAAAGGTCTTAGAAGTGGATGTATAAAAAACTCTTTTTGTATACCGTTTAATGATTGTCTAAATGAGGATAAAACTTTTAAAAATAAAGATGAGCTTAAAAAAATTTATAAGACCAGCATTGAAAATTTAGAACAAAAAAAGATTGTTTTTTCATGTGGTTCAGGTGTTACAGCGTGTGTTTTGGCACTAGCTTATTCTTTAATTGATGATAAATATCTTCCTTGTATATATGATGGCTCTTGGGCCGAATACGGATTAACTTAAATTTAATATGAAAAGATCTACAAAAACGATTTCAATAATATTTGTGTTTTTTTTAATAATTACAATTGTAATTGTTGGAAGATTGATGATTGGCAATCATTTTAAAAAAAAATTCAGTAAAAGACCACCACCAGGAATAATTGTAACTGAAGTTATTGAAAAAGAATTCTCTGAGCAAATAGAAACTTACGGAACAGCAATTTCTAAAAAATCAAAAACTTTTAAGATTAAAAAAGATGATCTTTTTGAGGATTTAAAGCTTAAAAATTTTGTTAAAAAAGGAGACGTTTTAATTAAATTAAAAAGTGGGGATATATTGGCTCCATATAGTGGAGTCCTTGGCTACACAGGTTTAACTGAAGACATTCTTGTTTCAAATAACATATTTATCATTACACTTGATGATAACTCAGTAATTTACTCAGATATTAAAATTCCAGAGAGTTATTCTACATTTATAAAAAAAGGTCTTCCAGTTGAAGTTACCTTATCTAGTTTTAAAGATAAAACTTTTTCAGGTGAAATAGATTTTGTTTCAAGCAGAATAAATGCAGATACCAGAAGTTTATTATCAAGAATAAAAGTGAAAAATGAAAATTTAGAATTAATTTCAGGTTCGCTTTTAGAGGTAAAAGTTAAATTTGATTTGAGAAATTCTTTAAGTGTACCCGATACGAGTGTGATGATAGAAGGCGATAAATCATATGTTTACAAAATCAATGAAGAAAATATTGCAAACAAAACTGAGGTAAAAACCGGCCTTAGAGGCGATAGTAACATTGAAATAATTTCAGGCTTAACTGCAGGGGATATAATTGTAGCTGAGGGTCTAAAAAAGGTAAGGCCTCGTGGAAAAATAAAACCTATAAATAAATAATGTTTATTACTGAATTAAGTATTAAAAGACCAACAGTATCGTGGGTGATGTCACTGATACTGATCATATTTGGTTTATTTGTTTTTTGGAAATTGCCCGTTAGAGAATTGCCCAATGGAATTCAACCACCTGTTGTTCAAGTTCAAGTAGACTACAAGTCTGCATCAGCTTCAATAGTAGATCAAGAGGTCACACAAGTTGTTGAAGATGTTATTGGTGGGGCAGAGGGTATAAAAAATATAGACTCCAAATCTGAAAATGGAAGAAGTACAATTAATGTCGAGTTTGATACGAGTATTGATCTAGATAATGCTGCCAATGATATCAGAGAAAGAGTTGCAAGAGTTGTAGATAACTTGCCAACTGAATCGGATCCGCCACAAATACTTAAACGAGCTGCAGGGTTTACAACAACAATGTGGCTGTCATTATCCTCATCTTCATGGAGTGACCTTGAGTTAGGAGATTACGCGGAGAGGTATCTTGTAGACCAATTTTCAAGTGTTAAAAATGTTGGAAGAATAAGAGTTGGTGGATTAAGAGAATTAAGCATTAGAGTTTGGATTGATCCTATTAAACTTGCAGCTAATGATTTGACCATTAAAGAAGTTGAATTTGCAATTCGTGGCGAAAATGTAAGTTTGCCTGCAGGAACGCTGGAAGCAGATAATATCGATTTAACAATAAATCTAGATAAATCATACAGCGATATTGATACTATAAAGCAAATACCCATCAAGAAAACTGGTAATCGTGTAATTCTATTATCAGATGTAGCAAACGTTGAATTTGGCCCAGTATCAGAGAAAACTCTTTTTAAAGCTCAAACTAAAGATCAAATAAATTTGAAAACTGTAGGAATAGGTATCTATGCAAGAAGTGGTGCTTCAACGGTAGAACTTTCGAATGATATAAAAAAAAAAATTGTTGAAGTAAAAAAATCTTTACCAGAAGAATTGGATTTAAGGGTTTCGTTCAATAGAGCTAACTATGTTGAAGCCGCAATTGAAGAAGTATATAAAACTTTGGTCATTGCGTTTATCTTAGTAGTATTGATAATTTATTTATTTTTAGGGAATATAAAGGCAGTTATCGTACCTGCTATTGCACTCCCCGTGAGTTTAATTGCATCATTTCTAGGCTTATACCTATTTGGTCTTTCTATTAATATTTTTGTCCTTTTAAGTTTTATTTTAGCGATTGGGATAATCACAGATGACTCAGTAATTATGACAGATGCAATATACAGAAGAATAGAGAATGGTGAGACCCCACTCGTTGCAGCTTATAAAGGCTCCAAACAAATTTCTTTTGCTATCGTTGCTACGACACTAATTTTAGTAGCAGTTTTCTTACCATTAATATTTATTGAGGGAATTTCTGGAACATTGTTTAGAGAAACAGCGATTGCATTATCTTTTTCAATTGTAATTTCTTCTTTTGTTGCATTAACTTTGTCACCAATGCTTGCAAGTAAATTTTTATATAAAAAAAAATCAAAAAAAATTTATATTCAAAAATTTGAAAAAATTTTTTCCAACTTCGCAAAATTTTATGAGGAAACTTTAGTGAACGTTATTAATAAAACTAAAACTGTAAGTTTTTTTATTGTTTTTATAATAATTGCTTCAGTGCTTTTATTTAGTTTCTCAAAGAAAGAACTTTTGCCTATGGAGGATCGAGGAGCATATCTAATAATTGGCTCAACTGATGAAGGAAGTTCTTTTGAATATACTCAAGAACAAGCCCAAAAAGTAGAGGCAAGACTTATTCCTTTGCTACAAGCTGAGGATAGTCCGTATTCAAGATTTATAATGCGTGTTCCAGGTTTTGGAAATTCAGCTAATTCATATAATAGTTTTATAATAATCGCTCTCCTTGATGATTGGAAAAATCGTAAAAAAGGTCAACAAGTTGTTCTTAGAGAAGCAATTGGAAAAATAGTGACTTTACCCCAAGCCCTAGCTTTTCCTATATCTCCTCAATCTATTAGAGTATCAAATTACAACAAACCAGTCCAAATGGTCATTTATGGAAATACTTACGAAGAACTTGAAGCAATACAAAAAAAAGTAATACGAACACTCAGATCTAATAAAAATCTCTCAAGAATTGAGTCTGATTACAATCGAAACAAACCAGAGGTAAAGTTAATAATAAATAAAAATAAAGCCAAAGATTTAGGTGTTTCGACTAAATCGATTGGTGAAACACTTGAAACACTTTATGGGGGTAAAAAAATAACAACTTTTAATAAACTGGGTAAAGAATATCCAATAATTGTTCAACAATATTTATCTGATCGACGAAATAAAGAGGGTGTTTCGAAAATATTTGTTCGCTCTGAAACCAATGGGAAATTAATATCTTTAGCAAATCTTGTTAGCTTTAAGGAAGAAGGTTCAGCAAAGGAACTTGCTAGATATAATAGACAACGGGCTGTAACAATTTCTGCAAATATTAGTGAGGGGTATACATTAACAGAAGCGATTAAATACTTTGAAAATGTGATGGTTGATTTAGCACCAGAAAACCAAATTACTTGGAAAGGAAAATCAGAAGAAATTAAAGAGACAAGTAATGAACTATTTATAATATTTGCTTTAGCTTTGCTAACTGCTTACTTAGTTATGGCTGCAACATTCAACTCTTTCATTCATCCATTTGTAATAATATTAACTGTGCCTTTAGCTATTTTTGGAGGATTAGTGTTTATTTTATTTTTAAATAGCTCAGTAAATATTTTTTCTCAAATAGCATTAATTATACTTATAGGTATCTCAACTAAGAATAGTATTTTAATTGTAGATTACGCAAACCAAATTAGATCTAGTGGAAAAACTATTGAATTAGCTGTTAAAGAAGCGTGTGCTGTTAGGTTTAGACCAATTATAATGACATCACTGAGTACGATGATTGCAATGATGCCTTTAGTGATTGGAAATTTTGGCCCTGGTGCAGGAGAGGGTTCAAGATTAGCAGTTGGTTCTACAATATTAGGAGGAATGATTATTTCAACTTTCTTTACTTTATATGTCACTCCTTCAATGTATCTCGCATTAGCAAAAAATACTAAAAGGATTGATATAGTTGACTTAGAACTAAAAAAAGAATTGTCTAAAAAATAATATATTTTTTTTTATTTAATTTACTTTTACATTTCAATAATTGATTTTTGTATTTATTAGATTGTCTCTCAACTTTTTTAGCTAGTCCAATTACTTTTTTATTTTTTTTATAATTTTTATAATTTCCCCATCCTTCGTGATATGCAAGATACTGTTTGAAAGCATCTTTCTTTGATATCTTTAAAATGTTTTCTGATTTATTTGTATACCATCCAATGAAGTCAACACTATCTTTAAATCTTGCTCTTGTTGCTAATTTATTACCAGTTTCTTTTTTATATTGCTCCCAAGTTCCTTTAATTGCTTGCGAATAACCAAAAGAACTAGAAGGTCGTTTATAAGGTATCACTTTAAAAATTTTTTGTCTTGCCGGTTTAGCAAGCCAATCAAAATCAGACTCCATTTTTATTATAGCTAATTGAATGTAAATAGGTGTGCCCCACTTTTGCTCAACTTTTTTTGTATGTTTATACCATAGATATCTTTCGCTAAAAATTGAACAACTGTTAGAAGTGTTTGATGGAATTGATGAGCACCCGATGGTAAAAAAATAAATAAAAATTAATAATTTATTTTTTAAATCTACCATATTTATTTATAAAATTATTAAGAAGAATTACAACAATAACACCCAATAAATTTCCAAATAAATCAGACCATTGAAAAGTTCTTTCAGGTATAAATAGGTGAAAAATTTCAAGCGTTATAGAAAGAAAAATTAAATATAATAGTAATAAGATATTTTTATTGGAATTAGCAAAAGTTAAAAAACCAATAATTGAAATTAAAACAAATACATAAAAATGATTTGATGATATAATAAAATCTGGTGTTATTTGAGGTTGTGTACTTTTATTGTCATAAATTATCCAGCCTAATAGACTTCCAGGATATAGATATAAAATAATTAAAAGGACATTAATTATATAAAATATTACTTTATATGTAGAAAAAAATTTTGACATTTAGTTAAATGATTTTTTTATAAATAATTTTTAGATATGACAAGATGAGTTTTTTAATATTAGTAAGACATGGTCAGAGTATTTGGAATCTTGAAAAAAGATTCACCGGTTGGGTTGATGTTGATCTTACAGATCAAGGTAAAATAGAAGCTGAGAAAGCTGGTCTACTTATCAAAAATCAAAATATAAATATAGATTTTTATTATTCTTCGTTTCAAGTGAGGGCAAACCATACTCTTAAAATAATACAAAAAGTATTAAAATCAAAAAACGATTTTGTAAGAGCATGGCAGCTAAACGAAAGACACTATGGTGAGCTTACAGGGTTAAATAAAATTGAGACTGCAAAAAAAATTGGTGAAGATAAAGTTTTTGAATTCCGAAGATCTTGGGATATCAAACCTGGAAAACTAAGTAGAGAAAGCTCTTATCATCCACTAAATATTGAAACATACGAAAAAATACCCAAAGAGCTAATTCCTGACACAGAATCTTTAAAAGATACATACAATAGAGTTTTTGAGTATTTCAAAAAAGAAATACAGCCTAAACTAATAAATAAAAATATATTAATTACAGCACACGGAAACTCCATAAGAGCTTTATGTAAATATCTATTCAATTTAGATAACAATCAAATCACAAGTTTAGAAATTCCAACAGGAAATCCCTTAATAATTAATTTTGGTGAAAATTTGAAAATAAATGAATGTAAATATTTAGATAAAGAGAGATCTAAAGACCTTTTAGTTTTTTAAAAATTTCTAAGTTCGTTAAATGGTGAAATTTATTTGTGCTCTCAAATCCATTTAACTCTTGTTTCATTAATAATTTATTCCAAATTTTAGCAACTGAGAAGTTTTCTACCTCATATTCATTAAATAAGTTTTTATTCAAAATTTGACAACCAGTATATATAAAGTTTTTTTCAAGACTTTGTTTTATTATATTATCTTCTAAATCAAAATCGCCCTTTAGGTTATTATCAAAACTTAGTTTTTTATTAACTAATAAAAGAATATTATTTAATTTATTTTGAAAATAATATTTTTGCATATCATTAATTTCACTCACATGATTTTCATTCCAAATAGTGTCAGGATTAAAAACAAAAAAATCTTCACAACCTGAGTGGTTGATCAAATTTAAAATTCCTCCACCAGTATCTAAAATTTCTTTACCATCCTCTATAATTTTTATTTTTACTGAAAAATTTTTATTTTTAAAAAAGTCAATAATTTGGTCACTTAAATAAAAAGTATTTAAAAAAATATTTTCAACTTTCAGCTTTATTACAATATTAATACAATCCTCTAAAATTGTTTGATTTTTGATTTGAAGTAATGGTTTGGGTTTTTCAAGTGTTAAGGGATTTAGTCTTTTGCCAAATCCAGCGCAGAGAATAAAAGCATTATTAATTTTCATAAATTTTTTTTAAAATTATTATTTAGTAATTTTTTTAAATCTAAGAAAATTTCATTTTCATTGATTCTTAAGGAAATCAATTCCCACGCATAAGGTATTAATTTTAAATAATCCTTTTTTTTATCTCGGATTGCGAGACGTGTAAATATTCCAATTATTTTCAGGTTTCTTAAAATAGATAAAATTTCAAAATCATTTTTTATTTTTTTCTTATCAATTTTTTTTTGAGTACCTATATAAAAATTAAAAATCTTTTTTTTTAGAACTTTTGAGGTTTTTAATCTTACATCATCGACTAAAGAAGCTAAATCATAAGCTCTATTTCCTATCAAAGCATCTTGACTATCAATTACACCTATTCTGTTATTAACAAGCATCAAATTTGATACATGAAAATCCCTATGTACAAATACATTTTTTTTCATCTTAAGGCATAAGGATAAGGTTTTAATTATTTTTTTAAACTTTTTATTAAAGTCTTGTCTCTTATTTTTTGACAAGTTTTTTTTCACATACCACTCACAAAATAAATTAGCCTCCTGAATTAATATTTCATTTTTATAATCAGGTATTCGATAATATTTATTTCTAAAATTTCTTATTTTTTTATCTTTTATTGACTGTATTTGATTAAGCAATTTTATTATATCTTTAAAATATAATAATTTTTTATTTTTATTTTTCTTTAAAATTTGAAAAATTGTCTTATTTCCAAAATCCTCAACCTCAATATAATTATTTTTATAATTCTCTTGATATAATTTTGGAGCTAGAACTTTGTTTTTATTTAAAATCTTACTAATTGCATCATAAACAAGGAGATTTTTAAATTTATCCTTTTTTGATTGAATTACAATAGAATTACCATAATTGGATTGTTTTCTAAAAAACTTTCTATGTGACGCGTCTCCTTTTAATTTTTTAAGATTTTGCATTTATCTATAATTACAAATTTAAACCCTTAATTTTTAATATTCGTTTCTTGTAATCATTTCCATATTCAAAATTTAATTCTATCAAATTTTTTGGTTTTGGTTTTATTTTTTGTGGCCATTCAATTAACGTAATAGCATTAGTAATATCATCAAATAATCCTAGATTGTGAATTTCATCTAAACTATTTATTCTAAATAAATCATAATGATTAATTTTGATTTGTTTAATTTGATACTCATTTAATAAATTGAATGTAGGACTTGTTACTTCAGTTATTTTAAGTCCATTTTGTTTTTGAAAATTGTTGATTAGATATCTTATAAAAGTGGTTTTTCCGACACCCATCTCACCCACAAAAAAAACTACATGTCCTAATTTCAATTTCTTTGAAATCTTCTCAGCTAATTCCTCTGTTTTTTTTTCTGAAGATAAATTGATAAAATCACTTTTAGTAGCGATAGGCATTAGGTTTGAAAGGTCCCTCTACCCCTACACTGATATAATCTGCTTGATCTTTAGAAAGTTTAGTTAATTTAGCACCAACTTTTTTAAGATGAAGTGTAGCTACTTTCTCATCTAAATGTTTTGGTAAAACATAAACTTTGTTTTCATAATTTTTATGATTATTCCATAGTTCTATTTGAGCAATAACTTGATTTGTGAAAGAAGCGCTCATTACAAAACTTGGATGCCCTGTAGCACAACCCAAATTTACTAATCTACCCTCTGCCAATAAAATTATTCTTTTTTTGCTAGGTAGTTCGATTTCATGTACTTGGGGTTTTACTTCAGTCCATTTGTAATTTTTCAAAGCTTCAACCTGGATTTCATTATCAAAATGTCCGATATTACATAAAATTGCTCTATCCTTCATATCTCTCATATGGTCAGCTGTAACAATATCTTTATTACCAGTCGCAGTTACAACTATATCTGCTTTACTAATTGCTTCATCCATTAAAACAACTTCGTAACCTTCCATTGCAGCTTGCAATGCGCATATTGGATCTGCTTCTGTAACCAACACACGAGCCCCACTCTGCCTTAATGATGCAGCACTTCCTTTCCCAACATCACCAAAGCCTGCAACAATTGCAATTTTTCCTGACATCATTACATCAGTGGCTCTTCTTATTCCATCAACTAAACTTTCTCTACACCCATATAAGTTATCAAATTTTGATTTGGTAACAGAATCATTCACATTTATTGCTGGAACCAACAAAGAATTTTCTTTTTCCATTTTATTCAAAGCTTTTATCCCTGTAGTTGTCTCTTCCGAAACTCCTTTAACATCTTTTAATAAATCTTTATATTCATTGTGCATCATTGCTGTTAAATCCCCACCGTCATCTAAAAGCATATTAGGTTTCCAACTTTTCTTACCTTCAATGGTTTGTTTTATGCACCAAACATATTCCTCCTCTGTTTCTCCCTTCCACGCATAAACTGGAATACCAGCTTTTGCTATCGCTGCTGCTGCATGGTCTTGAGTAGAAAAAATGTTACAAGATGACCATCTTACTTCTGCACCTAAATCTACTAAAGTTTCAATTAATACTGCTGTTTGTATTGTCATATGCAAACAACCTATAATTTTTGCACCCTTTAAAGGAGATTTTCCAGCGTACTCCTCCCTTAAAGCCATAAGTCCTGGCATTTCACTTTCAGCAATTGAAATTTCTTTTCGACCAAATTCTGCTTGTGATAAATCTCTTACTTTATAATCTTCCATCGTGGCTCTTCTAACAATTAAAAATTAATTAATCAATAAAACTCTTTAAACTTTTGGAAATTCTATTTCCATACTCGCTCCTTTTTTATCTTCTCTATTAGTTGCTTTGATTGTGGCATTATGTAAATCAACTAAATTTTTTACTATATTTAACCCTAGACCAGAATGCTGTCCAAATTTATCTGGTCTGTTGCTGTAGAATCTTTTAAATATTCTATTCGTGTCTTTTTCTTTAAAACCCTGTCCCTCATCTAATATCTTTATGTATACTTTATTATCCTCTGATTTCGAAACTTGCACAATTACATCTTTATTATCATCACTAAAAGAAATCGCATTATCTAAAAGGTTTGCAATGATTTGTTCAATTCTGTTTTCGATTCCATAAATTAAATATTTATTTTTACCATCATTTTTATAAGAAATATTAATTCCTCTTTTTACTTTATAAATATTATTAAAATCATCTACTACTGACTTAATTATTGGCTCAATATCTATTTTTTTTATTTTTTCTTTACTTAATGCAACTTCATCTTTTAACATTTGTGAGTAATCAGTAATCAATCTTTCAATTCTTTGTACATCGTGGCTTAAAATATTAATTAATTTAAGTCTCTGTTCAGTATCTTGTGCATCATGTAAAATTTCTGATGCGCTTTTTAATGATGCCAATGGATTACGAATTTCGTGTACAAGATCAGTTGAAAAATTTTCTGCATGTGAAATTCTTTTTTGTAATTCTAAAGTCATATCATCCAAAGAATTAGAGAGTAAACCAAGTTCATCATTTCTTAATTTTAATGTATCTATATTTGTTTTTTTTGTGTCTTTATTTTTTATGATTTTGGTATAACTGACTAAATTTTTAATTGGTTTTAAAAAATATCTATTTAAAACAAACGAAAAAATCAATATTACGATACCAACTGCAATTGCAGTCCTAATTACAAAAGTTTTTCTTTCATCTATGGCAGCTTTTATATCATTGGCATTTTCTGTTATTGCTAAATATCCTATATTTTCTCCATCCTTCATCACGTTTTTGATGGTAGTCAATTTAAATTTATTAAATTCTTCTTCGGTAAATGTAAAAGGGATTCCAAAATTTTTAGACGTTGCGTAATTTAAAAGAACATCATTTAAAGATATATTATTTTCATTTCCAATATCTATATTTTTTTCTTCAGTGATTTTTTTTGTTGTTGTTGAGTCCAACACCTCTAACTCAATAGTATCCAACCTTTGTGAAAATGATCTTGGATCTAAGTCTAATGTATCAGTGTCTCCTATTAGATTAAGTTTATTATCAAAAAATATTACTCTATCTAAGTTCTGAAAAAGAAATCTTGTTGAAAACAAAAATTTTCTAATATCTTTTTCAACAAATTTTACATTTAATCTTGTTAGATTATCAATTGTATTATTTATAACCTCAATATGATTTGAGGATTTTTTTTTAATTAAATTTGGTTGGACATTTTTCAAATAAACGAATGTGAATAGGCCTATTATTGTGAAAAAAATAGAATTTATAAATAAAAATTTTTTTAAAATTGATAAGTTTTTAAGAAAATTGCTGAGCATTAACTAACATTCCATCTATATCCGCTTCCATATCTAGTTTCTATAGCTGAAAATTCAGGATCAACTTTTTTGAATTTTTTTCTAATTCTTTTGACATGACTATCAATTGTTCTATCCTCAATATCTGTATCTTCTCTATAAGCTATGTCCATTAATTGAGCTCTCTCTTTTATAATTCCTGGTCTTTTGGCTAGCTCCTTTACAAGTAAAAATTCTGTGGTAGTCAATTTATCAGGCAATTGTTTCCCATTCCATTCACATTCTAATTGGGACGGATCAAGTTTTAATTTTCCATGCGATATAATACTTTTATTTTCCTCAAGAGTTTCTTTGGAATCTTTTTTTCTAAGTTGAACTCTAATTCTTTCAATTAAAACTTTAATTGAAAAACCGCCTGATTTTTTTACGAAATCATCAGCACCTAATTTTAGTCCCAGTAATTCGTCAATTTCATCATCTTTGGAAGTCAAAAAAATAACTGGTAATGAGGTTTTTTTTCTCAATTTCTTGAGCAATTCCTCACCGTCCATTTTTGGCATTTTTATATCAACAATAGCTAGATCTGGCGGTGTCCTGGTTAATCCAATTAATGCACTCTCTCCATCAATGTAAGTCTGAACTTTAAACCCTTCTTTTTCAAGAGCAATACTTAAGCTGGTTAGAATATTTCTGTCATCATCTACTAAGGCAATTGTTTGTTTTTGCATACTTAATTATAAAAATACTAAATTGTTCTAATTTGGGCAAATAAATTAATGTAATGTACCCCAATTTTCTCCAGTGTTTAAATCTACTGTGAGAGGTATTGAGAAAGAATGTTGATCACTCTCAGCAACGCTAGACATTTCTTCAATTATCACTTTGGATATTTTTTTTACTTCATTTTTGGGACTTTCAAAAATTAGTTCATCATGGATTTGAAGTAACATCTTTGTTTTGTTGAATTTTTGCTCTTTTAATTTTTTATCAATTCTTATCATTGCTAATCTCATTATTTCAGCAGCCGACCCTTGTATTGGAGCATTAATTGCTGCACGTTCTTGAAAGTTTCTCACATTATAATTTTTATCATTTATATTTATAAAATGAGATCTTCTTCCAAAAATATTACTTACATAACCACTTTTTCTACAAAATTTAATTGTTCGATCCATATAAACTTTTATTTCCGGGAACTTTGAGAAATATGAATTTAGAAACTCTTCAGCTTCAAAATTAGAGACATTTATTTGCTTTGCTAATCCATACTGAGAAATTCCATAAATTATTCCAAAGTTTATGGCTTTAGCCTTTCTTCTTTGATCTTGATTCACCTTATTAATATCAATATTAAAAATTTGGCTAGCCGTTAAAGAGTGTATATCCTCATTATTTTGAAAAGCTTTTTTTAATTCTTTAACATCAGCCAAATCAGCTAAAATTCTCATTTCAATTTGATTGTAGTCTGCGGAAATCAAAATATTATCCTTGTCAGCAACAAAAGCTTTACGAATATCTCTGCCATCTTCTGACTTAATTGGAATATTTTGCAAGTTAGGATCACTTGAAGCTAATCTTCCTGTAGTCGTTGCTGCTAATAAAAAAGAAGTATGAACTTTTTTTGTATCAGGATTAATATGTTCGGGTAATGAGTCTGAATAGGTATTTTTAAGTTTTGAAACTTGCCGCCAGTCCAGGACTAATTGTGGAAATTTATGACCTTTAAAAGCGAGATCTTCTAATACTGAGGCACTTGTTGCAAAACTTCCCTTTTTAGTTTTTTTTAAGTCTGCAATCTTAAGATCATTGTATAAAATTTCACCCAGTTGTTTTGGAGAAGCAATATTAAACTCTTTCTTAGAGAGTTTAAAAACTTCTTTCTGAATTTTTTCAATCTTTTTTTCAAATTTGGTAGATAATGTTTTGAGAAACTTTTTATCAACTTTAATACCCTGTATTTCCATATCAGCTAAAATTCTAAGTAATGGCTTTTCAAAAATTTCATAAATATTAATCATTTTTTCTTCTTTCAAACTTTTATAGAATTTTTTATATAGTCTATAAGTTATGTCAGCGTCCTCAGCGGCATAATCTTTTGCTTTTTCTAAATCGACTTCACTAAAATTTATCTGTTTCTTTCCAGAACCAACTAATTCTTTGAATTTTATTGTTTTATGATTCAGATGAATTTCAGATAACGTATCCATATTGTGTCTATTTTTTCCAGCATCTAGCACATAAGACATGAGCATGGTATCCTCCATAGCTGATAGTGTTATCCCGTGATTAAAAAATACAATAAAATCAAATTTAATGTTCTGACCTATTTTTTTGATACTTGGATCTTCAAGTAAAGGTTTTAATTTTTTAAGCACTATGTCTTTATCAATGCATTTTTTTGAATTATGTCCTATTGGTATGTAACAAGCTTTTCCAATCTTAGAGCTCAAAGATACTCCAACTAAATCTGCTTGATGAGGATCTAAAGAATTTGTTTCTGTATCAACTGCAACTTCTCCTATTTCCTCAGCTTCCTTAATCCATGCATCAATTTTACTGTGTTCTGTTATTAAAAAATAATTTTTCTTATCAATTTCAACTTTTTTTTCCTTTATCTGAACATCCTTTTTTTCACCATTAAAATCTGGTTCCCCATAAGCAGAAATGGCAGAGCTAAGTAACCTATTAAACTCCATTTCTCTTAGAAATTTATAAAGTTTATCTTTATCAATTCTTTTTAATTCAAAATCATTGAGTTTCATTTCAATTGGAGCATCGTGCTTTAATGTTACTAATTTTTTACTTATTAAAGCTTTATCTTTGTTATTTAGTAAAGTCTCTCTTCTCTTATTTTGTTTGATTTCATCTGCTGATTTTAAAAGTGTCTCTAAATCACCATACTTATTAATTAATTCTGCTGCAGTTTTTACACCAATTCCAGGAACACCAGGAACATTATCACTGCTATCACCAGCTAAAGCCTGGACATCTATAACCTTATCTGGATCTACTCCAAATTTGTTTTTTACATCCTCATTGGAGATGAACTTATTTTTCATTGGATCAAAAATACGAACATCTTTTCTATACAATTGCATCAAATCTTTATCTGATGAAACTATCGTTACCTTTGCTCCATTTTTTAAAATCTTATCAACATAAGTTGCAATTAAATCGTCTGCTTCATAATTAACTAATTCAACAGAGGGTAAATTAAAGGCTAAAACTGATTTTCTTATATATTCAAATTGTGGTGCTAAGTCATCTGGCGCCTCAGATCGATTGGCTTTGTAATCACTATAGATTTCATTTCTAAAAGTCTTTCTAGCTGAGTCAAAAATAACAGCAAAATGAGTTGGTTTCTGAAGATTTTCATTTGATTTTGAGTCTTCAAGAAGCTTAAACAACATACTACAAAAACCACTTACTGCTCCAGTCGGTAATCCATCACTTTTTCGAGTTAATGGTGGTAAGGCATAATATGCTCTAAATATATAACCTGATCCATCAATTAGATAAAAATGATCTGTTTTTTGAATCTTACTCATTAAAATTTAATATAGATTAAAGATGAAAATAAGAGTATTATTTTTTATGGAACTTATAAAGCAAAATACTCAAAACAAGCTTGTAAAATCATTATTGATTATCTTTATAGGTTCAATAATTCTTACAATTTCAGCCAAAATCAAGATACCTTTTTATCCAGTTCCAATGACTATGCAAACATTCATAGTTTTATTTTTAGGTATTAGCTTCGGATATAAAATAGCTCTAGCCACTGTAAGTTTATACTTATTAGAAGGTATATTGGGTTTACCAGTATTTTCTAATTCTCCTGAAAGAGGAATTGGTTTGGCTTATTTTACAGGTCCAACAATGGGGTATTTAATTGGATTTCTATCAGCGTGTTTTTTAGCCTCATTCATAAAAAATGATGATAATTATTTTTTTATTTTTTTTAAATTAATATTTTCAGTTTCAACAATTTATATCCTGGGTATTCTGTGGCTAGGTACATTAATTGGTTGGGACAAACCTATTTTAAAATTAGGTGTATTGCCTTTTTTAGTTGCTGAGATTTTCAAAATTTGTCTACTTACTTTAATAGCAAAAAAAATTATTAAATTTAGAAAATTTATTTAGGCGATCTTTTAGATAATATTCTTTGAAGAGTTCTTCTGTGCATTTTAAGCCTTCTTGCTGTCTCAGATACGTTTCTATTACATAATTCAAATACTCTATGAATATGTTCCCATTTAACCCGATCTGCTGACATTGGATTTTCAGGTGGTGCAGCTTTTTTTGATGGATCAGCTAATAACGCTTTTTCTACATCGTCCGCATCTGCTGGTTTAGCTAAATAGTCAATAGCACCCTCTTTGATTGCAGCTACAGCGGTTGGAATATTTCCGTATCCAGTTAACATTATGATTCGACTTAGTGAATTTGATGATTGAATTTCCTTTACAACCTCTAATCCATTTCCATCATTTAACCTTAGGTCAACTACTGCAAAACCTGGTTTTTTCACTTTAACCATGTCTTTACCCTTTTGCACACTCTCAGCTTGTAAAACTTCAAACCCCTTCTTTTCCATCGCTCTCGCTAATCTCTCCCTAAAAGGATTGTCATCATCCACGATTAATAAGGATTTATTGTCAAAATCAGCCAGATTTTGTAATGGAGCTTGGTTTTTCATGAGCCTCATATGGATATTTTTTTCCACAATTCAATAGGCCATTATTTGCTTTACATTGAATAACTATTCAATTAATTGCTCGAATATTAAAGTTTTTTTTAAATAAAAGACTTTTTTTTTGTTAAATTTTTTTTGGGGGGCATTTAAAATGCAAAAATTTAAGTCAGTTGAAGAATTAGTAAATCAACTGAAACCGGAAAAACCTGTCTATTGTATAAGGAAGAATTCTATTCTTTCTGCATCAAAATTCTTTCAAAAGAAATTTCCAGGAAAAATCCTATATGCTGTAAAAACTAATCCCCATCCTGAAGTTATCAAAACTTTGATAAGAAGTGGAATTAATCAATTTGATGTTGCGTCTATCGAAGAAATCAAAGCAGTGAGGAAATTTGATAATACTGCAAAATGTTCTTTTATGCATACTGTTAAAAGTAGAGAAAGCATAAAGGAAGCTTATTACAATTTTGGAATAAAAACTTTCGCTTTAGATACTAAAGATGAATTAATAAAAATTATCGAAACAACAGACAATGCTAAAGATTTAGAATTATTTATTAGAGTTGCTGTTTCCAATGAGCATGCTGAAATAGATTTATCAAAAAAATTTGGTGCTTTGAATTCTGAAGCTTCAGGACTGTTAAGACTTGCAAAACTTCATTCAAAAAAAATTGGCTTGAGTTTTCATGTTGGTTCCCAATGTATGCACCCAATTTCATACTCTAAAGGAATTAATGAAGTGGGAAATATAATTAAAAAAACTAAAATAATTCCAGATTATATTAATATCGGTGGAGGCTTCCCGACAATTTATCCTGATCTTGTGCCTCTATCTTTGGAAAGCTATATGGAGGAAATTAAAAAAAGTTTAGAAAATTTAAATCTAAAGAATATGCCTCAAATAATTTGTGAACCTGGGAGAGCTTTGGTTGCAGAAAGTGGATCAACAATTGTGAGAGTTAATTTGAGAAAAAAACAAAAACTTTATATTAATGATGGTACTTACGGTACACTTTTTGATGCTGGAACACCTAATATAGTTTTTCCATCAAAATTAATTAAAGAAAATTCAAGTAAGATTATTTCCAAGAAAATGACTCCATTTGATTTTTATGGACCAACATGTGACAGTATGGATTATATGAAAGGTCCCTTCCTACTTCCTAATAATATTAAAGAAAATGATTACATTGAACTTGGTCAATTAGGATCATATGGTTTAACTTTTAGAACTCAATTTAATGGATATTATTCTAATGAGATTTATGAAGTTGAGGATAAACCAATAATGTCTATGTATGATAAGAATTCAGACAAAGCTACTCTAGTTGCTTAATGTCAGAAAATAAAAATCTTGGTCACAACAGTAAAAAAGATTTCTTAAAAAAACCTGTAGAGCATATTGATATTACGTCATTCGATTCTAGAAAAATTATCTCTTCCATGGAAAAAATGTCTTTTGTTTCAAGAGAAACAGCAAACGCAGCCAATATTTATAATGAAATGTTGAAAGACAAAGAATGTACAATTTTTTTAACATTAGCAGGTTCAACATCTGCTGCCGGTTGTATGAATATTTATAAAGATTTAGTTAAATATAATATGGTTGACGCAATAGTGGCGACTGGCGCTTCAATAATTGACATGGATTTTTTTGAAGCTCTTGGTTTTAAACACTATCAAGGTTCTCAATTCCAAGATGATACTGAATTAAGAAAAAATTATATCGATAGAATTTACGACACATACATAGACGAAGATGAGTTACAGATTTGTGATAAAAAAATATGTGAAATCGCGGATACCTTGGAACCTAGAAGCTATACATCAAGAGAATTTATTAAAGAAATGGGTAAATATTTAAAAAAAAATTCTTCTAAAAAAGACTCTTTGATTGAAACAGCATACGATAATGATGTTCCAATTTTTTGCCCAGCTTTCACCGACTCCAGTGCTGGATTTGGTTTAGTTATACATCAAGAAAAAAATCCAAAAAAGCATATGACAATTGACTCTATAAGAGAATTTAGAGAATTGACTGAAATTAAAATACGCTCAAAGGGATCAGGTTTATTTATGATTGGTGGTGGTGTTCCAAAAAATTTTATTCAAGACACCGTAATTTGTGCTGAATTATTAGGCAAGGAAGTTGACATGCATAAATATGCGGTGCAAATCACAGTTGCCGACTCTAGAGACGGTGCATGCAGTAGTTCAACATTAAAGGAAGCAAGTTCATGGGGTAAAGTTGATGTCACAAAAGAACAAATGGTATTTGCTGAAGCCACTAGTGTACTACCCCTAATAGCTAGCGACGCTTATCACAGAGGTGAGTGGAAAAATAGGGATAAGAAAAAATTCACAAAAATTTTTGAGTAAAAATTGAAATATTTATCAAATAAAAATGGATTTTTAGGAGTCGACAATAAATTTAATTTCAAAGAAAAGGTTGTTGTGATTCCATTTGGACTTGAGAAAACTGTTAGTTATGGTGGTGGCACCAGAAACGGACCTAAAGAAATTATAAAGGCTTCTCATCAAGTGGAATTATATGATGAAGAGCTAAATTGTGAACCTTATAAAAAAATTGGGATTAAAACATTAAAGCCCTTTAAGATTCATAGAAATATCAAAAAGGCTCTCGAGAAAATGTCAAACATAAATAAAGAAATTTTAGAGAAAAGACTTTTTCCAATCACGTTTGGAGGTGAACATTCAATTACACCTGGATGTATTTATCCATTTGTTAAAAAATACAAAAAAATTTGTCTCTTACATTTCGATGCCCATGCTGATTTAAGAAATAGTTACAATGGTGAAAAGTTCTCTCATGCATCAGCAATAAGAAGGTGCTTAGACCATAAAAATATATCATTAATATCTTTTGGGATCAGAAATATATCAGAGAGTGAAATTCCATTTTTAAAAAAGAATAAATCAAGAATAAATATTTTTTGGGCAAAAGATAAATCAAAGTGGGATTTAACAAAATTTAAAAGACTTATAAAAAATAAGACAGTTTATTTAACATTTGATGTCGATGGTTTCGACTCAAGTATTATGCCAGCCACTGGGACTCCTGAACCTGGTGGATTATTATGGGATGAGACACTCAATATAATTAAAATTGCTGCAAAAAATTCAAACATTGTTGGTGCTGACATCAATGAATTAGCACCTATTAAAGGTTTTAATTCATATAACTTTCTTGTTGCAAAGCTCGCTTATAAAATATTGTCTTATAAGTTTTTGATTTAAGCTTTAATTGGCTTAAAAGTTTTTAAGAGTAATCTAAATGGTATTAACATGATCAAAGCTACTATTACTTTCACAATCAAATCTCCGAGAGAAAGTGTAACCCATGGCACGCCAGTCCCATAAAATGATATTGAAAAAAACAAAAATGTATCGATTGTTGAGCCAATCATTGAAGATGTTAATGGTGCAACAAACCATTCTTTCTCTCTTAATCTGTCAAATATTTGGACATCTAATAATTGTGCAGTTAAAAATGCAATTCCAGACCCAACAGCTATACGAATAGATATAAGATCTGCAAAATCAGTAGAAAATAAAACTGTAAAACCAATTCCTAGTACAAAGCCAAAATATACAATTTTTCTTGCAACTCTTTTTCCATAAGATCTATTAGCTAAATCTGTAATTAAAAAAGCGATCGGATAAGAGAAAGCTCCGTAGGTTAATATTTCATTTAAACCATAATAATTAATTGGAAATTGAACAAGATAATTTGAGGATAGGACAACAACACCCATCAAAAATGATAGAAGTAAAAATGATTTACTCATTAAGCTGTTTTAGATTGTGCAGTTTTTTTTTGAAATGGAGATTTAATTAATAAACTTTTTTTTAGTTTTTTTAATCTAGGAGATAAATTTTTATTTTTTACAGATTTTAAAAATTCATCAAAACTACCTTTTTTATCTACTGATCTAACCCCTGCATTACTCACTGTTAATTTTAAGCTTCTTTTTAAAAGTTCACTTGTAAATTTTACTTTTTTTAAATTAGGTAAGAATCTTCTTTTTGTCTTATTGTTAGCATGACTAACGTTATGACCTTTCATTGGATTTTTCCCAGTTAATTCACATTTTTTTGTCATAATTTGTTCGACTATATAAAGTGAGATATTGATGGCGTCAAGTTTATTAGATTATTCTAATCCTTTTTTCCTACTATTTCATTAAAGTTTTTTACACCATCTTTTAATAGTATTTCCTTTAGTTCTTTTTTAATTAGACCAACAATATTTGGACCTCTAAAAACCATGCCTGTATAAAGTTGTAAATAATCAGCTCCTGCTAAAAATTTTTGATAAGCAGATCTGCCAGAGTCCACACCACCTACGCCTATAATTTTAATTCTGCCTTTTAAAACTTTATAAAATTTTCTGATTAACTCTGAGGACTTTAACTCAATAGGTTTCCCGGATAATCCTCCTTTTTGATGGCTTTGAGTATTTTGTAAATTTTCTCTTGTTGTATCAGATGTGTTAGAAATTATAGCAGCTTCTATATCGTTATCTAAAAGCACTTCAGAAATTTTCATAATTTCTTTATCATTAATATCTGGTGATACTTTTACCGCTATAGGTGTTTTAGAGTTAAGATTTCTCTTCTCTTTTTCTATTAGTTTTAAAAGATCATCTAATTTTTTTTGATCGTGAAAGTTTCTTAAATCTTCGGTATTTGGTGAGGAAATATTTACAGTGATATAATCAGAGACCCCATTAAACATTTTTAAACACTGTATATAATCATTTGTTCTATCTTCTGAGTCTTTATTAGGTCCAATATTTATTCCAAGTAATCCAGTTGGATTATTTCTTTTAATTCGATCTGCAATATTTTTTGAACCTAGATTATTGAAACCAAGTCTGTTTATCAGGGCCTCATCTTCTACTAGTCTAAAAACTCTAGGTTTGGGATTTCCGTATTGTTCTAATGGTGTAACAGTTCCTACTTCGACGAAACCAAACCCTAAATTGAACAATGAATTATATACCTCAGCATTCTTATCAAATCCTGCTGCCATACCAATTGGATTTTCTATTTCTTTATTAAATAATTTAGTCTTAAAAAGAGGATTATTTTTTTCTTCATCTAAAATATTTGGAATAAAATTAAATTTAAGTGACTTTATCGCTAAACTATGAGCCGTCTCGGGATCTAATTTAAAAATTAAAGATCTTAAATTTGAAAACATTATTTAATTTTATTTAATATAAGATCTTTTGTTTCTTTCACACCAAAAAAACTTATAAAAAAACCCATCCTTGGTCCATTTTCGTCTCCAAAAACTACTTCATAAATTAATTTAAACCAATCTCGAAGGTTCTCAGTGTATCCATTTTCTTTACCAGTCGAATATATCATTGTTTGAATATCTTCTGGTTTCATTTTGTCGTCACATTTATCTAAAGTTTTTACCAGAGCTTCTAAAGCTTTTTTTTCTTCACCATTAGGCTTTTTATATTTTTTTTTCAATTTTATTACGTCGTTAAAATATTTTATTGCATAGCCTACTAAATTATCAAAGATAGGATTATCTTTCTCAGAAATGTCTTTTTTATATTTTTTAACAAATTTCCAAAGAAGTTCTTTGCTGTCAGCGTTACTTGTTTCGACCAAGTTTAATAACATTGAAAACGACATAATCATATTTTCTTTAGGCACCAAACTATTATGAACATGCCACACAGGATTCATAAGTAGCTGCAACTCATTTTGATTTTTTGCTTTCTCAATCAGATCCAAATAATCATCGACAGTTTTTGAAACTATTTCTTTGTAAAGTTTTTTTGCTCTTTTTGGATTTTGATACATATACAACGACAAACTTTCAGGAGAGGCATACTCTAGCCATTGATCAATAGTAATGCCGTTTCCCTTTGATTTTGAAATCTTCTCTCCTTTTTCATCCAAAAATAGTTCATATGCAAACCCTGAGGGATTTGTTTTTCCAATCAATTTGATAATTTTTGTTGAAAGTATTGCACTCTCTATAAGATCTTTTCCATACATTTCAAAATCAACATCTAGTGCATACCATCTCATAGCCCAATCAACTTTCCACTGTAATTTACAATTTCCATCATAAATGCTTGTTTCCAAATCTTTTCCATTATTATCAAAAACAATAATAGATTTTTCTTTATTAATATTTTTTACTGGTATTTCTAAAACATGACCTGTAATCGGACAAATTGGAAGAAATGGACAATACGTTTTTTGTCTCTCTTTTCCTAGTGTAGGAAGTATTATATTCATTATACCATCATAATTCTCTAAAATAACTTGGAGAGAAGAGTTAAAGAAACCTGATTTATAAAGTGATGTTGAACTTTTAAAATTATATTTAAATTTAAAATTGTTTAAAAATTTTTTTAGCATTTCATTATTATGCTCACCAAAACTATTAAATTTTTGAAAGGGATCAGGCACATTAGTAAGCGGTTTGTGCAAATTTTTTTCTAATAATTCTTTTTGTGGAACGTTGTCAGGTACTTTTCTAAGACCATCCATATCATCTGAAAAAGTAATGATTTCAGTTGGTAAATCAGTCAAATGTTTTAGTGCATTTACAATCATTGATGTCCTTGCAACTTCTCCAAAAGTTCCTATATGTGGAAGGCCACTAGGACCATAACCTGTTTGGAGAATTATTTTGCCTTTTTTTTCTATAAAAGATTTTCTCTCTCGAAGCATTTTTTTTGCTTCAACGAAAGGCCATGCACTTGTTTTATCAAAATTCTCTTTTTTAATCATGATTAATTCAAATAAAATCTTAAATTAACGCTTTAACTTATTCTTATAGAGTTGAAATTTATTTACCATAAAATAATGTTCTATCAAAATGTCTAATTATAAAACTGTTTTTTTTACACTTGGAATTCTTCAAATAATTCTTGGAATTTTTATGTTGATCCCAATATTTGTTCAATTTTTTTTTAATGAAATTGACTCCTCTTTTTTTGGTGCCTCAATTATTACAATTATTTTTGGTACGCTATTTTTTTTATCTAATCTTGATCATGATAAGAAGTTAAATTTACAGCAAGCTTTTTTATTGACCGCGTTATCTTGGCTAAGTATCGCAATTTTTGGTTCACTTCCTCTAATATTTTCTGAAGTCAATTTTTCGTTTACCAATGCATTTTTTGAGAGTATGTCAGGCATTACAACAACTGGTTCAACAATCATTCCAAACTTAGAGGAGATGCCCAAAGCAATTTTGCTTTGGAGAGCAATTCTTCAATGGTTGGGTGGTATTGGAATAATTGTTATGGCGATCACTTTGATGCCAATAATGAATGTTGGTGGTATGCAATTATTCAAAATTTCTAACAGTGACTCATCAGAAAAAATTCTTCCTAAATCGAAAGAAATTGCGTTGAGATTAATTTACATTTATTCAGGTCTCACTACTCTTTGCGCACTATCATATAAAATTCTTGGGATGAATACTTTTGATAGTATAACCCATTCTATGACAACAATAGCAACTGGGGGTTTTTCAAACTATAACGAGTCCATTGGTTTCTTTAATAGTTTTTCAATAGAAATTTCAGCAATGATTTTTATTATCTTGGGAAGTTTACCTTTTATCGCTTATATCAAATTCTTAAACGGTAATAAAAGAATATTTTTTTCAGATATTCAAATTAGAACTTTTTTGAAAATAATCTTAATAAGTATTCTGATCTTATCAATTTATTTGTTTTTAGATAAATCGTCTGAACTAAACTTCAGAACAGTTTTATTCAATGTAATATCAATTTTGACAGGTACTGGATATGTAAATGCACAATTTGATAACTGGGGTGGATTTCCTTTAATTATATTTATAGGTTTAATGTTTATCGGTGGATGTGCTGGCTCAACGACCTGTGGTATTAAAATATTTAGATTTCAAATACTTTATTCATTTGTTGTGAATCAACTTAAAAAGATTATTTATCCCAAGGGAATTTTCGTTCTAAAATATAACCAAAGTCCTGTTGATGATAAATTTACCGCATCAATTATCTCTTTCATTTATATGTACCTGGTAATTTTTTTTGTGATGACAGCATTATTATCTTTGACAGGTCTTGACTTTATTACTTCAATTTCTGGTGCTGCAACATCTATCTCAAATGTAGGACCTGGCCTAGGTTCGACTATTGGGCCAAACGGAAATTTTTCATCACTACCTGATATCTCCAAGTGGATTTTAAGTTTTGGTATGATTTTGGGGAGATTAGAATTATTTGCAATTCTTGTATTATTTTTACCATCTTTTTGGAGGAATTAAATTTGATAGAAATTAAAAAAAACTCTTTGTCTGAAATGTTCTCGGTTTATTTTGACAAAAGAATGCTCAAAATTTTATTGCTAGGTGCAATATCAGGTTTTCCATGGGTTTTGATTGGAAGTAGTCTAAGTTTATGGTTAAAAGAAGATGGACTAAGCAGATCAACTGTTGGATGGGCTGGATTAATTTTTGCAGTTTACGCATTTAATTATTTATGGGCACCTTTAATAGATAGAATACAAATACCATATTTAACAAAAAAAATAGGTCACAGAAGAGGATGGATTGTTTTGATGCAAATTATCATCTTACTCTCACTTGCTCTTTGGAGTTTACTCGATCCATCTGAAAATTTAGCTTTAGTTGTTTCAGTAGGCTTAATAATTGCTATAGCATCATCAACTCAAGATATAACAGTTGATGCTTTAAGAATTGAACAGATTGGTGAGGATGAGGGAAAATCCATGGCTGCTGGAGCCGCAATGGCGGTTGTCGGTTGGTGGACAGGATATAAGTTAGGTGGAGTACTATCATTATTTGCAGCAGATATTCTTCAAAACATTGGTTTTGAAAATTATTGGCAACTAACTTTCTTAATTTTGGGGATTTTAGTAATTTTAATGAACATTGGCTTAATGTTCATTGACGAGTCTGGAAATTTAGAGAGACAAGATCAACAAAAAGAAAATGACAAATTAATATCATCTCAATTTAAAAATCAAAATATATTTACAAAATTGATAATCTGGGTTGCTGGAACAATAAGTGGCCCAATCATTAGTTTTTTTAAAAAAAATGGCTTTTCGATTGCTTTAGGAATTTTAGGATTTGTTTTTTTATTTAAAGTGGGAGAGGCATTTCTTGGAAGGATGTCTATAATTTTTTATAAAGAAATAGGTTTTAGTAAATCAGATATCGCTATTTACTCTAAAACGTTAGGTTGGATTACTACTGTGACGTTTACTCTTTTAGGTGGGCTTTTTGTAATAAGATCCGGAGTGTTAAAAGCAATGTTTTTTGCTGGAGTTATGATGGCAAGTACAAACCTTTTGTTCAGTGTATTGGCCTGGAGTGATAAATCAGAATTTTTATTTGCTATTGCAGTTATTTTTGATGATATAGCTGCTGCATTTGCAACAGTAGCTTTTGTAGCCTTTATATCTATGCTCGTAGACAGAGCCTATACAGCAACTCAATATGCGCTCTTAGCCTCAATAGGCACCGCTGGTAGAACAACTTTGGCCTCCTCCTCAGGTGCCCTTGTTGATTGGTTAAATGGTGATTGGGGAATATTTTTCATTTTGACTGCACTAATGGTAATTCCTTCATTAATAATCCTATGGATCATGAAAAATAAACTACATCTAAGTGAAAAATAATTTTTTAAATAAACCTGTAGCTAACATTTACTTTAAACCATCTCATAATTCTGAGGTAGTTTCACAAATTTTATATGGAGAGAAATTTAAGATTCTATTGAAAAGAAAAAAATATATAAAAATAAAAACTCATTATGACAATTATATTGGATATATAAAAAAAGATAAATTTTTAAAAAATTTTAAACCCTCATATAAAATTTCGAAAATTAAATCTAGAATTTTCTTTAAAAGAGATAAAAGATTTTTGTCCTCAAACCATTATCTATATTATGGATCTGGTGTGTATAAACGAAATGAAAATAAAAAGTATATAGAATTTGAAAAAAATAAATGGATTAAAAAAAGTGATATCAAAAATATTGATCATCATGAGAAAAATTATATCAAAATATTCAAATTCTTTTTAAACACAAAATACTTATGGGGCGGAAAAACCTGTGATGGGATTGATTGTTCAGCATTAATTCAAATCTATTTTTATTACAACAGAATATTTTTTCCAAGAGATACAAAAGATCAAATAAGATTTTGTAAAAGAAAAAGAAGTAAAAATCGACTTAAAGGAGATATCGTATTTTGGAAAGGACATGTTGGTATATGTTTAAATAAGTCTAGATTTATTCATGCTTATGGACCAAAAAAGAAGGTGATAATAATGCCAACAGGACAAACAATTAAATTAATTGATAAAACCGCAAATCTGAAAGTTAAAAAAGTGAGTAATATTAGTAATATTTAATCTCTACCAAAGTCAGGTTTGTTTACATCCTGTTTTAATTTAATAATTTTAGACCTAACTTTTTTAGTCTGAGATAATTTTTTTAAAATTGATTTATTATTTTTAGAATTTATATCTTTTTTGAAAGATTTTAAGTTTTTGATAAATAAGTCTATCGCTTTTGTAACATTAACCTTATTGTCAAAGAAAATATCTCTCCACATAATTTCATTTGAAGCAGCTATTCTTGAAAAATCTCTCAACCCCCCAGCACTGTATTTGATAAGCCCAAATTTGAGTATTTTTTCAAAATCTTGAGCCGATTTAACCAAATTATAGGCAATTAAATGTGGTAAATGACTTGTGATAGAAAAAACTTTGTCATGTTTTTCAGAGCTCATAATAACAGTTTTTGAGCCCATCTTTTTCCAAAAAGAAATTAAAAATTTTAAATTCTTAGGACTTGTTTTTTTATCCTTAATTAATACACACCATTTATCCTCAAACATATCAGCTTTTCCAAATTCTGGTCCACTCACCTCTGATCCAGCGATAGGGTGACTCCTTATCCAATTTACACCACGCTTCAAAAATTTTTTGATAATTTTTGATGACTCTATTTTTGAAGATCCCACATCAGTAATTAGTGTCTTTGGTGAAATAGTTTTATTAATTTTAATAATAAGTTTTTTATATTCACTAGTTGATGTACAAACAATCACTAAGTTTGAATTTACCAAACCATCTTTAAGAGACTTAACAATTGTTCCAGGTAGTCTAAGACTTTTTATTTTAGCGATATTAGATTTTGATTTTTCAAAAATAAATATTTTTTTTGCTATTTTTTTTTTTGAAATCCTCCTTACTAAAGAAGAGCCTAATAACCCACAGCCTATAATTAATATATTTCTCATTTTCTAAATATATTTTGTGTTGCTTTAATAAATTTCATATTTTCCTCTTTTGACCCAATCGTTAATCTTAGCATATTTTTTATTTTATAACCTTCTTCGGTAGACCTTAAAATAATTCCCTTTTTTTTTAATTTTTCATAGAAACTATTAGCTCTTAGTTTGCATTTATTGAAATTCAGTAATAGAAAGTTAGCAGAAACTTTATTTGAGCTAATATCATAATTGCTCAAAAAATTTTTCAGTTTTGTTGCATAAATATGATTATGTTTTACTGAGCGTGAAATAAATTTTTTATCTTTAAGTGACTCAATAGCTGCTTTTTGAGCTACTTCATTAACATTGAATGGAGGTTTAATAACATTCAAAGCATCAATAATTTTTTTTGAACCATATCCCCAACCAATTCTTAAAGATGATAGTCCGTAGATTTTTGAGAATGTCCTTAATATAAAAACATTTTGCTTATTCTTGAATAAATCTAAACCAGATTTATAGTCTCTATTTTGCATGTACTCTGCATAAGCATCATCTACAACAAGTAAGATATTTTTTCTTAATCTTTTTCTTAAATCAATTAATTCAAAACTGTTCAAGTAAGTACCAGTCGGATTATTTGGATTAGCAAGAAATACAATTTTAGTTTTATTGCTTACTTTTTTAATTATTTCTGAGGCAGAAACTTTAAAATTTTTTTCTTTGGCAAAAACAACTTTTGCACCAACTATTTTTGCATATATTCTGTACATTAAAAAACTAAACTGAGGAAGAATTACTTCATCTTTTGGTTTAAGGAAAAGTTGGCATAACATTTGAATAACTTCGTCTGAACCAGCTCCACAAATTATTTTTTCTTTGTCACAACTAAATTTTTTTGAGATCTGACTTCGTAATTTTTTAGACTTTCCATCAGGATATCTGAAAAGACTTAATTTTTTATTTGATATTGCTTTCTTGGCCTTGGTACTTACTCCTAGAGCTGATTCATTTGCTGAAAGTTTAATGATTTTATTAAAACTCTTAATAGTTGATTTGCCAGGTTGATAAGCCTCAATATTAAATTTTTTAAATTTTATAGTTGTCATCTTTTAAATTTTAGCCTCTTTATAAATAAAATAACAATTTTTCATATAGAATTAGTTCAAATATTTTAAAAATTGACATACTAAATAACATCTTGTACAAAATTTATGCGCTGATTTACCTGAATTGCGAGCGCTTTAAAAAAACCGCTAAAAAAGTTTTTTTTCTCACAATTCAATAATTAGCATTAATAATTATGAATATTAAAGAGAATATAAAAACGCTTGTTATTAAGAAACCATTGAAACTTGACTGTGGTAAAACTATTAATAATTTTCCACTCGCGTATGAAACTTATGGTTCGCTTAATAAAAACAAAGATAATGCAATCCTTGTTTTTCATGCACTTACTGGTGATCAATTTGTTACGGGTATTAATCCCGTTACAAAAAAAGATGGTTGGTGGTCTTATGCAGTGGGTCCTAAAAAATCAATAGATACAAATAAATATTTTGTTATTTGTGCAAATGTAATAGGTGGTTGTATGGGCTCATTTGGTCCAAGCCACAAAAATCCTGATACAAATAAAATTTACGGAACCGATTTTCCTGTAATTACTATTAATGACATGGTCAACGCACAAGTAAATTTATTAGATCATTTTGAGATAAAAAAACTTTTTTCAGTTGTTGGTGGATCGATGGGGGGAATGCAAGTTTTGCAATTTATTAGTAATTATCCAGATAAAGCTAATACAGTAGTACCAATCGCATGTACCTCTAATCATTCTGCTCAAAATATTGCTTTTAATGAATTGGGTAGACAAGCGATAGCATCAGATCATAACTGGTCAGACGGAAAATATTTATCTAATAATACTCTTCCTGATAAAGGGTTATCAGTAGCGAGAATGGCTGCTCATATAACCTATTTGTCTAAAAAAGGTTTACAAGAAAAATTCGGAAGAAAACTTCAAGAAAGAGATGCTCTTAAATTTGGGTTTGATGCAGATTTTCAAATAGAGAGTTATCTAAGATATCAAGGATCGGTTTTTGTAGATCGATTTGATGCTAATAGTTATCTTTATATCACAAGAGCAATGGATTATTTTGATCTAGTTAAACAATTTGATGGTAATTTATCTAATGCATTTAAAAAAACTAAGGCTAAGTTTTTTATAATATCTTTTACCTCAGACTGGCTCTATCCGACCCAAGAAAATAAAGATATAGTTATCGCTCTTAATGCAATTGGTGCTGATGTTGGATTTGTTGAAATAAAATCTGACAAAGGTCATGATTCTTTTTTATTAGATGTTCCAGACTTTTTGAAAACCCTTAAAAATTTTTTAGATAAATCTTATTCAGAGAGATAATAGTGAAGACAGAATATAAAATAATAGTCGATTTAATAGAAGAAAAAACAAGAGTTTTAGATGTTGGTTGTGATGATGGAACATTAATGGAGTCATTAAAAAAAGATAAAAATGTTGATGCGAGAGGAATTGAGATTTCAAAAGATAAAGTTCAAATCTGTGTATCAAAAGGACTAACTGTAATTGAAGGAAACGCGGAATTGGATTTAAAACAATTTCCAAATGATTCTTTTGATTATGTTGTTCTAGGTCAAACTTTACAAGCTTTCGTAAATCCTGAGATTGTTATAAAAGAACTTTTAAGAGTTGGAAAAAAAGCAATCATAACAATTCCAAATTTTGGCCATTGGAAAGTAAGATTAAATTTGCTTATCAAAGGAACAATGCCAATTACAGAATCATTACCAAATGATTGGTATAACACTCCAAATATTCACATGTGTACGATTAAAGATTTTGTTAAATTTTCAAAAATTATAAACTTTAAAATCTTTAAATCTTTAGCTCTGACAAATAAAAATATATCAAAAATTACTAATTCTAATTTATTTTATAAAAATTTATTTGCAGAATTAGGTATATTCTTAATTGAAAAATAAGATGAGAATAGAAATAATTAAGTGTTTACAAGACAATTATAGTTACCTGTTAATCGATGACAATAAAAATATTGGATGTGTTGTTGACCCTGGTGAGGCAGCTCCAATTATAAAATATGTTGAAAGTAATAATATTGAGTTAAAATATATTCTTAATACTCATCATCATTATGATCATGTAGGTGGCAACTTAGAATTAAAGAAAAGATATAATTCTAAAATAGTTGGATTTAAAGAAGATAAAGATCGGATTCCAGAAATTGATGTACTTGTAGAAGATAATCAAAAATGGAAAGGCGAAAATTTTGAAGCGAAAATTTATCACATTCCAGGTCATACAAGTGGGCATATTGCCTTTCATTTTTTTTTGGAAAAAATAATTTTTACTGGGGATACTTTATTTTCTTTAGGATGTGGTAGAATTTTTGAGGGAACTTATGAACAAATGTTCAATTCGTTAAAAAAAATAAAAAAACTTCCAATAGATACTCAGATATATTGCGGCCATGAATATACATTACAAAATTCAAAATTTTGTGAGTCTAATGATCCTAATAATTCAAATTTGAAGAGTAAAATTAAAGAAATTAAAGAAAAAATAAAAAATGGCCAACCCACCATTCCATCAATTTTATCTGATGAAATAGAATGCAATATATTTCTTAAAGCTAAAGATGTTGAAAGTTTTTCAAAATTAAGAGATTTAAAGGACAATTTTTGATTTATAAAACTTGACTATAGGCTTGCTCAGACTATATTGCCCTTACAAAATTTAGAGTATTTATATGTCGTTCGCAGTAATAAAAACAGGTGGTAAACAATACAAGGTGAAATCTGGAGAGATTTTGAAAATTGAGAAATTAACAGATATTAAAGCTAATTCAAAAATAGAATTTAATGAAATTTTAGCTTATGGAGATGACAGTAAAATTGAGGTTGGGGCTCCAATGGTAAATGGTGCAAAAGTTGAAGCTGACTTAATTAAAAATAGCAAAAATAGGACTGTATTAATTTTTAAAAAAAGAAGAAGACATAACTCAAGAAGAAAAAATGGGCATAGACAGGAATATTCTATGATTAGAATAAATAAAATTTTTTCAAAAGATGGTAAAATTCTCTCAGAGGCTGAAAAAGTTGCAAAGGTAACAAAGAAGACAGAAACAAAAAAAGAGGCTAGTAAATAACTAGGAATTAATTATGGCAACAAAAAAAGCAGGCGGATCTTCTAGAAATGGACGTGATAGTGCTGGGCGAAGACTTGGTGTCAAAAAGTATGGTGGCCAATCTGTTATACCTGGAAATATTATTGTAAGACAAAGAGGTACAAAAATATTTCCTGGAGAGAACGTAGGAATGGGTAAAGATCACTCAATTTTTTCAGTAATAAAAGGCAAAGTTGTTTTTAAAAAAACAAAGTCAGATAGAACTTTTGTTTCAGTAAAACCCAATTAATAGTACAACTTAAACTATTGTTGTATTATGAAATTCTTAGATCAAGTTAAAATTTATATTAAAGCTGGAAACGGTGGAGATGGTTCTCCAAGTTTCAGAAGAGAAAAATTTATAGAATATGGTGGCCCAGATGGTGGTGATGGTGGAAAAGGAGGTTCAGTAATTTTAAAAGCTGAACAGAATTTAAATACCTTGATTGATTTTAGATATCAACAACATCATAAAGCAAAGAGAGGCGAGAACGGTGCAGGACAAAACCGAACAGGCAAGAGTGGTGAAGATTTAATTTTGAAGGTTCCCTTAGGAACACAAGTTTTTGAGGAGGACAACAAAACATTAATTTACGACTTTACGAAAATTAGTGAGGAATTTATCGCTGCTGCTGGTGGTAAAGGTGGACTGGGCAATACAAGATTCAAAAGTTCTACTAATAGGGCTCCAAGGAAATTTACAAAAGGAACTCAAGGAGAAGAGTTTACAATTTGGCTTCAATTGAAAACAATAGCAGATATTGGGATTATAGGATTGCCTAATGCAGGTAAGTCAAGTTTATTAGCTTCGGTTACTAACGCAAATCCTAAAATTGCAAACTATCAATTTACCACTTTAAATCCAAATTTGGGAGTAGCAAGTTATGATAATAAAGAAATAACGATAGCAGATATACCAGGATTAGTAGAAGGGGCTCATAAAGGTACAGGCCTTGGAATTCAGTTTTTGAAACATATTGAGAGATGTAAATCTCTTTTACATTTAATTGATATTACAAGTGAAGATTTAAAAAAAAGCTATCAACAAGTAAAAAATGAGCTTAAAAAATATAGTAACAAACTCACTAAAAAAAAAGAATTAATCGTGTTGAACAAAATAGATCTTATTGATGAAAAAGAATTAAATCACATAGTTAAAGATTTTAAAAAGAATACTAAATCAGAAGTTATTACTGTATCAACATTCAATAAATCTTCAGTATCAAAAATCAAATCAAAATTATTGAATTATGTATCTTAAAAACTCAAAAAAAATTGTTATCAAGATCGGTTCTTCACTTTTAGTAGATCAAGATAAGAAAATAAGAAAAAAATGGCTCTCTAGCTTTGCGAAAGATATAAAAAAATTAAGATTGAATAATCAAAAAGTTATAATTGTTTCTTCAGGTGCAATAGCCCTTGGATGTAAAAAAATGAATTATAATAAAAAAAATCTTAAGCTAGATAAAAGTCAAGCAATTGCATCTATAGGGCAAATTGAATTAATGAATTTGTTCTTAGAAACGTTTTCAAAATATAAATTAGATATTTCTCAAATTTTACTTACCCTTGACGATACCGAGGAAAGAAGAAGATCAATTAATGCAAAAAGAACTTTTGAAAACTTATTCGATCTTGATTTCATCCCTATTGTTAATGAGAATGATACTATTGCTACATCTGAAATTAAATATGGAGATAATGATAGACTTGCTTCTAGAGTAGCTCAAATTACAAATGCAGATACATTAATATTACTCTCGGATGTGGATGGTTTATACACAAAAAACCCAAAAAAATTCAAAGATGCTCAGTTAATTAAGAAAGTGATCGATTTAGACAAAGTTATTAAGAGTATAAATATCAAAGGTATGACAGAATTAGGAAGCGGCGGCATGAATACAAAAATCGAAGCTGCTAAAATTTGTAATTTGGCTGGTTGTAATATGGTAATAGCAAATGGGTTAAATCTTAATCCTATCGATCGTATCCAGAGTGAAAATAATTGCACTTGGTTTATTTCTAAAATATCTAAAATGCATGCAAGAAAAAAGTGGATTATCAGCTCGATTTCTCCTAAGGGTGAACTTATAATTGATGATGGGGCGAAAAAAGCTCTTCATAGTGGAAAAAGTTTATTAGCGGCTGGAATTAAAAAAGTTGTCGGTAGATTTAATAAGGGAGATCATATTAAAATTTTAGATAATAAAAAAAAAGAGTTTGCTCGTGGACTTAGCTCTTTTTCATCCAAAGAAATAAATTTAATTATGGGCTGTCATTCGAATGAAATACAAAAAATTTTAGGATACGTATCAAAATCTGAGGTAGTGCATAAAGATGATATGGTAGAAATCTAATGAGAAAGATATTAATAAATATTGGTGAAAGATCAAAACAAGCGTTTGCCCAACCAATAAATACTTATAAAAAAAATAAAGTTTTAAGTGATTATCTTAAAATGATAAGAAAAAATAAATATTTAATTATTAAGGAAAATAAAAAAGATGTAGATCGGGCTATCAAAATAAAGTTAAGAGATAATTTAATAAATCGACTAATTTTAAATGAGAAAAAAATCTTGGGTATTATTAATTCAATCCAAAAAATAATTAAGTTAAAAGATCCAGTTCACAATGTTATTGAAAGATGGAAAAGACCTAATGGACTTGTATTTTCAAAAATATCAATCCCGATAGGAGTAATAGGTGTAATTTATGAAAGTAGACCAAATGTAACCTCGGATGTAGCATCATTATGTTTTAAATCTGGAAATCCAGTTATTTTGAAAGGTGGTTCTGAGGCCTTTTATTCTAATAAAATTTTATCAAATTTATTCAGAAAAGCTTTGAAGATTAATAAAGTTGATCAAAACTTTGTTCAATTCATCGATATAAAGAATAGAAAAGTGGTAGATTTTTTACTCACTAAAATGACTAATTTGATTGATGTAATCATACCAAGAGGGGGTAAAAATTTAGTTAAAAAAGTACAAAACATTTCTAAAATTCCAACTATTGGTCACTTAGAAGGTGTTTGTCATTCATATGTAGATAAAGATGCAGATCCCAAAATTGCTACCAATGTAATAGTAAATGCAAAATTAAGAAATACAGCGATTTGTGGAGCAACTGAAACAATTTTGCTCAATGAGCGTATAATCAAAAAGTTTGGAGCTCATATATTAAAGATATTAGAGGAAAAAGGTTGTCAAATTATTGGTGATAATAAAATACGAAAAATTTACAAAGGTAAAATCAAAAAAGCATCAATCAAAGATTGGTCAAAAGAATATTTATCTGCTACCGTTTCTGTTAAATCGGTCAAAAACTTACAAGAGGCTATTTCTCATATTAATAAATATGGAACTATGCATACTGATTGTATTATTACTAAAAACAAAAAAACTGCTAAAAAATTTTTAATGGGAGTTAAAAGTTCAATAGCGATGCACAATACATCTACACAATTTGCAGATGGTGGTGAATTTGGATTTGGTGGTGAGGTTGGAATTTCGACAAATGTTCTTCCACCAAGAGGCCCTGTAGGACTTGGACAACTAATTTCATACAAATATCAAGTAACTAGTAATGGTAAAATTAGGAAGTAAATTGGTTACAAGAAGAAACAAAATTGGGATCCTAGGTGGATCCTTCGATCCTGCACACAAAGGTCACTTAACTATCTCAAAAGAAGCAATTAAAAGATTTAAATTACGAAATTTTATTTGGGCAATAACAAAAAAAAATCCTTTTAAAAAAAAGACGCATACAAGTTTAGATAATAGAATCAAGCATTGCAAAAAAATTATTGGATCAAGTAAATTGATTAAAGTAAAATTTTATGAGGACATAATTAAATCGAATAAAACTTTTGATTTGATAAAACATGTTTCAAAGAACAAAAAAAACAAAATTTATTTTATAATGGGCGCTGATAATTTAATAAAATTTCACAAATGGTATAAATGGAAATTAATTTCACAGAAATGTAAAATAATAGTATTTGATAGGCATGGTTATAAAAAAAAATCATTAAATTCAACTACATATAAAAGATTAAATAGAGAAAATTTGAAATTTATTGAATTTGAAAAGGTCAATATTTCTTCTTCTCAATTGAGAAAAATTTGATATGGTTTAGTTAATTAATGGACAAAATTTCTGATTTAAAAAAAATCATAATTCAAACTTTAGATATCAATAAAGCTTTAGACATTGTTAGCATCGATCTTAAAGATAAAAGTTCAATGGCTGAATACATGATTATTGCAAGTGGTACGTCATCTAGACATATCCAGTCACTTTCTGAGCAAGTTTTAGAAAAATTTAAAGATTATGGAATGAAAGATTCAAAAATCGAGGGAAAAGATAGTACTGAGTGGAAACTGGTAGATGGAATAGATCTAATTGTCCACATATTTCATCCAGAAAAAAGAAAATTTTATGAACTAGAAAAAATTTGGTCAGAATTTATTCCAAAAGAAAAACTTATAATATGAGGAAAATTTTTTTTATTATCAGTATATTTTTCCTGAAGTTTTCAACTTTTAATCCTGTCGTTGCAGCTGAAAATGATGTTTATAAGAAAATAGATTTATTTGGAGAAGTATTAGAAAAAATTAATAAGGAATATGTCGATGAAATAAATCAATCTGAAAGCATGGATGCTGCAATAGATGGTTTGCTTCAATCACTAGATCCTTACTCAGCATATATGTCACCTGAAATTTTCAACGAAATGCAGACTGAAACAAGTGGTGAATTTGGTGGCTTGGGAATAGAGGTAAATATGGAGTCTGGAGTTGTAAAAGTAATTTCCCCTATTGACGATACTCCAGCGTCTAGAGCTGGAATTAAAGCTGGTGACTACATCATAAAGATAGATGATATTCAGGTACAAGGTAAATCTCTAAGTGAAGCTGTAGATTTAATGAGAGGACCTGTAGGTTCATCAATTATTTTAACTGTAAGAAGAATTGGACAAAAAAAAGCTTTAACATTTGAAATCGTAAGAGAAATAATTCAAATTAAATCAGTAAAAGCTGATCTTTTAAAAAATAACGTTGGTTATCTTAGATTAACATCTTTCAATGAAAATAGTGGTGATCAAATAAGAGAGCAAATTAGAGAATTTGAAAAAAATGGAAAAATAAATTCATATATACTAGATTTAAGAAATAATCCTGGAGGATTGTTATCACAAGCTATAAGGATATCAGATTTTTTTTTAGATAATGGGGAGATTGTATCTACCAAAAGTAGAAAGGCCTCTGAAAATAGAAAATGGTTTGCCAAAAAAGGGGATTTGATAGGTGGCAAAACTTTGGTTGTATTAATTAATTACGGTTCTGCATCTGCTTCAGAAATAGTTGCTGGAGCACTACAAGATCATAAAAGAGCGATTATTTTAGGCGAAAATAGTTATGGAAAGGGTTCAGTGCAATCAATTATTCCACTAAAGAATAAAGGAGCAATAAGGCTCACTGTTGCAAAATATTACCTACCATCAGGCAAATCAATTTCTGAAGTTGGAGTAAGTCCTGATATTGAGATTGATGAAGATACGGATGAATTTAGGATTAAGACAGACACCGATAATCAACTAAGTTACGCATTAAAACTTTTAAACGGCTAAATGAAAGGGCAATATAAACATCTACCACTCCGTAGTGGTGTAGGCATTGTTGTACTTAATCAAGAAAATAAAATTTTCGTTGCAAGAAGAATAGACAACCCAAAAAACTTCTGGCAAATGCCACAAGGAGGTATTGATGAAGGTGAAGATTTTCTTACCGCCGCATACAGGGAGTTAAAGGAAGAGACTAGTATTACAAAAGTAGAGCTAATTAAAGAATTAGATGGTTTTATAACATATGAATTACCAGATCACTTATTGGGTATAATTTGGAAGGGTAAGTATAAGGGACAAAAACAGAAATGGTTTATAATGAAGTTTACTGGAGAGGATAGTGAAATAAATATTAAAACAAAAAAACCTGAATTTCTCGAATGGAAATGGATTGAATTAGAATCCTTAACAAAAGTTGTGGTAGATTTTAAATTACACGTCTATCAAGAAATTAAAAAAAAATTAGAGTTATTATTAGTTAATCGATCTTAGAACTTCGACTTTTTGATCTGCTAAATATTTAGCCTGATCACTGATCTCAGATTTACTTGCTTCCGCTTCAGCTTTTTTAAGTAAATCCCCTTGTTTAGATTTATCTAAATCTGCCACAGAGATTATTGTGCTTGTTAAGATAGATAAATTATTATTTTTAAATTCAATAATTCCATCTTCTACATAATAATTTTCATCGCCTGATTTCGAAAATACTTTAATTATCCCAGGTTTTAAAAAAGAAATAATAGATATGTGATCTTTTAAAATCCCCATTTCACCCTCAAATGCAGGTACAACAACCTCTAAAACATCCTCTTTTACTAAAAAAGATTTTTCTGGGTTTACAATTTCAATTTTAAACTCTTCGCTCATTAAGCAGCAGCTTCTTGTTCCATTTTTTTAGCTTTCTCAATTGCCTCTTCAATCGTTCCCACCATATAAAACGCTGCTTCAGGTAAATGATCATATTCACCTTTACAAATAGCATCAAAGCCTTTGATAGTTGAGTCTAAATCTACCAATTTTCCTGGTGATCCTGTGAAAACTTCTGCAACAAAAAATGGTTGAGATAAAAATCTTTGAATTTTTCTCGCTCTAGCTACAACCAGCTTATCCTCTTCAGATAATTCATCCATACCCAAAATGGCTATGATATCTTGTAATGATTTGTAAGATTGTAATATTCTTTGCACATCTCTCGCTACTCTATAATGTTCATCACCAACAATTCTAGGGTCTAGAATTCTTGAAGTTGAGTCTAACGGATCAACAGCAGGATATATTCCAATTTCAGCTATTTGTCTTGAAAGCACAGTTGTTGCATCCAAATGAGCAAAAGATGTAGCCGGAGCAGGGTCAGTTAAATCATCTGCAGGTACATAAATTGCTTGTACTGAGGTAATTGATCCTTTGTTAGTAGTGGTAATTCTTTCTTGAAGATTACCCATATCAGTTGCTAATGTTGGTTGATAACCAACTGCGGATGGAATTCTACCCAAAAGTGCCGAAACTTCTGAGCCTGCTTGAGTAAATCTAAAAATATTATCAACAAAGAAAAGTACATCTTGGCCCTCTTGATCTCTAAAATATTCTGCTACAGTCAATCCAGTAAGTGCCACTCTAGCTCTAGCGCCTGGGGGTTCATTCATTTGTCCATAAACTAATGCTGCTTTAGATCCTGGTCCGTCTTGTTTGATAACACCAGACTCAATCATTTCATGATAAAGATCATTTCCTTCCCTTGTTCTCTCTCCTACACCTGCAAAAACTGAAAAGCCTCCATGTGCTTTTGCAACGTTATTGATTAACTCCATAATCAAAACAGTTTTTCCAACACCAGCACCACCGAACAAACCAATTTTTCCTCCTTTTGCATAAGGAGCAAGCAAATCAATTACTTTAATACCAGTAACAAGTATTTCAGTTTCAGTCGATTGATCATTAAATTCAGGGGCACCTCTATGAATTGGCCAGCTTTCTTTAGTTTTTACTTCTCCTCTTTCGTCTATTGGCTCTCCAATAACATTAATAATTCTTCCAAGAGTTTCAGGTCCTACTGGAACTTGTATGGGAGCATTGGTATTAATTACCTCATCACCTCTTTTTAAACCTTCAGTAGCATCCATTGCAATAGTTCTAACTGTAGTTTCACCCAAGTGTTGCGCTACTTCTAAAACTAATCTGTTGTTTCCATTTTTACATTCCAATGCTGTTAAAATTTCTGGAAGTTCTCCATCAAATTTAACATCTACTACTGCTCCAATAACCTGTGTAATTATTCCTTTGCTCATAATTATAAACTTTCTGCTCCTGATATGATTTCTATTAGTTCTTTTGTAATTGCTGCCTGACGACTTCTATTATATTCGATAGTAAGTTTGTCAACCATTTCACCTGCGTTACGAGTAGCATTGTCCATTGCACTCATTCTGGACCCTTGTTCGCTAGCTGAATTCTCCAACATTGCCTTAAATATTTGTGTTGAAATATTTTTTGGCAGTAAATTGCTTAAAATTTCATCTTCATCTGGCTCAAATTCATAACTTTCGTCTGAATTATTATGATCCTCTTCATTGTTTAAGGGTATAATCTGTTGAGCTTGAGGTATTTGAGTGATTACATTTTTAAATTGATTATAAAAAATAGTACATATATCAAACTCACCAGACTCAAATTTTTCAATTATGATCCTTCCAACTTTATCAGCATCAAAATAATTTGCATTTTTAGATTCTTTAAAAGATATATTTTCAATAATTTTATCTCCATAAACTCTTTTTAGTTGGTCATTTCCCTTTGACCCTACAGTAATAATCTTTAATTGTTTACCCTCGTTTAAAATTTTTGAAAAATAACTTTTCGCTTTTTTAATTATGTTAGAATTAAAACCGCCACAAAGGCCTCTGTCTGATGTCATTACTACACATAGGTGAACTTTATTTTCGCCTGTCCCAGATAATAATTTTGGGGCATTTTCCTTATCAGATATACCATTAGATAAGTTTAAAATAATATTGTTCATTTTTTCTGAATAAGGTCTCCCTCTCTCAGCGCTTTCTTGAGCTCTTCTTAATTTTGCTGCTGCAACCATTTTCATAGCTTTCGTGATTTTTTGTGTAGACTTTACACTAGCTATCCTTTTTTTGAGATCATCTAGACTTGCCATATTACATTAAGATTTAAGGGTTCCTTTCAGCTGAGTAATTACTTCTACTAATAGCTTTTCTTTATCTTCATCAAGTTTTCCAGTGCTTTGAATTGCTTCAATTATTTCAGGTTTATCTGATTTACATTTATTAATAATTTTGTTTTCAAACTCTGATACATCTTTTAAATCAATATCATCGAGATATCCTTTAACACCGCAGAAAACTGATATTACTTGTTCAGCAACAGTCAATGGTGAGTATTGTTTTTGTTTTAGAAGTTCAGTTAGTTTTGAGCCCCTATTTAAAAGTTGTTGTGTAGATGCATCCAAATCAGATCCAAATTGAGCAAATGCTGCCATTTCTCTGTATTGTGCTAATTCTAGTTTCATCGATCCCGAAACTTTTTTCATAGCTTTTGTTTGAGCTGATGATCCAACTCTAGATACTGATAACCCAACGTTAATTGCTGGTCTTATACCTTGGTTGAATAATTCTGTTTCTAAGAATATTTGACCATCAGTAATTGAAATTACATTAGTAGGAATAAATGCAGAAACATCTCCTCCTTGTGTTTCAATAATTGGAAGTGCTGTTAATGAACCACCACCATGCTCGTCGCTTAACTTTGCAGCTCTTTCAAGTAATCTACTATGTAGATAAAATACATCTCCCGGATAAGCCTCACGGCCTGGAGGTCTTCTCAATAATAGAGACATTTGTCTGTACGCAACAGCTTGTTTAGATAAATCATCATAGATAATAAGTGCATGCATTCCATTATCTCTAAAATACTCACCCATAGCACATCCTGTATACGGTGCTAAAAATTGTAATGGCGCAGAGTCTGATGCTGTAGCTGCAACAATAGTTGTGTACTCCATTGCACCTGCTTCCTCTAAAGTTTTTTGAATTTGTCTTACCGTTGATCTTTTTTGTCCAACTGCAACATAAATACAATATAATTTTTGTTTTTCATCACCTGATTCATTTATTTTTTTTTGATTAATAATCGCATCCACAGCAACTGCGGTTTTGCCTGTTTGTCTGTCACCAATAATTAATTCCCTTTGACCTCTTCCAATTGGAACTAAACTATCGATTGATTTTAATCCAGTTTGCATTGGTTCATTGACTGATTGACGAGGAATAATTCCTGGTGCTTTTACCTCTACTCTAGTTTTTTTAATATTTTTATCAAATGGACCTTTTCCATCAATAGGATTACCTAAACCGTCTACAACTCTTCCTAACAATTCCTTTCCAACAGGAGTATCAACAATGTTACCCGTACGTTTTACTACATCACCCTCTTTTACATTTCTATCATCACCAAAAATTACAACACCAACATTTTCACTTTCTAGGTTAAGAGCCATCCCTTTTGATCCATCTGCAAATTCCACCATTTCACCAGCTTGTACATTATCCAAACCATAAATTCTTGCTATACCATCTCCAACTGATAATACCTGCCCTACTTCTGCAACTTCGGCTTTTTCACCAAAATTTTTGATTTGTTCTTTTAATATTTTTGTAACTTCTGAAGGATTTATTTCCATCTATGCCTCTATCATTCTATTTTCGATTTGCTGTAATTTATTTTTAATTGAGGAATCAACCATAGTACTTCCAACTTGGACTACCAGGCCTCCTATTAAACTTTCATCGTGTTTATAGTTTAATTTTATTTTAGAGCTAAAATTCATTGATAACTCATCTGTAATCTTTTTAATTTCATCACTTGATAATTTTTTTGCTGATTTCAATTCAGCTATAAGCTCACCTCTTTTTTTGGAACAAATTTCAATAAAACTTTTAAGAATTCGTTCTATAAAAAAGAAACGTCTCTTTTGAATTAAGAAATTTAAAAAATTTTTAAATAAATTATCAAATTTATTACTAGCAGCTATTTTATTTATCACCTTTGAGAGATCCTCTTGGCTAATAGTGGGATCTTTAATTAAATTAAAAAAATCTTTACTTTGATTAATTAGATTTAATACAGATAAAGATTGTTCCTCTATCTGGCTCAATAAATTATTTTCTTCTGAAAGCTCAAAAAGTGCGAGAGAATACCTTTCAGCTGATGAAATTGAAAATCCTGTATCTTTGCTCAACTTGTTTCCTATATAATGTTGAAGATTATTTAAAATTCAGGCTTTAATTAGCATATGACCCTTGTGTCTTCAAGTGACTGATATGTCAAAAATGACTCTTTTTATTGGTTAATTGAAGTTTATTGGATCAACATCAACTGAAAGTTTTATTCCCTTAAAAAATTTATATTTTGGAATAATTTTAGCTAAAGAATTTTGCATTTTCATAGATTTTGATCCTCTTATCAAGAGTCTTATCCTAAATTTTTTTTTTATTCTAAATATTGGTGCATTCACAGGACCCAAAATTTTTCCGTTAATTTTGTTTTCAATAAAATTCTTGAAGTTAAAAGCTTCTTTTTCTAATTTTTTTTCATTTTCTCCTGTGAGGATTAAAGAAATAAATCTTTGATAAGGAGGAAGTTTATTTTTTTTTCTTATTTCTAACTCTCTTTCTAAAAAGATATCTGGATTTTCATTTGTTATTTCAGAGATCATTTTAGAATTATTTTCATAGGTTTGAAAATAAACTGTCGCTGGTTTTCCAGTTCTACCAGCTCTTCCTGAAAGCTGATGATAAAGTTGTAAATTCTTTTCAGCCCCTCTTAGATCGTGACCGTGAGATGAAAGATCAATATCTACAACAACAATACAATTCAAGTGAGGAAAATGAAAACCTTTTGATATTAATTGAGTTCCTACTAAAATCTGAATTTCGTTATTAATTATTTTTCTAATTTTTTCTTTTGAGTCTTTTTTATTCATCGTATCACTTGAAAAAATATCAATTTTTTTGCCAGGAAACTTTCTTTTAACTTCCTCAGAAATTCTTTCAACACCTGGTCCGCTAAAGACAAATTCACAATTATCACCTTTCTTACAATTTCTTTTTAACTGTGATTTGAAACCACAATAATGACATATCAAATTATTTTTATTCTTATGATAAACTAAATTTATTGTACAATTTGGGCATGTGAAGCTTGAAAAACATTTGTTACATAATGCGTTAGGTGAAAAACCTCTTCTATTCAAAAAAAACAAAACTTGATCTTTTTTTTCAAGATGTAGATTAACTTTTTCAATTATTTTCGCTGATAACCATGATTGCTTCTCAAGTTTTGTATTATTTAAATTAATGATTTCATAATTAGGAAGTGCAGCATTTCTATACCTTTCACTTAGTCTAGAGACTTCATATTTTCCCTTTTTAATATTTTCAAACGTTTCTATGGAAGGAACTGCTGTGATCAAGTTGACAGGAATGTTTTCAAATGATGCTCTTGAAATTGCCATATCTCGTGCATTATATGTAACACCTTCATCTTGTTTGAAAGATTGATCATGTTCCTCATCGACAATTATTATTCCTAATTTTTTAAACGGTAAAAATAAAGAAGATCTTGCACCAATGACAACTTTAATTTCACCACAGGAAATGCCGCTCCAAATTATTTCTTTTTTCTTTTTTGAGATACCAGAGTGCCAAATTGCTGGATTAAATCCAAAATATTCTGAAAATTTTTGCTCAAACTGACTGGTCAAACCTATTTCTGGTAAAAGAATTAATGACTGAAAACCCTTCTCTATTAAAGATTTTAACGCCTCAAAATAAACTAAAGTCTTACCCGATCCTGTTGTTCCTTGTAAAACATGAACTCTAAATTTTTCATTTGAATAACTCATTTTTTCCAAGGATTTGATTTGATTAAAAGATAGTTTAAAGGAATTTTTTTTTATTTTATTATTATACGGTTCATAAATTTTTTTTTCCATTTTTTCTATCGCATTACTGCTCAATAAAACTAGCTTTAATGCCATTCCTTTTGGTATTAAATTATACTCAGCAAACCAATTTAAAAAATTTATTGTGTCTTTCTTTAATGGAGTTACGTCTAATTTTTTTTGGATACTTTTTATTTTAAATTTTTTATTATCATTTTTTTCAAATTCATCCCATACCACACCTGTTATTTTAGATTTTCCAAAAGGGACTAGAACAAATTCACCAAGCTTAAGATTAATTTCACTTTCATAAGTAAAAGGATGATTAAAAATATTAGGTAGTAGAATCGGGTATTTCATATTTTTATAATATGAAAAAAAATTAAGAGTGTATTGCTCTTTTATCTACTGATAACGCAGCTTCTTTGACAGCTTCAGAAAAAGTTGGGTGAGCATGACAGGTTCTTGCTATATCCTCGGCGCTTGCACCAAATTCCATTGCAACACCGATTTCAGCAATTAATTCTCCAGCATGAGGGCCAATTATATGTGCACCTAAAACTTTATCTGTCTCAGCATCTGCAAGAATTTTCACAAAACCTTCTGCATCATCTATAGCTTTAGCTCTAGAGTTGGCCATGAATGAAAATTTACCAACCTTATAACTTTTATTTAATTCTTTTAATTGCTCCTCTGTTTTCCCAATTGAGGCAACCTCTGGTGAGGTATACACCACACCTGGTATTGTATCATAGTTTACATGACCTGATTGACCTACAATATTTTCTGCAACTGCTATACCCTCATCTTCAGCCTTATGTGCAAGCATGGGACCAACAATCACATCGCCTATCGCATAAATATTTTCAATATTTGTCTTAAATTTCTTGTCAGTTTTTATTCTATTTTTTTCATCTAAGCTCACCCCGGCATTTTTTAAATTCAAACCATCTGTATTTGGTTTTCTGCCAACTGAAATTAAAACTACATCACATTCAAAATTGTTTTTATTTCCATCTTTATCAATTGTTGAGACCACTGCACCTGAATTATTTTTTTGAATTGTTTCAACTTTATTTTGCATATTAAACTTCATTCCTTGTTTTTTAAGAATTTTCATAAACTCAGATGAAATTTCTTTATCCATACCAGGTGTTATATGATCCAAAAACTCAACAACTTCTACTTTTGCACCAAGTCTTGACCACACTGATCCCATCTCCAAGCCGATATAACCTCCACCAACAACAACCATTTTATTAGGCACTTTTTCTAATTTTAAAGCTCCAGTTGATGAAACTATTATTTTTTCATCTATTTCAATGCCCGGTAGAGATACTGGTACAGATCCTGTGGCTATAACTGTTTTTTCAGTTTGAATTATTGTTTCTTTTTTTTGATCATCTTTTATTAAGATTTCATTTTTTGATTTAAAACTTCCATGGCCTTTAAAATAGGTAACTTTGTTTTTTTTTAAAAGAAATTCTACACCTTTTGTAAGAACAGTGACTGCTTTGTCCTTGCTCTTCATCATTTTATCAAGATTTAGTTTTACTTCTCCTATTTCAATACCTTTATTTGCCAAACCTTTAACTTTATGAAATTCCTCAGATAGATTAAGTAAACTTTTTGAGGGGATACAACCAATATTCAGGCATGTGCCACCAAGAGATCCTCTGGACTCTATACATGCAGTTTTTAACCCTAGTTGGGCAAGTCTAATTGCGCAAACATAACCTCCTGGGCCACCTCCTATAACTACCGCTTGAAATTTTTCCGACATCCTAAATATCCAAAAATAACCTTCTAGGGTCCTCAAGGCTTTCTTTGATCATTTTAAGAAAGGATACAGACTCTTTACCGTCAATAATTCTATGATCATAAGATAAAGCTAAATACATTACTGGTCTTATCTTGATTTCACCATCTACTACAATAGGTCTATCAACAATATTATGCATTCCTAATACTCCAGATTGAGGTAAGTTTAGAATTGGAGTTGAAAGCATTGACCCATAAACTCCGCCATTACTAATAGTAAAGGTACCTCCTTGAAGATCTTCAATTACAAGTTTTCCATCTTTTGCTTTTTCAGAAATTTCTTTAATATTTTTTTCAATATCTGCAAAAGATAGTTCATCCGCGTTCTTTAAAACTGGAACTACAAGACCTTTATCTGTTCCAACTGCAAAACTTATATTATAATAATTTTTATAAACAATTGTATCTCCATCTATCTCAGCATTAACAGCTGGAAAATTTTTTAAAGCCACTATACAAGCCTTAACAAAAAATGACATAAAACCAAGCTTGATACCATATCGACTTTGGAAATCTTCTTGGTTGTCCTTTCTCATATTAATTATATTTGTCATGTCCACTTCATTAAAAGTAGTGAGTAAAGCTGCATTTTCCTGGGCTTGTTTCAGTCTTTTTGCTATAGTTTGCCTTAACCTAGTCATTTTAATACGCTCTTCTTGACCATATTTAATTTTTCTCTCTGAAGGAGGAGGATTAACTCCCATCAAGCTTATTAAATCACCTTTTAGTATTCGACCATCTTTCCCAGATCCTTTTACTGACTTAACGTCAATATTGTTTTCGTCTACCATTTTTCTTACAGCTGGAGATAATGTTTGACTTTCCTCAGAAGAATTTTCCTCTATGTTACTGTTTTCTATTTCCTCTGTTAAAACCAGTGGTTCCTCTTTTAACTCGTTATTATTATTCTCTTCTTCAAATACATCTAATTCCTCTTGTTCTTTAATTGGATCTAACTTGATTACATTATCTTTTTCTTTAATCTCATCTTTTTTTTGTAAATTTGAGGGCTGAATTTTCTCTATTTTATTTGATCTTTTAACCTCGCCTTCAATTTCAGTAACTAAACCTAAAATTTCTCCCACTTTAACAGTTGACCCATCTTGAGAGTTAATTTCAATTAATTTTCCTGTAACTGGAGACGGTACCTCCAAATTTACCTTGTCTGTCTCTAATTCAACAATTGGCTCATCTGCATCAACTGTTTCACCTTTATTTTTTAACCATTTGGATACTGTAGCTTCTGTAATACTTTCACCTAAAACTGGGACTAATATTTTTTCGCTCATTTTAAATTATTCAAAAACCTTCTTAATAATTTCTTGTTGTTGTGAAATGTGTCTTTTTGCATAACCAGTGGCTGGTGACGCATCTGGACTTCTTCCAATATAAGAAATCTTTTTATTATTAGCCTTTATAGTATCTAATGTCCATTGGATATAATCTCTAGCAGAAAACCAGGCTCCCATATTTTTTGGCTCTTCCTGACACCAATAAAATTTAGCTTTTTTGGCATAAGGTTTTAGCTCTTTTGCAAGTGCCTTAGCTGGAAAAGGATAAAGTTGCTCAATTCTATAAAATATCAAATCATCTCTTTTAAATTTTTCTCTAGCCTCAAGCAAATCAAAATAAATTTTTCCTGAACATAAAATTACTTTTTTGATTTTTTCCTTTTTTTTCAATTTGATAAAACCTTTTACCTTTGGATCTATTGCGTGATCCCATAAAACTCTATGAAATGTATTTTTTTTACTAAAATTGCTTAAGCTTGAAACACAATGTTTATGTCTTAGTAAAGATTTGGGAGTCATTACAATTAAAGGTTTTCTGAAATCTCTATGCATTTGTCTTCTTAATGCATGAAAGTAGTTTGCAGGTGTTGTACAATTCAATACCTGCATATTGTCATTTGAACATAATTGTAAAAATCTTTCTAATCTAGCGGATGAATGCTCAGGACCTTGACCTTCGTAGCCGTGAGGTAATAACATAACTAATCCAGAGGCTCTTGACCATTTTCTTTCACCTGAAGCAATAAATTGATCTATGACTACTTGAGCACCATTAGCAAAATCACCAAATTGAGCTTCCCAAATTGTAAGTGTATTAGGTTCAACTAAACTATAACCGTATTCAAAGCCTAAAACAGCTAATTCAGATAAAAAACTATCTACAATTTCAAAATTCTTTTGATTTTTAGATATTTTGTTTAACGGAACATATCGAGAATTATCTTTTTGATTTCTTAATACTGAATGTCTTTGACTAAATGTGCCTCTTCCTGAGTCCTGACCTACCAATCTTACTGGGTACCCTTCCTCTAACAAAGATCCAAACGCCAAAGCTTCAGCTGTAGACCAATCAATTTTTTCCTCATTATTAACGTTTGACTTTCTATTTTCTAAGACTTTAGCGATAGTTTTATGGATGTTAATTTCTTTAGGTATTGTATTTATTTTTTCAGAAATATCTTTTAATTTTTTAACATCATAACCCGTAACGCCTCTTTTATCTTTTCCTCTCGAAGGTTTATATCTTGACCATGTACCCTCAAACCATTCAATTTTAGGCTTATAATTTTTTGCATTTTTATATTGATCATCAAGTAATTCCTTAAATTCTTTTATAGATCTTCTAAAATAATCATCAGTAATTGATCCTTCATTTATTAATTTTTCACCATAAACTTTGATGGGTGAAGGGTGTGAACGGATTTTTTTATACATTAAGGGTTGAGTAAAAGACGGTTCATCTCCCTCATTATGACCAAATCTTCGATAACAAATTAAGTCTATAACAACATCTCTGTTAAATTTTAATCTAAAGTCAGTTGCTATTCTTGCAGCATAAACAACTGCCTCAGGATCATCACCATTAACATGGATGATTGGCGCTTCAACCATTTTAGCAATATCAGAAGGGTAAGGTGATGATCTTGCAAATCTTGGACTTGTAGTAAATCCTATTTGGTTGTTCACTATAATATGGATAGTTCCACCTGTATTATGTCCTGGAAGACCTGACATTGCAAAACATTCTGCTACAACTCCTTGACCTGCAAAGGCCGCATCTCCATGAATTAAAATTGGTATTACTTTATTTCTCTCTTTATCCTTATGGAAATATTGTTTAGCCCTTGTCTGTCCTAAAACTACAGGGTTTACTGCTTCAAGATGGGATGGATTATCTGTTAAACTTACATGCACTTGATTTCCATCAAATTCTCTATTTGATGAAGCCCCTAAATGATATTTGACATCTCCTGTATCGTCCTCTGATTTTGAGCTAATCTCTCCTGCAAATTCATTGAAAATTCTTTTATA
>CACMCS010000003.1:0-88908 GCA_902612225.1 uncultured Pelagibacteraceae bacterium | reverse complement strand
AACATTAATGGAATTAAAAAATGCTTAAGGATCAAGATAGAATTTTTCAAAATTTATATAACGATTTGGGTTCAGATTTAACTTCAGCTCAAAAAAGAGGTGATTGGGTGAATACAAAAGAAATTACTGAAAAAGGTAGAGACTGGATCATTAATGAAATGAAAGACTCTCAATTAAGAGGAAGAGGGGGAGCAGGTTTTCCTACAGGCCTTAAGTGGTCATTTGCACCAAAAGAAGTTGGATCTAGACCTCACTACCTTGTTATTAATGGTGATGAGTCAGAGCCAGGTACATGTAAAGATAGAGATATCTTAAGGTTTGAACCACATAAACTCATTGAGGGTTGTTTAATAGCTTCATATGCAATTCAAGCACATGTTTGTTATATTTATATAAGAGGTGAGTATTTTGTGGATGGACAAAAACTTCAAGCCGCAATTGACGAAGCTTATGAAAAAAAATTAATTGGAAAAAATGCGGCCGGAACTGGATGGGATTTAGATATTTATATACACTACGGTGCAGGAGCTTATATCTGTGGAGAGGAGACAGCATTACTCGAGAGCATTGAAGGTAACAAAGGTCAGCCAAGATTAAAACCACCTTTCCCAGCATTAATTGGTTTATATGGATGTCCAACAATAATTAACAATGTTGAGACCATAGCTGTAGTTCCAACAATTCTAAGAAGAGGTGGTAAATGGTTTGCTTCCTTGGGTAGAGATAAAAATACTGGTACTAAAATATTTTGTATTTCTGGAAATGTGAATAATCCATGTAATGTTGAGGAGGAAATGAATATACCTTTGAAAGAATTAATAGAAGTTCATGCAGGAGGTGTAATAGGCGGTTGGGACAATCTACAAGCTGTAATACCTGGAGGATCTTCAATGCCACTTATTCCCAAAGAAAAGTGTGAAACACTTACAATGGATTTTGACTCATTAGTTGCCGAAAAAAGTGGGCTAGGTACAGCAGGAGTAGTCGTTATAAATAAAGATCAAGACATAATTAAATGTATGGCAAGAATAGCTAGATTCTATAAGCATGAAAGCTGTGGTCAATGTACACCTTGTAGAGAAGGTTCAGGGTGGATGTGGAGAATGCTTGAGAGAATGGCTAAAGGAGAGGCTTCAAAAGATGAAATTGAAATGCTAGGTGATGTAACTAAACAAATTGAAGGTCACACAATATGTGCATTTGGCGAGGGATCATCTTGGCCTGTTCAAGGCTTGTTAAGACATTTTAAAGATGAAATTAAAAAAAGAAATAATTTTGATCCAATTGTAAAAGAAACTCAGAATATTCCTTATTTGGTGGATCAACACTTGTTAGATAAGAATGCTTAAATTAAAAGTAAACGATATAGAAGTTGAAGTCGAAGAAGGTTTGACTGTTCTACAAGCTTGTGAAAAAGCTGGAGTCGAAATTCCAAGATTTTGCTATCATGAAAAATTATCAATTGCTGGAAATTGTAGAATGTGTCTTGTTGAGATGGAAAAATCTCCAAAACCTATAGCCTCTTGTGCAATGCCTGCTGCTGAGGGCATGGTTATAAAAACAAATACTCCCAAAATAGAAAAATCTAGAAAGGGCGTAATGGAATTTTTATTAGCAAATCATCCTTTAGACTGTCCTGTTTGTGATCAGGGTGGTGAATGTGACCTCCAAGATCAGTCAATGTTTTATGGAATTGATAAATCTAGATTTAAAGAGAATAAAAGAGCAGTTCCTGATAAAAACATGGGTCCACTTATTAAGACCCAAATGACCAGATGTATTCATTGCACTAGATGCATTAGATTTGCAACAGAAATTGCTGGTGTGCCTGAATTAGGTGCAATAGGTAGAGGTGAAGATATGCAAATCACAACATACTTAGAAAAATCAATACAGTCGGAATTATCAGGTAATGTAATAGATCTTTGCCCTGTAGGAGCCCTTACGTCTAAACCTTATGTGTTTGAAGCAAGACCCTGGGAGTTAAAAAAAACTGAGACTATTGATGTAATGGATGCTGTTGGATCAAATATTAGAGTAGACACATATGACTGGGAGGTAAAAAGAGTACTACCAGTAATCAATGAGGATATAAATGAGGAATGGATATCAGACAAAACAAGATATGCTTGTGACGGTCTTTTAAATCAAAGACTAGATACACCATATATCAAATATAATAATAAGTTTGAAAAAGCTTCATGGGATGAAGTTTTTAAAATTATAAAATCAAAAATACAAAATACCGACAAAGATAAAATAGCTGGATTTGTCGGTGACCTGACAAATATGGAGGCTAGCTACATATTTAAGGAATTTTTAGAGAGAACCATAGACACAAAAAATTATGAGTCTAGATCATTTGATATGTTTATTGATAGCTCTAAAAGAGAAAACTATTTATTCAATTCAACGATTAATGGTATTGAGGAGTCAGATTTTATTCTGTTAATTGGAACTAATCCAAGATTTGAAGCTACAATGCTAAATGCAAGAATTCGAAAAGCTTATCTTAAAAATAAAGTCAAAATTGTTTCTTTAAATGATGTAGGTGATCTAACTTATCCTTATCAAAGCCTTGATGGAAAAACTCAAACAATCAAAGATATTTTTGAGAATAAAAATGCACTTGCAAAAGATATTATTGATGCTCAAAAACCATTAATAATATTTGGAGAGTCGTTTTTAAGAACTAAGTCTGCAGAATTTTTGTTCAGTTCATTTAAAAACTTTTTATTTAATAATAATAAATTTACTAATGATTGGAGCCCTTTTAATTTTTTACCTTCTGATGCAGCTACAGTTGGGAGTTTAGATCTTGATATAATTGATCCATCAAATGAATTAATAAAGAAACTGAATGAAAATAAATTTGATTTAGTTTTTTTAATAGGACAAGATAATCTTAAATTTAATAAAAAAAATGAATTTGTAATATATGTAGGAAGCCACGGAGATAATGGTGCAGAACTAGCAGATATTATTTTACCAGGAGCAGCTTATACAGAACAATCAGGTCATTATACTAATTTAGAAGGTAAAGTCCAAAAAGCTTATAAAGCTTCATATCCTCCAGGAGATGCTAAAGAAGATTGGGAAATTATAAATGATCTTGCTGAATTTATGAATAATAGAAAACTTTTTAATGATAAAGATGAATTAGAGAGCAGTATGTTTAATTATCTCAATTTAAAAAAAGAAAAACAAGAAAATCTCTCAAACACTAAAGTAGATTTAATGAATTTTGAGGATGACATCCTTAAAATAACATATAAGGATTACTATTTTTCAAATGTAATTGCACGATCATCAAAAACGATGTTGAATTGTAATAATTCTAAATTAGAGGTTAAACGAACTGGCACCGAAGGATAAATAATGGAATATATAAATTTAGTTTTTGAGGAGATTTACAAAATCCTCTTTCTTCTTGTCCCAGTTTTAGTTTCTGTTGCCATGATTGTTTGGTTAGATAGAAGAGTTTGGGCTTTCGTTCAAAAAAGACAAGGTCCTAATGTTGTTGGTCCTTTTGGTTTATTACAGTCATTAGCTGATGCACTAAAATATATTTTTAAAGAAATCATAATACCAGCTAGCTCTAATAAGATTATTTTTATTTTAGCTCCAATTATTACCATGACTTTAGCTTTAATAGCTTGGGCAGTTATACCTTTTGGAGAAGATCAGGTTTTAGCTAATATAAATGTTGGAATTCTTTATATTTTTGCTGTCTCATCTCTTGGAGTTTATGGAATTATCATGGGGGGTTGGGCGTCCAATTCCAAATATCCTTTTTTAGGGTCAATAAGATCTGCAGCGCAAATGGTTTCTTATGAAGTTTCAATTGGCATTATTATCATTAATGTCCTTTTGTGCGTAGGATCATTAAATTTAAGTGATATAGTTTTAGCTCAACAAAATATCTGGTTCATAATTCCTTTATTTCCAATGTTTGTAATATTTTTTATTTCTGCTTTAGCAGAAACAAATAGACCACCTTTTGATTTACCAGAAGCTGAAGCAGAGTTAGTTGCTGGATATCAAACCGAATATTCTGGTATGATGTATGCAATGTTCTGGTTAGGGGAGTATGCAAACATTTTATTAATGTGTGCTTTAGGATCGATTTTATTTTTGGGAGGCTGGCTATCACCTATTGATTTATATCCATTTAATTTGATACCAGGAGCTATTTGGTTAATTTTAAAAATATTACTTTTATTTATTTTATTCGCATTAGTTAAAGCAGTTGTACCAAGATATAGATATGATCAATTAATGAGATTAGGTTGGAAAATATTCCTTCCATTTTCTCTTACCTATGTTGTTTTGACTGCTAGTTATTTATTTTATTTTAACCTTTTACCAACACTCTAAATGAAAATTACAAGATTTTTAAAAACAATATTCATGGTTGATTTTGCAACTGGCTTACTAATCGCTTTAAGAGAAATGTTTAAAACAAAAAAAACAATAAATTATCCTTTCGAAAAAGGAAAAATTAGCCCAAGATTTAGAGGAGAGCATGCACTTAGAAGATATCCAAATGGTGAAGAGAGATGTATAGCATGTAAGTTGTGTGAAGCAGTCTGTCCAGCGCAAGCAATTACAATCGAGTCAGCTGAAAGATCTGATGGAAGCAGAAAAACTACGCGTTACGATATTGATATGATGAAATGTATTTATTGTGGTTTATGTGAGGAGTCATGCCCTGTAGATGCAATAGTTCAAGGTCCAAATTTTGAATTTTCAACAGAGACAAGAGAAGAACTTTATTATACTAAAGAAAAACTACTAGATAATGGTGATAGATGGGAAAATATTTTAGCGGCGAATATAAAATCAGATAATCCTTATAGGTAAATTTATGTTAGCTCATGCAATATTTTTTTATGTCTTTTCGATTATTGCAGTTATTTCAGCCATCATGGTTACAGTTTCGAAAAATACCGTACACTCAGTTTTTTTTTTAATATTAGATTTTATTAGTATTTCATGTCTCTTTATAATGATTGGCGCGGAGTTTTTAGGAATGATAATGCTCATTGTATATGTTGGTGCAGTAGCTGTTTTGTTCTTATTCGTTGTGATGATGTTAAATGTTGCTCAACAAAAAAATCAATGGTTTAATTCTGAGTCAACTACTTCTAGCCACATTCCAGTCGGTTTAATTATAAGCACAATTATTTTTTTTGAATTAATTATTGTTGTAGGTGGTTGGAAATATAAACCTGAGTTGTCTAATCCAAATACTACTCAAAGTTCTAATGAAATAAGTAATACACATTCATTAGGCCAGGTTTTGTATACTGATTACATTCATATTTTTCAAATTAGTGGAATGATATTATTAATTGCAATGATTGGTGCGATCGTTCTTACCTTTAGACGAAGAGAAGGATTAAAAACACAAAGTTATTTGAAACAAATTTCTAGAGAAAAGTCTGAAGGTATCGAAGTTTTAGAAGTTCAATCAAATAAAGGAGTAAAGATAGATGACTGAAATAGGTTTAGGACATTATCTTACTTTAGGAGCGGTTATCTTTAGCATTGGTGTGATTGGTATCTTTCTTAATAGAAAAAATATTATCGTGATTTTGATGAGTATTGAGCTGATATTATTAGCTGTGAACATTAATTTAGTATCATTTTCTATTTATCTTGGTGATTTAACTGGTCAAGTTTTTACATTATTTATTTTAACCGTAGCAGCTGCTGAGGCAGCTATTGGGCTTGCTATAATAGTAGTCTATTACAGAAATGCAGGAACTATAAGAGTTGAAGAGATAGATAAATTAAAAGGATAAAATGGAAATTTCAATTTTAGCATTACCATTAATCGCATCAATTATATCTGGATTTTTTGGTAAATTTATAGGCGACAGAAATTCTGAAATAGTTACAAGTTTGTTGGTATCAATTTCAGCTATTCTTTCAGCAATTGTATTTTATGAGGTAATTTTCAATCAATACGAGGAAAATATCATAATTGCTACATGGATTAATTCTGGATCACTTGAGGTAAACTGGTCAATGAAAATAGATGCATTGTCATCAGTAATGTTAGTGGTTGTAACTTTTGTTTCTGCATTGGTTCATATCTATTCAATTGGATACATGTCCCATGATCCTCATAAACCAAGATTTATGGCTTACTTATCGTTATTTACATTTGCCATGTTAATGTTGGTAACAGCTGATAATTTTATTCAATTATTTTTTGGTTGGGAGGGGGTAGGTCTTTGTTCTTATTTCTTAATTGGTTTTTGGTTTAAAAAAGAAACTGCAAATGCAGCAGCTATTAAGGCGTTTGTTGTAAATAGAGTTGGAGATTTTGGTTTTGCTCTTGGTATATTTCTAATTTTTTATTTATTTGGTACAGTTAACTACACAGAAGTTTTTAATCAAATCCCAAAAGTTGTAGATGAAAAACTTAATTTTTTAGGTATTCAGATTAATGCTGTAGATTTAATTTGTATATTATTATTCATTGGTGCTATGGGTAAATCGGCACAAATTTTTTTACATACCTGGTTGCCAGATGCAATGGAAGGTCCAACACCTGTTTCAGCTTTGATCCATGCAGCCACTATGGTTACTGCTGGAGTTTTTTTAGTTGTAAGATGTTCACCGATATACGAATATTCAGAGTTAGCTTTAAACATTGTCACTGTAGTAGGTATGAGTACCGCTTTTTTTGCAGCGAGTGTAGCTTTAGTTCAAACAGACATAAAAAAAATCATAGCTTATTCCACTTGTAGTCAATTAGGTTATATGTTTTTTGCTGCTGGTGTAGGCGCATATAATGTTGCAATATTTCATTTATTTACTCATGCATTTTTTAAGGCATTATTATTTCTAGGATCAGGGTCTGTTATTCATGCTTTTAAAGATGAGCAAAACATAAATAATATGGGAGGAGTATGGAGAAAATTGCCATACACTTATGCCCTAATGATAATTGGAACTTTAGCGTTAACAGGATTTCCTTTGCTATCTGGTTTTTATTCTAAGGATGCAATTATAGAATTTGCATATTTAAGTGGCACCACAACAGGGTACTATGCAGCTGGTATAGGAATATTTACGGCTTTTTTAACATCAATCTATTCGTGGAGACTGATGTTTAAAACTTTTCATGGTCAATATAACAACAAAAAACTCAATATCGAGGAGACACATGAGTCTCCATTAGTTATGTTAATACCCCTGATAATATTATCTCTTGGAGCAATTTTTGCTGGATTTATTTTTAAGGATTTATTTATAGTTTATGAAGGAATTAATAATTTTTGGAATAAATCGATTTTCTTTTTAGAACCATTAAGCACTGACCACCCACCATTATGGTTTTTAGTTTTAACCCCAACATTAGTAACTTTATCTATACCACTTGCTTATTATTTATTCGTAAAAAATAAGAATTTTTCAGCTCAACTAGTTAGTATTAATGAGCCACTATATAAATTTTTGTTAAACAAATGGTATTTTGACGAAATCTACGAAACATTATTTGTAAAATCTTCAAAAAAATTTGGTTTATTTTTATGGAAATTTTTTGATGTTAAAGTTATTGATGGCTTTGGACCTGATGGTATTTCTGGAATAATTAAAAAATTTTCTATCAAAGCCAATAAATTTCAAAGTGGTTATATTTATCAATATGCATTTATAATGTTACTTGGTTTTTCTGCTTTTTTAACCTTCTTAATTGTTAAATAATGAATTTCCCAATTCTTTCTTCATTAATACTTTTACCTTCCATTGGGGCACTCTTTTTATTTTTTACAAAAAGTAAAAGTGAAAATAAGATTACTGCAAAATATGTTGCCTTATTTACATCTCTAGTAAACTTTTTTTTATCTATTTATTTATGGTTTTTATTTGACCAAACAACTTCTACTTTCCAATTCGTTGAAGATAGAATTTGGATCAAAGGTTTAATTAATTACAAAGTAGGAGTTGATGGAATATCAATACTTTTTATAATTCTTACAACATTCATTACACCTCTATGTATAATTTCAGTTAATAATTCAGTCACGAAAAGATTAAATGAATTTTTAATAGCTATACTTGTTATGGAAACTTTCATGATAGGTGTTTTTTGTTCTCTAGATCTTGTTGTTTTTTACTTATTTTTCGAGGCTGGATTAATCCCAATGTTTTTAATTATTGGAATTTGGGGTGGAGCTAGAAGAGTTTATTCTGCTTTTAAGTTTTTTTTATTTACTCTTTTGGGATCAGTTCTAATGTTAGTGGCAATAATTTCAATTTATTGGATCACAGGTACCACAGATGTTGTTCAACTTTATGAATTAGGTATAGACACGAAATATCAAAATTTGTTGTGGCTAGCTTTTTTTAGTTCATTTGCAGTAAAAACTCCAATGTGGCCAGTTCATACATGGCTTCCAGATGCACACGTTGAAGCTCCAACAGCAGGATCGGTGTTGTTAGCTGCTATTTTACTTAAAATGGCAGGCTATGGATTTATAAGATTTTCTTTGGGATTATTTCCCTCCGCTTCAGAGGTTTTTACTCCTTTAATTTATACTTTAAGTGTTATCGCAATCATTTTCACGTCGTTAATAGCTTTAATGCAAGAGGATATGAAAAAATTAATAGCTTATTCTTCTGTGGCCCATATGGGGTTTGTTACTTTAGGTATATTTACAATCCAACAGCAAGGTATTGAAGGAAGTATAATTCAAATGATCAGTCACGGTCTAGTATCAGCAGCTTTATTTTTATGTGTTGGCGTTGTTTATGATCGAATGCATTCTAGATTGATCGCAACCTATGGAGGTATTGTTACTGTTATACCCAAATATGCTATTTTATTTATGGTATTTACTTTAGCTGCTTTAGGATTACCAGGAACAAGTGGGTTTGTTGGTGAATTTTTAATTTTAATGGCTGCTTTTAAAGATAATTTTTTAGTAGCAGTATTAGCTAGTTTAGGAGTTATCATTGGAGCAGCATATATGCTTTGGTTGTATAAAAGAGTTATTTTTGGAAAACTAATAAACTCTGATTTAAAAAAAATGATTGATTTAAATAAATCAGAGGCGTTCACGCTCACCTGTTTAGCTATACCAACTTTATATTTCGGTTTTTATCCAGAACCATTAATTAACACTATTGAAGTTTCAATAAGAGATTTAATAGATACATATAACTTCAGTGTGGCAAGCAAACAATGAATAATATTGAATTAATATTACCAGAAATTTTTATCTCATTATCAATAATGTTTTTACTTATCTTAGGGGTTTTTAAAAAAGATAGTTCAAAAATAATTCATAATATTTCATTATTAGTTTTATTAATTACAGCAGTCATTACATTTAATGAAACTTTAAGTATTAATCCGACAACTCTATTTAATGAGAGTATTATCATTGATTATTTGTCATCATTCATGAAGATTATAACTTTATTGGCTGCTTTTGTAGTTTTGCTAATTTCATCAAATTATTTAAGAACCTTTAAAATTTTCAAAATTGAATATCCAATTTTAATTCTCAGTTCTGTATTGGGCATGATGATTATGATCAGCTCTTATGATCTAATTGTTTTCTATATGGGTTTAGAGCTTCAGTCATTAGCCTTGTATGTTTTGGCAACATTTAATAGAGATCAATTAAAATCATCTGAAGCAGGATTAAAATATTTTGTTTTAAGTGCATTATCCTCAGGTTTATTATTGTACGGCTGTTCTTTGATTTATGGTTTTACAGGTTCAACAAATTTTAATGTTATTTCAACCCAATTTAATACAAATGAATATGCTATTACTTTTGGAATAGTTTTTATTTTGGTGGGTTTAGCGTTTAAAATTTCTGCTGTACCTTTTCATATGTGGGCCCCAGACGTTTATGAAGGGTCGCCAACCTCAGTAACATTATTTTTTACAATGGTTCCTAAAATAGCAGCGTTAACTGTGTTTATAAGATTTTTATATGTTCCTTTTTTAAATCTTATTGATCAGTGGCAAATGATTTTAGTTTTTTTATCAATCGCATCCATGCTTTTTGGTGCGATAGCAGCAATAGGACAAAAAAATCTTAAAAGACTTATAGCTTATAGCTCTATTAGTCATATTGGATATGCATTAGCAGGTTTGGCAACTGGGTCTAATGAAGGGATACAAAGCTCAGTTATCTATATAACCATTTATATTATCATGAACTTAGGTTTTTTTTCATGTTTGTTAATGATGAAAAGAAACAATATTTATTATGAACAAATAGATGATTTGTCAGGATTATCAAAAAATCATCCCTTGCTTTCAATTTCATTATTGATAATTCTATTTTCTCTAGCCGGAATACCACCACTAGCAGGTTTTTTTGCAAAATTTTATATTTTTAAATCTGTCATTGAACAGTCAATGTATTTTTTAGCTATTGTTGGACTATTATCAACAGTAGTAGCAGCGTTTTATTACTTGCGAATTATTAAGATAATGTATTTTGATGAGGAAAAAGATAGTTACGACAAAGATCATAACCTTTGGTTGAAGTTATCTTTAACAGTTTCTACAATACTAATTTTAATGTACTTTATTTTACCTAGTGAATTGATTGATGTAGTTTCAAAAATCAATATAATTTAATGAAATTTAAAATATTTAGATTTAATAAAGTAAAAAGTACCAACTATACTGCAATAAGAATAATCAAAAATTATAACTATGATTTTGGTATGATCTTATCTGATTTGCAAGTTAATGGTAGAGGCCAATATGGAAAAAAATGGGTTTCCTATAAAGGAAATCTATTCGTAAGTTTTTTTTATAATCTTAAAAACTTTAAGATATCTTTAAATAAATTAACTAAAATTAATTGTTTAATAGTTAAAAAATGTATTTCACAATATTATAAAAAAAAGATTCATTTTAAAAAACCTAATGATCTTTTAATCCAAAAAAAAAAGATATGTGGAATATTACAAGAAAAAGTGAATAAATTTAATAATACTTATTTGATTGTTGGTATTGGAGTAAATTTAATAAAAAGTCCCTTTATAAGAAATTATCCAACTACTCATCTAAGAGAGCTTATAAACAAAGATATATCAAAAAAAAAATTTGAATTAAAACTAAAAAATATTTTTGAAAACAATTTAAAGAGATTAATTAAAAAAAGAGTGTAAATATAAATATGCTAATTTTAGGAGATATTGGAAATTCAGTAACTAAATTATTTTTAGTAAATCCTAAAGATAAGATCTTAAAAAAAATAAGTTTACCATCAAAATCAATAACAAAATCAATTCTTAATAAAAAATTTAAAATTTTAACAAAAGATTTTAAGAATATTGAAAAGATATTATTTTGTAGCGTTGTCCCAAAAACTTTTAACTCTATTAAAAGATTTATATCAAAAAAAACTAAAGTTAAGTGTTATGAAATAAAAGATCTCAATTTAAAATCTATTCTAAATATAAAAGCAAACTTTAAACAAGTCGGCTCTGATAGGCTGGCAAATGCAATAAGTTTAATGAGTCCTAAGAAAAATTTCATCATTTTAGATTTTGGCACAGCTACAACGTTCGATGTATTAGTAAATAATACTTACCGAGGAGGTGTTATTGCTCCCGGTATAAGTATTTCATTAAATACTTTAATTGATAAGGCTTCTCTGATACCAAAAATTAATCTTAAAAAAATAAAAAAAGTAATTGGAATTGATACGAATTCAGCCGTTAGATCAGGTTTCTTTTGGGGCTATGCAGGCTTAATTGACAATATTATTAATTTGATTAAGAAAGAAACAGGAAAATCTTATAAGATCGTTATTACGGGTGGCTTTTCTGATTTATTTAAAAATTCGATTAAAACAAAAGTTATTGAAAACAAAGATATCACTGTTAAGGGTCTTATAAAAATTTCTAAATTATTAAATAGATGAAAGAAGAATTATTATTTTGTCCACTAGGTGGATCTGGTGAAATTGGGATGAACATGAATCTGTTTGGTTATGGTTTACCAGGCGACCACAAATGGATCATGGTTGATATTGGTGTTACTTTTGCAGATGATACTCTTCCTGGAATAGATTTAATTTATCCAGATCCAGGATTTATTGTTGAGAAGAAAGATAATTTATTAGGTATAGTTCTTACCCATGCCCATGAAGATCACATTGGAGCAATTGCTCATTTATGGCCAAAACTTCAATGCAAGATATACGCAACACCGTTCACAGCTGTTTTGATAAAGGAAAAATTTAAAGAAAAACATATTGATATTACTAAAGATCTACAAATTGTTGAATTAAATGGAAATATTTCATTAGAAAAGTTTGAGATTGAATACATCACTTTAACACATTCAATACTAGAGCCAAATGGTTTGAGAATAAAAACCCCAGCAGGTGTAATTCTACATACTGGAGACTGGAAAGTTGATCCAAATCCACTAATCGGTGATGAAATTAATTCTAAAAGGTTAAAAGAAATAGGTAATGAGGGTGTCCTAGCAATGATTTGTGACTCAACAAATGTTTTTAGTGCCGGAAGATCAGGATCAGAGTTAGATGTAAGAAAAAATTTGTTAAATATAGTTAATCGATTAAAAAAAAGAGTTATAATTACTTCTTTTGCGTCAAACGTCGCAAGAATGGAAACAGCTTTTTACTGTGCTGAAAAATCTGGGAGACAGATATCTTTAGTTGGAAGATCAATGCACAGAATTTATAAGGCTGCAAGACAATGTGGATATTTAAAAAATACAATTGAACCTATTGATCCTAGGGATGCAAAAAATTTCTCTAGAGAAAAAATTCTCTATTTATGCACAGGTAGTCAAGGTGAACCAATGGGAGCAATGATGCGAATAGCAAATTATGTTCATCCAGATGTATTTATTGAAAAAGATGACGCTGTAATTTTTTCATCGAAAATTATCCCAGGTAATGAAAAAAAACTTTATAAGCTCCATAATCAATTAGTGAAAGATGGTATCGAGGTGATCTCTGAAGAGACTGAATTTATTCATGTATCAGGTCATCCAAATCGAGAAGATCTTAAAGATATGTATCAATGGGTCAAACCGCAATGTGTTATTCCAGTTCATGGAGAGCACAGACATATGATAGAACATATCAATTTTGCAAAAGAAATGCAGGTTCCTCATCCTGTTCAAGTTGAAAATGGAGATATTGTAAAATTATCACCTGGAGATAAACCAGAAGTTTATGATAAAGCACCGAGCGGTAGATTATATTTAGATGGAAATGTTAGTGTTGAAGAAGATTCTCAGTCAATAAAAGACAGAAGAAATTTGAGTAGTAATGGATATTTGGAAATAACAATTTTAATTACTCCAAAGGGAAATATCCATAATAGTCCCATAATCACTTTCAGGGGATTGCCTGTTTATGAGAAAGAGGAGTTTTTATATGGACTAGAAGATGAAATTGAAAAAACATCAAGAACATTTAAACTTGGTAATAAACAGCAAGAGCACAATTTAATAGATGCGCTAAAAATTGCTTGTCGTAAATTTACTAAAGAAAAAACTGGAAAAAAACCTTTCGCTAATATTAACTTGGTTAAAATTTAATGAGCCTCACAGGATTAGCAATAATCTATATAATTATTTGGTGGATAATTTTCTTTGCAATTCTACCAATAGATGTAGAGAGAAATAAAGTGATTAAAATTGAGGGTGAGGATCCAGGCTCCCCAGAAAATCCAAAAATGTTAAAGAAATTTGTTTATTGTACTGGAATTACAACAGTTTTGTTTATAATTATTTACTTACTTATGAAATTTGAATATTTAAATTTAAGAAATATAATCACTTAGAATGTATATTTCACAATCATTTATTCCAATTTTAAAAAATAATCCTTCAGAAGCCAAAATAAAATCACATCAATTAATGTTACGTGTCGGAATGATTAAACAATCATCAGCAGGAATTTACTCTTGGTTACCACTAGGTTTTAAAGTTATGAAAAAAATTGAGGATATTGTTAGAGAAGAGCAAAACAAAATTGGAGCTCAAGAAATTTTAATGCCAACCATACAATCAAGTGAAATATGGAAAGAGAGTGGGCGCTACGAAGACTACGGTGAAGAAATGCTAAGAATAAAAGATCGTCAAAATCGTGAAATGCTTTACGGCCCAACCAATGAAGAACTTGTAACAGATATATTTAGAGCATCAGTTAAATCTTATAAATCTCTTCCACAACTTTTATATCATATTCAATGGAAATTTAGAGATGAGATTAGACCACGATTTGGAATAATGAGATGTAGAGAGTTTTACATGAAAGATGCTTACTCATTCGATATTTCTGATGAGGAAGCTTTATTTTCTTATAATAAATTTTTTTTATCTTATTTAAAAACTTTTAAGAGATTAGATCTTACCGCCATTCCAATGGCTGCTGATACTGGACCTATAGGAGGTAACCTTTCTCATGAGTTTATTATTTTAGCTGAAACTGGTGAAAGTAAAATTTATACGGATAAGAGAATTTTTGATTTGAAAAGTGAAAGCACAAAATTAGAAAAAAAATCGTTAGAAGACCTGAGAAAAAAATATGAAGAATTTTACTCAGTTACTGATGAAAAATTTGACAAGAATGAGTTTGAAACAAAAGTTTCAGAAACTAATCGATTGAAAACTAAAGGTATTGAGGTGGGTCATATATTTTATTTTGGTGACAAATATTCAAAACCAATGGGTGCATCAGTAGATCTTCCTGGTGGTAAAAAAGATTTTGTTAAAATGGGCTCATACGGCATAGGAGTTTCAAGGTTAGTAGGCGCAATAATAGAAGCAAAATACGATGAGAAAAATGAAATCATGAAATGGCCAATATCTGTTGCACCATATGATATTGGAATAATAACGATGATAAAAAAAAATGATAATTCAGCATTAGAAAAAGCAAATAAGTTTAATTCTGAATTAAAAAAAAATAACATTGACGCAATAATTGACGATACTGATGAAAATTTTTCATCAAAAATAAAAAAGATGAATTTAATAGGTGCTCCATATCAAATAATAATAGGTAAACAAACTGAGGGTGATTTAATAGAATTTAAAGAAGTTGGAAAAGAAACAAAAAAATTAAAAATAGCTGAAATAATAGAAATAATCAAAAAACAAAAAGAAAAAAATTGATTTCTACTTTAGAAAAAGAAATTACCTTCAGGTTTTTGAAAGCTAGAAAAAAAGATGGCTTTCTAAATATCATTTCAATTTTTTCATTTATAGGTATCAGTCTTGGTGTAGCTGTTTTAATAATTGTTATGTCAGTCATGAATGGTTTTCGGACAGAACTAATAAATAAGATAGTTGGTTTTAATGCTCATATAACTGTCAAACCATATGAAAATGTAATCGAAATTGAAAAGTTAAAACTTAACAATTTAAAACTTATTTCTGATGAATTTATTTTAAGCAATTCCGGTGAGGCTATAATGATTAAAAGCGAGACCTCCAAAGGAATAGTATTGCGAGGTTATAAAAATAATGATTTCTCGAAACTTGAATTAGTAAAGAATAAAAATTTTTTAGGCAATAGAAATAACTTAAGTAAAAATTTTATTTCAATTGGAAAAGAGCTTAGTTTTTCTCTAAATCTTGATATAGGGGATGATATTACAATCATGTCTTCAAGTGGAATTGAGACAATAATAGGTAATATACCTAAACAAAAAACTTTTACAGTTGTATCAATTTTTGAAAGTGGACTTGTTGATTTCGATAACAATATAGCTTTTATAAATTTATCAACTCTAGAGGAGTTCTTTAATCTAAATAAGGATGATAGAAATTTAGAAATTTATCTTAAAAATCCTCAAAAAATTGAAGACCAAAAAGAAATAGTACAGAAAATTTTTAAAAATGAATTTGTGTATTCTTGGTCAGATATGAATAGTGCTCTTTTTTCAGCTCTTAAAGTTGAGAGAAATGTAATGTTTATAATATTGTCTTTAATTATTATTGTAGCCGCTTTTAACATAATTTCTGGTTTAACAATATTGGTTAAAAACAAAACAAAAGATATTGCGATTTTAAAATCAATCGGTGTACTTAACAAATCAATTGTAAAAATTTTTTTTCTTGTTGGAGTAATAATAGGAACATCGGCAACAATTTTTGGAATTATTCTTGGTGTAACTTTTTCAATATATGTTGAAAATTTAAGACAATTTTTAAGCACTTTGTTCAACATAAGTTTGTTTCCAGAAGAAATATATTTTTTAAGCACGATGCCCTCAGAGATTAACCCGCCATCAATTTTATTAATCTCGCTATGCTCAATAGTTATTACAATTATTGTTTCAATTTTCCCTGCTTTAAAAGCAGCAAAACTAGATCCTGTTAAAGCATTAAAATATGAATAATTTTATTAAACTCTCAAATATTTCCAAGTCTTTTACTCACCAAAAAAATTTAAAAGTTTTAAAAAAATTAACTTATAATTTTAAACTTGGAAAAATTTATTCATTAATGGGACCTTCTGGTTCTGGAAAATCAACATTACTAAACTTGTTGTCATTAATCGATAGACCATCAAGTGGTATATTGAAATATGGAAATAAACAAATAGATCATAAAAATTCTAACTATAATGACGTTTTAAGAGCTAATAAAATTGGAATTATATATCAACAGGATAATTTGCTTCCAGATTTTACAGCTTTAGAAAATGTATATTTGGCTAATCTTGCTATTGAAAAAAATAAAGAAATTTCAGAAATAAAATCAAAAAAATTATTAAAAAAAGTTGGTTTATCCAATCGAATTTACCATTATCCTGCAGAACTCTCTGGAGGTGAAAAACAAAGAGTATCAATAGCTAGAGCTCTAATTAATGATCCTCAAGTTATCTTAGCCGACGAACCAACAGGAAGTTTAGATTTAGAAACTGCAAAAAGTGTTTTTGATCTTTTAAAAAAACAAATTAATGCAAACCGTATAATAATCTTTGCAACTCATAATAGATTTTTTGCTAAAAAGGCTGATTGCATGTTGGAAATAGTTAATGGTAATATAAGGACCATTAATGCAAGAGTCTAATTCTGAAAATTTTAATCATCTAAAAATACATTCTCAATTTTCTATTTGTGAAGGAGCTATCAAGTTAGATGATTTAAAAGATATTTCTAAAGATAATAAACTAAAAGCAATAGGTTTGTGTGATACTTCCAATCTATGTGGCGCCTTAGAGTTTGCTGAAAAATTATCTAAATCTGGATCTCAACCAATAATTGGAACTCAAATTAATTTTAAATTAGATGATACAACAGGTCTTATACCTTTATTCGCGTTAAATGAAGATGGATATAAAACAATAATAAAGTTATCTTCATTGTCTTTTTTAAAAAATGACGAGTTCTCTGAACCTCATTTAGATTTTGATGAGCTCCTAAATAAAAATGAAGGAGTAGCAATTTTTTCTGGAACGGTTAATGGTTTTTTTGGACAATTGTTTAACAAAGGTAAATTTGCCGAAATTCAAGAAATTTTTTTAAAATTAAAAAATTGTTATGGTGATAGATTTTATATTGAAATACAGCGTCATGGTGATTTAAATGAAAAAGAGTTTGAAAAATTTAATTTAACAAGTTCAAATACATTAGATATTCCTCTAATTGCTACTAATGAAGTATTTTATATAGATAAAGATATGCATGAGGCACACGATGCATTGATATGTATAAAAAACAAAACTTATGTAAACGAAAAAAACAGAGTTAGATTTAGCAATCAGCATTATCTTAAAACTAATTCAGAAATGATAGATTTATTTGCTGATATACCTGAGGCATTAGAAAATAATTATAACTTTCCATTTCGATGTAATTTTAGACCTTTATCATCCAAACCTATACTACCTAATATCAGTTCTGATGAAGGCATCAGTGCAGACGAAACTTTAAAGAAAAACTCATTAGATGGCCTTAATGAAAAATTTATAAAGATATTTAACTTAGACAATAAAGATTTTGCATCTAACAAGAATTATTTGAAATATAAAGATAGATTAGATCATGAGTTAGAAATCATAATTAAAATGAATTATGCGAGTTATTTTTTAATTGTATCTGACTATATTAAGTGGGCAAAAGAAAATGATATACCAGTTGGACCTGGTAGAGGATCTGGTGCCGGTTCTCTGGTCGCTTGGTGTCTTTCAATAACTGATGTTGATCCAATAAAATTTAATCTAATTTTTGAGAGATTTTTAAATCCAGATAGAATTTCAATGCCTGACTTTGATATAGATTTTTGCGAGGAAAAAAGAGATTTAGTTTTTAAATATTTAACAAAAAAATATGAAAATAGTGTAGCTCATATAATCACATTTGGAAAATTAAAGGCCAGAATGGTTATTAGAGACGTTGGACGTGTTTTAGGATTGGCTTATGGTTTTGTTGACAGTATATCGAAAATGATACCGTTTGATCCATCAAGACCACAAAATCTAACTGAATGTATAGCTGGAGAACCAAGACTTCAAAAACTGATAAATGAGGATAGTAGAGTAAAAAAACTTACAGATCTTTCATTAAAATTAGAAGGGTTAAATAGAAATGTTGCAACTCATGCTGCAGGTGTAGTGATAGCAGATAAAGAGTTAACTGAGATCGTACCATTATATAAGGACGCAACATCTGATTTATTATTACCCTCAACACAATTTGACATGTACTCAGCTGAAAATGCAGGATTAATCAAGTTTGATTTTTTGGGATTGAAGACTTTAACAGTTATAAATAACACTCAAAAACTAATAAGAAAAAAAGATAAAAAATTTAATATTGAAAACATAAATTTTGAAGACCAAAAAGTTTTTGATCTATTGTCATCTGGCAAAACTGTTGGTTTATTTCAAATTGAAAGTGCTGGAATGCGCGAAGCGTTGATGCAAATGAAACCAAATCACATAGAAGACATTATTGCACTGGTAGCACTTTATAGACCAGGTCCAATGAGTAATATACCAATCTATAATGATTGCAAACACGGAAAAAAGACACCCGATTATTTACATCCTTTACTTGAAGATATTTTACGGCCTACCTATGGTGTAATAATTTACCAAGAACAAGTAATGCAAATTGCACAAAAATTGTCTGGTTTTACTGCTGGTCAAGCAGATATTCTAAGAAGAGCAATGGGTAAAAAGAAAAGAGCAGAATTAGAAAAACAAAAACAAAGTTTCATTTCTGGCGCTGTAAACAACGGTATTAGCAAAGATGTTGCTGCGGGAATATTTTTAAAAATAGAGCCTTTTGCAGAATATGGTTTTAATAAAAGTCATGCAGCTGCATATGCAATTATTTCTTATCAAACGGCATATCTAAAAACATATTATCCAAAAGAATTTATTGCTGCATCAATGACAATGGATATTTCTAATCAAAATAAATTAAGTGAATTTTACGAGGAATTAAAAAGATTGAAAATAAAAATAGTAAGACCAGATATAAATGAGTGTTATGCGGATTTTAGAACAGATGGAGAAAAATTCTATTATGCATTAGGGGCTATTAAAGCTGTAGGATATGAAGCGGTCTCAAATATTGTTGAGGAAAGAATTAAAAATGGAAAATTTAGTTCTATTAATGATTTTTTAAACAGGGTAAATCCAAAAGATATTAACAAGTTACAATTAGAAGGTTTAGTAAAAGCAGGAGCTTTTGATAATATAAATTTAAATAGACAATCGTTATTTGATTCAATTCCAAACTTTATAACAAAATCAAAAAATATATATGAAAATAAATCTGCCAATCAGATTGATTTATTTGGTGAAAATAATACCTCAGATAGTGAAGTGATAATTAAGATTGATGACTGGAAGTTTGAGGAAAGATTGTCCAAAGAATTTGAGTCAGTCGGCTTCTTTATATCAGATCATCCCTTAAATCAATTTAAAGAAATATTTGAAGACTATAATATAAAAGACTACCTAAGTTTTAATAATGATAATGAAATAATTAATTCAAATATCGCTGCAACTTTATTAAAAATACAAGAAAGAAAAACTGCCAAAGGGAATCCTTATGCTGTTTTAAAATTAACTGATCTAACTAGTGTTTTTGAATTATTCATTTTTTCCGAGGTTTTAGAAAAAAATCGTGAAATATTGAAAGAAGGATCATCAATAATATTAACTTTGGCCAAATCTGTTTCGAATGAAGAAAATCGTTTTAAGAGAATAAATGTTCAGAAAATAGCCTCACTTTCAGAGTTGATAAATAAACCAATCGAAGAGGTGCTTTTTAACTTAAAATCATTAAATGAGTTGAGCGAAATCTCAAAAATTATCCCCGACGATGGAAATACAATTGTTAAAATTAAATTAAGAGACCAAAATAATGAATTAGATTTTACACTTAAGAATAAGAGAAATATCGACAGAAAAACGTTAAATATAATTAGAAATAAAGAGATTTCTGCAATTATTCGATAATTTTAAGCTTGTTTAATAAAAAAAATCTTTGTAAATAGTCACTAAAATTAACAAAAACGCACACAGTTTTTGGTTTTATACCTCCGGTCCTTAATTGGAAATTACTGTGGTGGCTTAACCGGGAATAAATATGAAAATACCTAACGTTACAATCCAACAACTATTAGAAGCAGGTGTTCACTTAGGACACAAAACACTTAGATGGAATCCAAAAATGAAAAAATACATTTTTGGTAAAAGAGACTCCATACATATTATAGATTTAACTCAAACCCTGGAACTTACAAAAGTTGCGCTAGAAAAAGTTCACGAAATTATATCTAATAATGGAAAAGTATTATTTGTCTCAACAAAAAAACAAGCATCAGAAGCGATAGCAGAAGTTGCTAAAGAAACTGATCAATATTTCGTAAACTACAGATGGTTAGGAGGAATGTTAACTAATTGGGGAACTATATCAAATTCAATTAAAAAACTAAAACAATTAGAACTAAATTTGGTATCTGAGAATAGAGGTTTCACTAAAAAAGAACTTTTAAAAATGAGTGTAAAAAAAGATAAATTACAACGATCATTAGGTGGTATATCTGAGATGAAAAAAGTTCCAGACTTAGTATTTATAATAGATACAAATTATGAGTCTCTTGCAATTCAAGAATCTGTGAAATTAGGTATTCCTATAGTTGCAATACTAGACAGCAACTCAAATCCTGATGGCATAGATTATCCTATCCCAGGAAATGATGATGCAAGGAGAGCAATTGATTTATATTGTAATTTAATAAAAGAAACAATTATTTCTGCAAAAAGTTCAATTCCTGTAGTTGAAAAAAAAGAAAGTATAAAAAAAGAGGCTAAATTATCTAAGACTATGCAAGAAAAAGATAGAGAAAAATTAGAGGAAAAATTTAGTGAGAAAAAGAAAAAGGCAATTAATTAATATGAGTGATATTGAAAAGATAAAAAAATTAAGGGTTGCTACAGGAGCCGGTTTTAAAGACTGCAATTTAGCCATTAAAGAAGCTAATGGTGACCTAGATAAAGCTGTAGAAATTCTGAGAGTAAAAGGGATTTCTAAAGCATCAAAAAAGATGTCAAGAGAAGCAAAGGAGGGTGTAGTTGCCATCAGTGGTGATGAAAAAAAAACTTCAATAATAGAGGTAAATTGTGAGACAGATTTTGTTGCAAAAAATGATGATTTTATAAATTTTGTCAAAGAGTTGAGTGAATTAAATAACCATAATGATTCTAATCTTGATAATCTTAAAAAATCTAAAATGAAAAATGGCTCTTCAGTCGAGGATAACCTAGTTGCGTTGATTGCTAAAATTGGAGAAAAAATTACAATTGGTCAAACAAAAACTATCTCAAACTCATCATCAACTAATTATCAATATTTACATACAGTGGTTAAGGATAATTTAGCAAAATTAGCAGTAATTGTTTCATTGGAGACAAAAGAAAATTCTGAAATTGTAAAAACATTTGGCAAACAACTATCAATGCATATTGCTGCCTCAAACCCATTAGCTTTAGACTCAACATTAATCGATAAATCAATTATTGATAAAGAACAAGAGTTGATCACTGAAGAGCTTAAGAATTCAGGTAAACCAGAAGATATTGCCAAAAAAATTAGCCAAGGAAAAATGAATAAATTCAAAGAAGAAAATGCGCTGATGACTCAAGCTTGGGTCATGGAACCTAAAAAAAAAGTTCAAGACGTTTTAAAAGAACTTTCTGTAAATGATTTAAAGATTAAGGAATTTAGTAGAATAAAAATAGGCGAATAGATGTTTGATGAAAAATCTTATAGCTTAAAAATGGATAAAGCTATCGGAGTGTTCTCTAAAGAATTATCATCATTGAGAACAGGAAGAGCTAATGCAGCGATGCTAGATCTTGTTAAAGTGGATGTGTACGGTCAACAAATGCCAATTAATCAAGTTGGTAGTATAACAACACCTGAACCAAGAATGATTAACATTCAAGTTTGGGACCAAAACAATGTGAACTTAGTAGATGCTGCAATTAAGAAATCAGAACTTGGGTTAAATCCACAAATTGATGGGCAATTGATTAGATTACCAATACCAGAACTAAATGAAGAAAGAAGAACAGAACTCAAAAAGTTGATTAAGTCTATGGGTGAAAAATGTAAAATTTCAATTAGAAACATTAGACGAGATGCAAATGAAGAATTAAAAAAACTTTTAAAATCAAAAGAAATCGGTGAGGATGAAGAAAAATCTTTTGAAAAAAATGTACAATTAATCACTGATAAACATATAGCAATTGTTGATGAAAAAATTTCAACTAAAGAAAAAGAAATAATGACAATATGAACCCTTTGAAACATGTAGCCATTATCATGGATGGTAATGGGAGATGGGGTCTAAAGAACAAAAATTCAAGAAATGCTGGTCATAGAGCTGGTTTGAATACAGTAGAAAAAATCATTAAGGAAACTATTAAGAATAATATTAAATTTCTTACTTTGTACGCTTTTTCAACAGAAAATTGGAAAAGGCCTAAAAAAGAAATCAATTTTCTATTTAATCTATTGGAAAATTTTCTCAAAGAGAAAATTGAAGATCTTAATAAACAAAAAATTAAGTTAAAGATTATAGGTAAAAAAAAATTTTCATCAAAATTAATTGGTCTTTTAAATTTATCAGAGGCAAAAACATCAAAGAACAAAAGACTACAAATAAATTTAGCATTAAACTATGGTTCTAAAGCTGAATTAATCTATGCTTTTAAAGAATTAAAGAAAAATAAAGAATTGATTAATGAAAAAAATTTAAAAAAATACTTACAAACAAAAAATATACCAGATCCAGATATACTGATTAGAACTGGAAATACAAAAAGATTAAGTAATTTCTTATTATGGCAAATAGCTTATTCAGAGATTTTTTTTGAGAAAAAATTGTGGCCTGATTTTAATGAAAAAGACTATTATAAAATAATCAAGAAATATAAGAATATTAAAAGAAATTTTGGGAATATTTAATGATCAAGGAATTTGAAAAAAGAATATTGAGTTCTCTTATTTTAATACCATTATCTATATTTTTTGTAATTCAAGGATCAGTAATTTTTATATTTTTCTTAAGTGTATTATTTTTAGTAACAAGCTATGAATGGTTTAAAATGATTAAAAAAAATAATTTATTAAGATTTTTAGGAATTTTATTCTTATTATTTTCATTTTATGCTGCATTCAAGATAAGAGAGGGAGAAAGCTTTAAACCTTTTTTATTCATAGTTATAATTTGTATTTTTACAGATATTGGTGGTTATATTTTTGGCAAAATATTTAAAGGTCCTAAGTTAACTAGAATAAGTCCCAAAAAAACTTATGCAGGAGTTATTGGAAGTTTCTTGTTATCACTAATAGCAGGCTTTATTTTCATTAACTATTTAAGCGTAAACATAACTACTTTAAACTCAAATGGTTTGTCAATTTTTCTAATAATATTATTAATTTCTTTAATCAGTCAAATAGGTGATTTAATTATTTCTTACTTTAAAAGAAAAGCAAAGTTAAAGGATACAGGTAAAATTATCCCTGGTCATGGCGGTTTATTAGATAGAATTGATGGTTTGATTTTTGTATTTCCAACAATATTTATTTCAGTGAAAGTAATTGGTTAAATTTAGTAATGAAAAAAAAAATTGTAATTTTAGGTTCAACAAGTTCAATTGGAAAATCTTTACTCAATATAATTAAAAAAGATAAAAAAAATTTTAGAATAGAATTATTAACAGCTAATACAAATTATAAAGATTTAATTAATCAAGCAAAGAAATTTGATGTTAAGAATTTAGTGATTACTGATCAAAATAGTTTTATGAAAACAAAAATTATTTGCAAAAATAAAAGAGTAAATATTTATCAAAATTTTGAAAATTTGAAAAAAATTTTGCCAAAAAAAGTTGATTATGTAATGAGTGCTATTTCAGGAATCGGTGGATTATTACCTACATATAAAATAATTAATCGAACAAAATTAATAGCAATAGCAAATAAAGAAGCAATAGTATGTGGATGGCCGCTTATTAAAAAGGAACTTAAAAAAAATAAAACAAAGTTTATACCTGTTGACTCAGAACATTTTTCAATCTTTTCACTACTGAATAACAGTAACACGAATGAAATTGAGAAAATTTACATTACTGCATCTGGAGGACCATTTATTAACTTACCCAAAAGTCAGTTTAAAAAAATTAAGTTGAAAGAAGCCTTAAAACATCCTAATTGGATAATGGGAAAAAAAATAACAATTGACTCAGCAACTTTAATGAACAAAGTTTTTGAGGTAATTGAAGCAAAAAATATATTTGATATTGGCTATGACAAAATTAAAATACTTACACATCCAAAGTCATATGTTCATACAATAATCAAATTTAAAAATGGTTGTAGTAAACTTTTAATTCACGAACCAGACATGAGGATACCCATTTATAATTCTCTTTACTTTGAAAAAAATAAAAACATAAAATCCAGTCCTTTAGATTTTAAAACACTTAATAATTTAAGTCTTCATAAGGTAGAAAAAAGTAAATTTCCGTTAATTGAATTACTAAATGAATTACCAAAATATTCATCATTATTTGAAACAGTTTTAATAACCACTAATGACTATCTGGTTTATAAATTTCTAGACAGGAAAATTAATTTCCAAGAACTTATTAAATTAATAAATAAAATTTCAAATTTAAAAGAATTTCAAAAATTTAAGAAGATTAAGCCTAGAAATATAAAACAAATATATAATCTAAGGGATTATGTTCGTTTAAAATTGAATACTTTAGGTATATAAAGCTATTGTTTATGAGTAAGTTATTTATAAAAATTATATTAACTCTTTTTTGCCTATTATCTTTTGTAAAAGCTGAAACTTTACAAAAAATTGAAATTTCAGGAAATAAAAGAATTTCAGATCAAACCATAATTATTTTTTCTGAAATTAAAATAAATGAGGAGATTACAAAAAGTAAATTAGATGAAGTGATTAAGAAACTTTATAAAACGAATTTTTTTAGAAATATAAATTTGAGTTTTGAAAACCAGACTCTGTTTTTAAAAGTTGAAGAAAATCCAATCATAGAAAATTTACAAATATCTGGAATTAAAAAACAATCTTTGGTTGAATTTATCAAAGGAAAATTACAATTAGCAGAAATGAAATCTTTTGATCAGGAATTGTTATCAGCTGATATTAATTTGATTTACAATATTTTGAAGACGAATGGTTATTATTTTGCAAAAATCAACAGTTCTAAAAATTTAGATGAAAAATTAAATGCTATTGATTTAAAAATTGATGTTGAATTGGGAGAAAAAGCAAAAATCAAAAAAATTGTATTTCTCGGTGAGAAAATTTTTAAAGAAAAAAGATTAAAAGAAGTAATCGTTTCAGAGGAACATAAATTTTGGAAATTTGTATCAAGAAATGTTTATATAAATCAAGAGTTGATAAATCTTGATCAAAGACTTCTTTCAAATTATTTTAAAAATAATGGATACTTCAACGTTAAAATAGAAAATTCTTTTGTTGAATTTGACAAAAATTCAAATTTTAATTTAATTTTTAATATCACACCGGGAAAAAAATATTTTTTTAACAATTTTTCATTGAATTTACCAACCAATTATAATGAAAAATTATTCAAAAAAATAACAAAAAAATTTTCCAAACTAAAAGGGGATACTTATTCTCTTCTTAAAGTTAATGATCTTTTAGATGACATTAATGATATTGCATTATCAAAACAATATGAATTTATTAATGCCTCGATTGTAGAAAAAGTTAATGGAGATAAAATTGATTTTGATATTAATATTTCTGAAAGTGATAAATATTATATCGAAAAAATAAATATCAAAGGAAACTTTAATACTTTAGAAGAAGTTGTCAGAAATAATCTTATAGTGGATGAGGGAGATCCATTTAATGAAATTTTGTTCAATAAATCTGTAAATAATATTCAAAGCTTAGGAATTTTTAAAAAAGTAACAACCGATGTTAGAGATGGCTCAAATCAGTCATTTAAAGAGATAGATATTGATGTTGAGGAAAGACCCACTGGTGAAATTTCTTTAACTGCAGGCTTTGGTACAACTGGAGAAACTATTGGTGCAGGAATTAAGGAAAATAACTTTTTAGGTAAAGGTATTAAACTAAATACTAACTTAGAATTGACAGCAGACTCAATTAAAGGTCAATTTATATATGCAAAACCCAATTTCAACTATAGTGATAATACTTTATTTACTTCACTAAAAAGCTCTACGACTGATTTATTAACAAATTCAGGTTATAAAACCTCTGAAATTGGTTTTTCTTTAGGAACTGAATTTGAGCAATTTCAGAATGTATTTCTCAGTCCAGAAATAGACTTTCTCATTGAGGATTTGGAAACTTCAGATAAAGCTTCTAACATTTTAAAAAAACAAGAGGGATCATATACAGATTTATATTTTAATTACTCTATAAATCAGGATTTAAGAGATAAAAGATTTAGAACCGAAAGTGGATATGTAACTACTTTTTCACAAGAATTACCTTTGGTTTCAGATAATGCAGAATTATCTAATGCATTTGTAATTACTAATTATAAAAAACTTTCATCTACATCTGATATGGTTGGAAAGGTAAGTTTTTTTGGTAAAACAATTACTGGTTTGAGTGATGATGTAAGGGTCTCCAAAAGATTGAATGTACCTGCTTCCAGATTAAGAGGTTTTCAAAGGGGCAAAGTTGGGCCGGTTGAAAATAGCGATTATATTGGAGGAAATTATGTTTCATCATTAAATTTCTCTGCAACTCTTCCAAATTTGGTTCAAGGATTAGACAATCTTGATGTTGGTGTTTTTGTTGATGCTGCCAACATTTGGGGAGTCGATTATGATAGTTCTATTGATGATAAAAGCACAATTAGATCATCTACAGGAGTTGCACTTAATTTAATGACACCAATTGGTCCTCTTAGTTTTTCATTTGCAAACGCGTTGTCAAAAGCTTCCACAGATAAAACTGAAACTTTTAGGTTTAATCTAGGAACTCAATTTTAATGAAATTTTTTTTAGCTAAAATATTTATTTTAGTTTTTTTTGTATGCGCTTCAAATGCAAGTGAGAACATTAGATTTATAAATATTAATTATATTGTAAAAAATTCAGAAGCAGGAAAAAATTTAAATAAGATTATAGAAAATAAAAGTAAAAAAATTACTTCGGAATTAAATGATTTAAGCAAAAAAATTGAGGATAAAAAAGATAAAATTATTTCTCAAAAAAATATACTTAAAAAAGAAGAGTATGAAAAGTTAGTGAGAACTTATGAAGATGAAATCAAAAAGTTTAATAATATTAGAATGAAAAAAAATGAAGACTTTAATAAATATAGAATGAATTCTCAAAAAAAAATTATTGAAGCTTTAAATCCTCTTATTACATCTTTTCTTAAAAAAGAGTCTGTACAGATTTTATTACAAAAAGAACAAATAATATTTGGAGATAAAGAATTAGATATAACTGAAGAAATTCTTAAAATATTTAATGACAAACATAAAAAAATTAAATTTGATTAAAAAGATTAATGACTAAAGATAAATTAACAAAATCTGAGATAATTGAACTGTTACCTCACAGGGAACCAATGTTACTTATAGATGAATTAATTAATATAAAACATCTTCACTCAGCAACAGCGATAATGAATGTAAAAAAAAACTCTTTTTATGTTGATGGACATTTTCCAGGTAATCCCGTTTTGCCGGGTGTTCTAATTGTTGAAGCGTTTGGTCAAGCAGCTGCCGCTTTAACAGCTCATGGGATTGATAAAAAAGAGTATGATAATAAGTTAGTTTTTTTGATGAGTGTCGAAAAAGCAAGATTTAGAAATCCTGTAATACCGAATTGTAAACTTGAATTGAATATTGAAGCTATTAGATCGCATGGTAGAGTTTGGAAATATAAGGGAGAAGCCTTTGTGGATGGCAAAAAAATGTCAGATGCTCAGTGGTCAGCTACAATTGTTGATAGGAAATAATTAGCAATAAATCTTGATAAGCTTTTAAAATAAGTTTTGATATTAAACTTACAAATGATTAATCCTTTTTTTAAAAATACTGGTCCGCATGATATAAATTTTTTACTAAAGCATATTAACTTAAAGAATGACAATTTCCCTGATGATAAAATCACAGATATTAAAGATCTTAACTCATCTGAAAAAAGTGAAATAACTTTTCTACATTCAAAAAAATACACTGATTTGGCAAAAAAAACCAAGGCTTCTTATTGTCTAACTACTGAAAATTTTCAATCATTTTTACCAAATAACTGTAAGGCTATAATTACTGACAAAGTTTTATTACATACTGCTCAAATAACAAAAATTTTCTACCCGGACTCTATTACTGATGATTATGACAACACCGTAAGAAATATAACTGAGACAGAACTTAAAGATAAGATCAAATATGGAAAAAATGTTCTTATTGGCGAAAATGTAAAAATTGGTAAAAATTGTTTAATTGGTCATAATTCAATAATAGAGAAAAATGTGAATATAGGTGACAATTCTTCTATAGGATCAAATGTAATTATTAGAAATTCATTAATTAAGAATAATGTTCACATTTTAGATGGCTGTGTAATTGGAAAAAAAGGATTTGGTTTTTTCCCGAATAAAGACTCAAATTTTAGGTACCCTCAAATAGGAATTGTAATTATTGAGGATAATGTTGAAATAGGCTGTGGATCTACGATAGATAGAGGTTCTCTTTCAAACACAATTATAGGAAAAAATACTTATTTAGATAATCAAATACATATAGCTCATAACGTTAAAATTGGTGAGAATTGTATAATTGCTGGACAAGTAGGTTTTGCCGGAAGCTCAACTTTAGGCAATAATGTTATGATTGGAGGTCAGGCAGGTATCTCAGGTCATCTTAAGATTGGTAATAATGTGCAAATTGGTGGTGGCAGTGGAGTTATAAAGAATATTCCCGATAATTCTAAAGTAATGGGCTATCCAGCAAAAGAATTAAAAAATTTTATTAGGGAAAACAAATGATAGATAAAACAGCTATAATAAACAAAAGTGCAAAAGTTCACTCTAATGTTAAAATTGGTCCATACACCATAATAGGTCCTAATGTAGAGATCGGAGAGAATACAGAGATCCAATCACATGTAAGCATTACAGGAAATACTAAAATTGGAAAAGGAAATAAGATTTATCCATTTGTTTCAATTAATGATCCTCAAGATTTAAAATATAATAATGAAGAAACAAGTTTAGTTGTTGGAGATAATAATAAAATAAGAGAGTATGTAACAATAAATCCTGGAACGGTCGGTGGTGGAGGTAAAACTATAATTGGAAATAATTGTTTATTTATGATTTCATCTCACATAGCCCATGATTGTCAGGTTGGTAATAATGTAATTATAGCAAACAATGTACCTCTAGGAGGTCATGCTATTATTGAGGATAACGTAGTTATTGGTGGAAATTCTGCTGTTCAACAGTTTACGAGAATTGGTAAGATGGCAATGATTGGAGGAATGACAGGAGTATTACACGATGTTATTCCATATGGATTATCAACAGGAAATAGAAATTCATTGCAGGGATTAAATCTAATAGGCTTAAGAAGAGCTAAATTTGAAAATAAGGATATTTTAGGATTAAGCGAGGCATATAAAGAGATTTTCGCTACTAAAAATATCAATGAAAATATAAGTAAATTAAATGGCTCATTTCAGAAAAATCCATTAGTTAAAGAAGTAATAGAATTTATCACTAAGGATAAAAAAAGATCTATTTGTACCCCATTTTCATAAGATGATAGGATTAATTTTTGGTGATACAGATTTTCCAAATAAAATACTTAAAACAATAAAGAAAAAAAAAATAAAGCACTTAATAATTGATTTATCTAAATCAAAAAGATTTAAAAAAGAGAGTAAATCTAATTCAGTCTCTATAGGTCAATTTGGTAAAATAATTAATATTCTTAAGGAAAATAGCTGTAAAAGAGTCTTATTTGCAGGAAAAGTTAACAAACCAAACTTTTCTAAGTTAAAACTAGATTTTAAAGGGATTTATTATATTCCAAGAATTATTAAAGCATCGAAGCTTGGTGATGCAGCAATTTTGAAAGAAATTATAAAGATATTAGCTCAAAATAATATAAAAACAGAAAATTCTCTTAAATTTAATCCAGAGCTTACACTTAAAAAGGGGAATTATTCAAAGATTAAACCAAATAATACTGATCAATTAGATATTAAGAAAGCTATTAAAACGCTAAATAATTTAAAAGAATATAATTACAGCCAGGCTGTAGTAGTCAGAAATAAAAAAGTAATTTCAATAGAGGGAAAAGGTGGAACTAAAAAAATGCTTGAAAAAAGTAAAAGTAAAAAATTTAGAAACCATGGTGTTTTAGTTAAGTTTCCAAAAAAAAAACAGGATCTCAGAGTTGACTTACCTACCATTGGTTTAAAAACGTTAAAACAAAGTAAGACAGCTGGATTAAAAGGCATTGTTGTAAAAAGTAAACAACATGTGTTTTTAGACAAAAATAAATGCATTAGTTTTGCTAATAAAAATAAGATGTTTATTTCAGTGAAATGAAAAAAATTTTTATATTAACAGGTGAACCCTCAGGAGATAAATTGGCATCAACTGTAATTACAAAGCTTCAACAGAGTAACTCAGATATAGAATATTTAAGCGTCGGGGGTTCTCATCTAAATAAACTTGGCATCAAATCAATATATGATCTTAAAGAAATAACTTATATTGGTTTTACTAGTGTTATTATAAATTTATTTAAAATCAGAAATAAAATTAACGAAACCGTAAATAAAATAATTGAATTTAATCCTGATATTCTTTTTAGTGTAGATAGCCCAGATTTTACCTTAAGAGTTGCTGAAAAAGTAAAAAGTATCAATCCTAATATTAAAACAATACATTATGTTGCACCACAAGTATGGGTATGGAGAGAGGGTAGGGTTAAGAATTTTAAAAAGTTTTTAGACCATGTTTTATTACTATTCAATTTTGAAAAGAAATACTTTGATAAAGAAAATATTAAAAATACTTTTGTTGGTCATCCATTACTTGAAAATAAAGAGAATGTTAAGACAGATTTATCAAATATAATTGATGACAATAAAAAAATTATATCTTTATTCGCTGGAAGTCGAACATCTGAAACAAACATTCTTTTACCAATCTTAATAGATTTTATTAAATTAATGAATAAAAAATTTAATGAATATAATTTTATTTTTCATGCGACTGATCAAAATAAAGATTTGATAAAAGATGAGATTAAAAAAACAAATTTTGATAATGTTGATGTGATATCAGAAGAAAACATAAAATCACAAATTTTATCAAACTCAATATTTGCTGTGGCAAAATCTGGAACTGTTTCTCTTGAAATCTGCAATGCAAAAGTTCCGTCTATCGTAATTTATAAAATGAATTTTATTAATTTTTTTATTGTAAAATTTTTAGTTAAGACAAAATTTGCAAATATAATTAATATAATTAACCAAAAAGAAATAATTCCAGAATTAATTCAAAAAGAATGTAATTCAAAAGAAATTTTTAGATCTGTAGTATATTTTTTAAAAAACCCTGAACTTATGAAAAAACAAATTCTTGATGTGGATAAGACTTTAAATGAGATCAAATCTAAAACTTCTTCATCATCAGAAGCCACAGAGATAGTTTCAAGCTATCTTAGCTCTTAGTCGTTTTTGAACTTCCTCTTTTCCTAATGATAAAATTATATCATAAATACCAGGTCCGAACTTCGAACCTGTTAAAGCAATCCTTAATGGTTGTCCAACTCCCTTAAAATTTGTGTCATGAGATTTTATAAGCTCATTTACTATTGGTTCTAAAATTTCTCGAGAAGGCTGATCTATTTTTTCAAATCGATCATTAAAGTCAGAAATTACTTTTCTTGCTTTCTCATCAATTAATTTAAGATCATCCTTATTAAAATCGACCTCATCTTTTATAATATATTGACCATTATTAAATATATCCTCTAAAGTTTTTGCTTTATTTTTCAAGAAAGCAAGAGATTTTTTAATCTTATCTTTTTTATCTGATTGAATTTCACTTTTATATAATTTGCAATATTCAGTTAATTGAGTGAATAAATCATTTTCATTAATATTCTTAATATAATGTTCGTTCATTGATAAAATTCTACTCATATCAAGTTTAGAGGGAGATTTTCCTATACCTTCTAAATTAAAAAATTTTATGCTTTCCTCCAATGTAAATATTTCTTTATCTTTGTAAGACCAGCCTAGTCTTAAAAGGTAATTTCGAAGGGCATCTGGCATTATGCCTATTTTGGAATAATCATCTAATGTAGATGCCTGATCTCGTTTTGATAGTTTCTTACCTTCTATGGTATGTATCAATGGTATGTGAGCAAATGATGGTAATTCCCATTTCATAGCTTGATAAATTTGTATTTGTTTGAAGGTGTTTATTTTATGATCGTCACCTCTAATAATATGTGTCATGTTCATTTGGTGATCGTCCACGGATGCTGATAAATTATATGTAGGAGACCCATCATTTCTCAAGATTATAAAGTCTTCTATTGTATTATTGTCAATCTCAACATCACCTTGAACTAAATCTTTCAATATTGATGTTCCATCAATCTTACTTTTAAATCTAATAACAGGTTTAATATCTTTAGGTGCATCAGATTCTTTTTTATCTCTCCATTTTCTATCGTAAATATAAGGAATCTTTTTTTGTCTAGCTCTTTTTTTTTGTTCTTCTATTTCTTCACTTGAACAATAACATTTATATGCATTACCATTTTTAAGTAGCTCATTTGCAACTTTTATGTGATCGTCTACTTTTTTTGATTGAATATATTCTTCTCCATCATAGTTGATACCGATCCATTTAAGCGATTGTATTATTTGATCTCTGAATTCATCTTTAGATCTTTCTTTATCTGTATCTTCCACCCTTAAATAAAATTTACCATTGTGATTTTTGGAGTATAACCAATTAAATAAAGCTGTTCTAACACCACCAATATGCAATGCACCAGTAGGTGAGGGAGCAAATCTAGTTGCTACTTTTTTCATTAAAATGGTTTAGACTATTTTTTTAGAAGTTTCTATATAAAGATACTAATACACCCTGAACTTTTACTCTATCAGGGCCAAAGATTTTAGTTTCGTAATTCTTATTGGCACTTTCTAACGCAACAACTTTACCTTTTTTTCTAATTCTTTTTAACATTGCTTCATGCTCATCAATTAGAGCAACAACAATTTTTCCATTATCAGCTGTATCTGTTCTTTTAATAATTACTGTATCACCCTCATGAATACCAGCTTCGATCATCGAGTCCCCTTGAACTTTTAAACCAAAATAATCTCCATTTTTCTCTAAATTATTTGGCAAAGGTATTCTCGAAACCTCATTTTGAATAGCTTCAACAGGTGTTCCAGCAGCAATTTTTCCTAAAACTGGTACCTCGGCATCATCTGATGATAAATTTTCCTCATCTAAACCACCTTTAATAACACTTGGTGAAAAACTGTTATAAATGTCGTTTGCAGAGGCTGTTTCTGGCAATTTAATTACTTCTAATGCTCTTGCTTTATGAGCAAGTCTTTTAATAAAACCTCTCTCTTCTAATGCACTTATAAGTCTATGAATTCCAGACTTAGACTTAAGGTTTAACGAAGCTTTCATCTCCTCATAAGAAGGAGAAACACCAGAGCTTCTCAACTTCTTGTTGATAAATAAAAGCAGATTTTTTTGTTTTTTTGTTAGCATAAGAACAAATATCGTACAAAATCTGTTCTACAAAAGTTCTCTTCAATTCACAATAGTAAAAAACCCAATAAAATAGGGAACTATTTGACTAAAGTACTGAGAAAATAGAATTATTTTCCAAATTTTTCAAAAGTGATTCACCAATTAGAAAAGTTTTAATAGATGTTTTATTTGAGAGTTCTAGTAGTTCATCTTTTGTTTTTATTCCACTTTCAGAAATTAATGGACCTTTATGATTAACCAAAACATCATGAATATCAAAAGTTGTATTTATATCAGTTTGAAGAGTTTTTAAGTTCCTATTATTGATACCAATTAATGCATCTTTAAATTTTAAAGCTTGTTTTGCTTCCTCAACTGTATGCACCTCAACTATAACAGACATATTAAATTTTAAAGCTTCCTCATATAACTCATTTGCAAGGCTTTCACTTACACCAGCTAATATAATTAATATTGCATCTGCTCCATAACTCTTTGCTAATGGAATTTGAAATTTATCTACAAAAAAGTCCTTACAAAGAATTGGCAAATTAATATTTTGTTTAATTTCACTTATATGTCTCAAATCTCCTAAAAAAAAATTTTCTTCAGTCAAAACAGACAAACAAGTTGCTTTGTTATCATTATATATACCAGCTATTTTTACAGGGTTGTAATCATTTATGATTACACCTGCAGAAGGACTAGCTTTTTTGATCTCAGCAATAATTGAAAATTTATTTTCCTTAATATTTTTTTCAATATTTTCTTTAAAATTAATAAACATTTTATTTTTCTCAATTAATTCATTTAATGACCCTATTGAAATATTTTTTTTAGAATTCTCTATTTTTTCTTTTTTCTTTTTAATTATTTTTTCGAGAACATTTTCAGGCATTTTGAATTTTTTCTAAATGTTTGATAACTTTGTTTGACAAAATATGCTCTCTTGTATTTTTATATGCTTCGATAAACTCTTCATGAGTTTCATTAACAATCAATCCTGCTGCAGCATTTAAACATACTGCTTTAGAAAAATCATTATCTTCACCTTTAAATATTTCAAGCATTTTATTAGCATTAAATTTTGCATCATCACCAACGAGATTTTTAAATTTATCTGCATTGATATCTAATTTTTTTGGATCAATAACAATTTCAGAGATAACATTGTTTTTTAATTGAATAACATTTGTTTTAGCATAGGGTGAAATTTCATCTAAACCATCTTCACTATTGACGATCCATGCAAATTTAATATCTAAACTTTTTAAAGCGTTAGCAAATGTTTTTAATAACTTTTTTTCAAAGACACCGACGACTTGTCTTTTAACTAAAGCTGGACTACTCAAAGGACCAATCATATTAAAAATTGTTCTTTTACCAATTTTCTTTCTTGTAGGTCCAACGTATTTCATTGCACTATGGTAATTTGGTGCAAACATAAAACCAAAATTATTTTTTTCAATTTGTGACTCAATATTATTTGGTTCTAAATTAATTTTTATATTTAATGCCTCTAAAACATCACCAGATCCACATTTAGAAGATACTGCTTTATTTCCATGTTTTGCTACTTTAACACCCATACTTGCGAGTAATAACGCAGAAGCTGTTGAAATATTGAGTGTGTTCTTTCCATCACCACCTGTACCACATGTATCAATACAATTTTGCACATTTACTCTTTTTGATTTATTTCTTAGAACGTATACTCCTCCAGCAATCTCATTTGAAACTTCACCTTTAGCGGACAAAAGTGTTAAAAAATCAAATATTTCCTGTTCATTTGCCTTACCTTCCATTAATAATTCGAAAGCTGCCTTACTTTCCTCAAAGGAGAGGTCATCTTTATTTTTAATTTTATCTATGAATTGTTTCATTAATATTAAAGTCTAATAAAATTTTTTAAAATTTTGATACCAAGTTTAGTTTTAATACTTTCAGGGTGAAATTGCACTCCATGAACATTATATTTTTTATGCTGAACACCCATTACTAAACCATCTTTGCTCTCCGCAGTGATTTCAAGATGTTTTGATAGTGTTTTTTTATCAATAATTAAGCTGTGATAACGTGTTGCCTCAAATGATTTTGGAAGATTTTTTAAAATTCCCAACTTATTTGAGATAATTTTGCTCGTTTTACCATGCATTAGTTTTTTAGCCTGAACAATTTTAGAGCCAAATACCTGTCCAATAATTTGATGACCAAGACAAACACCAAGAATTGGAATTTTTTTATATAAAGATTTTACTATTTTTAAACAATTACCTGATTGATCAGGATTACCTGGGCCCGGTGAGATTACAATTTTATTATATTTTCTTTTTAATATCTCATTAGATGTAATCTGATCATTTCTTATTACATCTACCTTAACTTTTAATGAAGATAGGTAATGATAAAGATTAAAAGTGAAACTATCGTAATTATCTATAAGAATTATTTTTTTCATTTTAAAGCATTAATCAAAGCTTTTGCTTTATTAACAGTTTCCTCGTACTCTTTTAAAGGTTTACTATCAGCTACAATTCCAGCACCAGCTTGAACATAAAATTTATTATTTTTAGCGACAGCTGTTCTTAAAGCTATACATGTATCAAATTCCCCGTTAGCTGAAAAATAGCCAATACCACCAGCATAAACTTTTCTCTTAGTTGTTTCTAATTCATCAATTATTTCCATAGCTCTAATTTTTGGTGCTCCAGAGACAGTTCCTGCAGGGAAACCAGCTAGAAGTGATTTAAACTTAGAAAATTTCTTATTATACACACCGATGACATTTGATACTATGTGCATTACATGAGAATATCTCTCAATAATAAAACTCTCAGTTACTTTTACCGTATTAATTTTTGAAACTTTACCAGCATCATTTCTTCCTAAATCTAATAACATTAAGTGCTCTGAAAGCTCCTTTTTGTCATTAAGAAGATCTTTTTCATAAAAACGATCCTCTTTTAATGTTTTTCCTCGTGGTCTCGTTCCAGCAATTGGTCTTACAGTAATTTTATTATCTCTTAGTCTCACTAAAATTTCTGGACTCGCACCAATAATTTGGAAGTCATTGAAATTAAAAAAAAACATAAAAGGTGATGGGTTAGTCACTCTAAGTTTTTTATAAATATCAATTGGTTTTTTTGTTAATTTAGCTTCAAATCTTTGACTTAAAACTACCTGGAATATATCTCCTAATTTTATATATTTTTTGGCTGTATTGATCATTTGCAAGAATCTATTTTTAGAAGTATTAGATTTAACTTTAATATTTTTTGATTTTAATGGTGTCTTATTATCTACATTCTTAATTGATGATTGAATGAGTAATCTAAAAAGATCTGATTTTACCTCGTCAAATTTTTTTTGATAATCTCTAATTTTTTCGTCTTTATAGATATTTCTAATATAAAAAATCTCTTTTTTTAAATTATCATGAATAATTAGTGTTCTAGGTCGCAGAAGTCTTACATCAGGTATATTTAGATCATCCTTACAATTATTAGGGATTTTCTCTATATATCTTATAGAGTCATATGAGAAATATCCTGAAATTAAAGAGCACAGTTTTGGTAAATTTTTGGGGGTCTCAAATTTAAACTCCTCAATAATTTTCTCAATCAAGTTTTCAGGTTTATCTTTAAGTTTAATTTTCTTTTTATTTTGAATTAAATAAGAAATTTTATTTTTGAATTCCCATATCTTGTCAGGATTTTTACCAAATATAGTGTATCTTCCCTTGATTTTTCCTTTCTCTACCGACTCAAATATAAAGCTATTTTTTTCACTTAAAAAATTATCTATTAAATTTAAAATCTCTTCATCTTCTTGAATTTTTTTTGAAGTATATATAATTTGATTTTTATTGCTTCTGTGTCGAAACTTAAAATCTTTGAAGCTTCGATTTATGTTCATTGAAAGAAATTTTTAACTCGTTCTATTGTTTTTTGATTTAAATTAACATCATATCTGCTGTTAAGATATAGATCATATGATTTTAACATATTATTTTTTAGATTTGAATTTTGTTTATTCATATATTCATTTATCTTATCATCATTTTCCATTGTCTGATTTTGAAAGTTCTTTATTTTAGCCAAATAAATATTGCTCATCTCATCATTTATAAGAGTAAAAGAATTTATGGGTAATGAGTAAAGAAGTTCAACAGCTTTAATATCAAATTTTTTGTTATCTTTGATAGAATTTAATATTAAATTTTCAATCTTCTTATTTCCCATCTCTACAAAATTTTCATTGTTGAAATTCTTTTCATCAATTTTTTTAATTAAATTCTTGTTATATTCATACTTATTTTTTTCAAACATAAGTCCCAAGATCTCTTCTCTGAGGACTGGATCATTTACGTTAGGAGAACGTTGTTCTGACTTAATTATTTTGTAAAGAATATAATCATCTTTAAATTCAATGATATCAAATTCATTATTTCTTGCCTCAAATATCTTTTTTTCTATATCGCTTTTATCATAAGTGAATCTGAAATCTTTGATTTTCTTAGACTTTAAATTAAAGTTTGTAACGATGTTTTCAAAAGGAAGTTCATTCGAGATATCAATTTCTATTTGGTCAATTTTATCAAAAAAGGTCTGATTAAATTCATCAACACCAACTAAATTTTTGGGATTTATTATGGAATAATCAAAGTCAATATATTCTACTTTTAAGTCATTCTTATTTTCATCTAAAAATTTTTTTACATCGTTATCTGTAAAACTATCTTTCTTTTTATAAAATTGATTTAAATTTATATAATCTATCTCTAATTTTCTATTTTCATCCTGATAGAGTTTTTTTACTAAAAATTTTGGAGCAACAGTTCCAGCACCCACAAAACTGAATAAGTTTTTTTGTAATTCGCGATTTTTTAGTCGTAATTCAAACTGAGGTGCAGATTGATTATTTTCAAGTAAAAATTTTTCATATTTAATTCTTTGAAAACGTCCTTGCTCGTCTAGAAAATTTTTGTTTTTTTTTATCATTTCGAGTAGTGTTTCTTCAGAAATAATCAAATTGTATTCTTCAATTTCTAAATCTAAAATTTTTGTCGAAATCAATCCAGATAATAATTCTTCAATAATATTATCATTTAAATTCTCTCTTATTGTATCCTGAGGAATTCCAGAATTATTTAAGTAATCAATAAATTCTTCTGTAGAAATATTAGTCTCATTTATTTTTACAATTGAATTTGTATTTCCGCTACTGAACATGCTCCCCATACCCCAAAATACAAATGGAATAATCATTATAAAAACTAATATCCCAGCGAACTTTGTTTTGGCAAAATTTCTAAATGCACCTATCATTACTATATAAATTTATTGATCTATAAAAAGCAAACCTATAGATTAAATTTTAGTATAAGACAAATAAATATATGTATTTTATTGCTAATTGGAAAATGTTTGGTGGATTGAGTACATTGAATTCACTAAAAAAAGTAATCAAATTTCTAAAAATTTTTAAAAAATCAAAAAAAATTAAAATTATTTATTGCCCGCCCAATACATTAATCCGTTCAATGTCTAAAAAAGTTATAAATTCTAAAATTCAAGTTGGTGCTCAGAATTGTCATGAAAGCCTTGCTTATGGCGCTTCAACTGGTTCCATAAATCCTACGATGCTAAAAAATGTTGGGGCTAAATATGTTATTTTAGGTCATTCAGAAAATCGCGACTCTGGTGAAACGGATAAATTAATTAATGCCAAGATTAGAGCAGCAACGCAAGCAGGTTTAAAGGTTATTTTTTGTATAGGTGAAACCTTAGGTCAAAAACGAAAAAAAATTACCAAGAAAATTTTATCTAAGCAGATTGTTATAGGTTTACAAAAAATTAAGAAAAAAAAAAATATTGTAATTGCTTATGAACCTGTGTGGTCAATTGGAACAGGTCTAATTCCTAAAGCAGATGACTTATTTAACACTATTAATTTCATAAAAAAAAAAGTTAGAAATATCAAAGTTTTATATGGGGGTTCGGTAAATCCAAAAAATATAAATAAATTAAAGCTAATAAAAAATATTGATGGATTTCTAATTGGAGGTGCTTCTCAAGATCCTAAAAAATTCATTGATATAATCAAAAAAACGTATAATTAACCTGCATGGAAAATATTTTGTTAGTACTGAATATCATTCTTGCATTAATTTTAGTTTTATTAGTTTTAATGCAAAAATCTGAGGGTGGAGCACTTGGAATCGGAGTTTCCCAGGAAAATATGATGTTTTCAAAATCAGCAGGAAATTTTATGACAAAAGCAACTGGTGTTGTTGCAACTCTGTTTATCATTTGTAGTTTAGCTCTAACGATAGTATCTAGGGGTGATTTGACACCATCTAGCTCAGTTTTAGATCAAGTCGAAGAGGATACACCCTCAATTCCAGAAAATAATAATTAATACTTTTAATTTACTTTTTTATTAGCTATAAGATACTTCCATGGCGCGATATATATTTGTCACTGGCGGCGTGGTCTCATCATTAGGAAAAGGTCTTTCATCAGCATCACTAGCCTATTTGTTAAAATCACAGGGTTTTAAAGTTAGGTTGAGAAAAATGGATCCGTACTTGAATGTAGATCCTGGAACAATGAGTCCATTTCAACATGGAGAAGTTTTCGTCACCGATGATGGTGCTGAAACCGATTTAGATCTAGGTCATTATGAGAGATTTACAAACATTTCATCTAAACAGTCAGATAACATTACAACTGGTCGTATTTATAGTGATGTTATTAAAAAAGAAAGAAAGGGAGGATATCTTGGAAAAACTGTTCAAGTTATACCTCATATAACAAATCGAATAAAAGAATTTATAAAAAAAGATATTACAAATGAAGATTTTGTAATATGTGAAATTGGTGGAACAGTTGGAGATATTGAAAGTTTACCATTTGTTGAAGCTATAAGACAATTTTCAAATGAATATGGTAAATCAAAAACATTATTTATTCATTTAACTTTTGTTCCGTTTTTGAAATCATCTGATGAAATAAAGACTAAACCTACTCAACATTCGGTAAAAGAATTAAGAAGTATAGGTGTTCAACCAGACATTATTATTTGTAGATCTCAACAATCCATACCATTAGACCAAAGAAAAAAAATATCATTATTTTGTAATGTTCCAATTGAAAACGTTATCGAAACGGTAGATGTAAGAACCATTTATGAGGCACCAATTAGTTTTTATAATCAAAAACTTGATAAACAAGTTTTAAAATTCTTTAAACTTAAACCAAAAAAAAGAGCTAACCTAAACCCATGGAAAAAAATAACTAAAATTGTTTTAAGTACAAAAAAATCAGTAAATATTGCGATAATTGGAAAATATGTAAATTTAAAAGATGCTTACAAATCTCTAGATGAAGCCTTAGTTCATGGTGGAATTGCAAACAATGTAAAAGTAAATCTTATAAGAATAGAGTCTGATAACTTAAAAAATAGTGAAATCAAAACAAAACTAAAAAATGTTTCAGGATTATTGATACCAGGGGGTTTTGGTAAAAGAGGAACAGAGGGAAAAATTTCAGCAATAAAATATGCTAGAGAAAAAAAGATACCATTTCTTGGTATTTGTTTTGGAATGCAAATGGCTATAGTCGAATTTGCACGAAATAAACTAAAAATTAAAAATGCTGGGTCAAGTGAATTAGATAAAAAATGCTATCCAGTAATTGGTTTAATCAATGAATGGGACAAAAATGGAAAAATTATTAAAGGCACAGATAAAAATTTAGGTGGAACAATGAGATTAGGATTATATGAGGCCAAATTAAGAAATAATTCTGCCATAAATAAAATATATAAATCTAAAAATATAAGAGAAAGACATAGACATAGATATGAAGTTAATAATAGCCTTAAAGCTGAATTTGAAAACAAAGGATTAATTTTTTCAGGAATGTCACCAGATAATAAATTACCAGAAATAATAGAGCTTAAAAATCATCCATGGTTTATAGGCGTTCAATTTCATCCAGAATTTAAATCTAGACCTTTGGCTCCTCATCCTTTATTCTCTTCATTCATTCACGCATCAAAAAACCATAAATGAGTAATATAAAGGTAAATTGTAATAAAATAGAGATCTCTAACGATAATAAAATATGTATTATTGCAGGTCCATGTCAGCTTGAGACTGAGCAACACGCAATGGATATGGCAGGTAAAATACAAGATATTACCAAGAAATTTGGTGTAGGATTTATTTATAAAACTTCATTTGATAAAGCGAATAGAACAAGTCTTAAAGGCAAAAGAGGAGCTGGATTAGATACTTCTCTTCCAATTTTTGATAAAATAAAAAAAGAACTCAATGTCCCAATTTTAACAGACATACATAATATCGAGCAATGTTCAATTGTTGCTAAACATGTAGATGTTTTACAAATACCGGCTTTTTTATGTCGCCAAACTGATCTTTTAGTAGCTGCAGCTAAAACAAATAAAATCATTAACGTAAAAAAAGGTCAATTCTTAGCACCATGGGATATGGTCAATGTAACAAAAAAAATTTCAGACTCTGGTAATAAAAATATTCTAGTCACTGAAAGGGGTGCTAGTTTTGGTTACAATACTTTAGTCTCAGATATGAGAGCATTACCCATCATGGCAAAAAATGGTTACCCAGTGATTTTTGATGCAACCCATTCAGTTCAACAGCCAGGTGGTCTTGGTGAAAAAAGTGGAGGACAGAGAGAGTTTGTAGAACATTTAGCAAGAGCAGCTGTTGCAGTAGGGGTAGCAGGAGTTTTCATTGAAACACATCAAGATCCTGATAACGCTCCCTCTGATGGGCCAAATATGGTTCCTTTAGATAAATTAGAAAGTCTACTAAAACAATTAATTGATATAGATAGTTTAATTAAAAATAAGTGAGTAAAATTACAAAAGTAAAAGCCCGACAAGTTTTTGACAGTAGAGGTAATCCAACAATCGAAGCTGAAGTTTTTGCAAAAAACAAAAGTGCAATAGCAATTTGTCCCTCAGGAGCATCTACAGGAACTTATGAGGCTTTTGAAAAAAGAGATAAAAATAATAAAAGATATTTAGGAAAAAGTGTTCTTAATGCAATTAGTTTGGTTAATTCTAAGGTTTCAAAAAAACTTAAAGGACAAAATATTCATAATCAAGAAAGAATAGATGCTTTAATGATTAACCTAGATGGTACAAGACAAAAAACAAAACTAGGGGCAAATTCTATATTAGCTGTGTCTATGGCTGTAAAAAAACTTTCAGCAAAAATTAGAAAAAAACCATTATATAAAACTTTTTTAATTAAAAATAATTTTAGATTACCTTTTCCACTTATGAATATAATTAATGGTGGAGCACATGCTAATAATGGTCTGAGAATTCAAGAATTTATGATCAGGCCAGACCGCGCAAAAAATTTCAGTGATGCGATGAGGATTTGTTTTTTAGTGATTAAAAATTTAAGTAAAATTATAAAGAATAAAGGACTTTCAACATCTGTTGGAGATGAAGGTGGATTTGCACCAATGATTAGCAATAACAATCAGGCTTTAGATTTAATTGTTTCAGCTATTAGAAAGTCAGGATTTGTTAACGGTAAAGATGTTTCAATTTGTTTAGATGTAGCTGCAAATGAATTATATAAAAGAAATAAATATTCTATTCATTCAAAAAGCTATATTTCTGTAGAAAGATCTATTAAAGAATATAAAAAAATAATTAATAAATATAAGATTAAATCGATAGAAGATCCATTTGCAGAAAATGATTGGATATCTTGGAATAAATTAATGAAATCACTTAAAAAAGTTCAGATTGTAGGTGACGATCTTTATGTTACTAATCTTGAGCGACTCAAAAAAGGTTTTTTAAATTTATCATCTAACGCAATTTTAATTAAATTAAATCAAATCGGTACAGTTTCAGAAACCTTAGATGTAATTCGATTTGCTCAAACTATTGGATTTCAAACAATCATTTCTCATAGATCAGGAGAAAGTGAGGATACATTTATTGCAGACCTTGCAGTGGGTACTAACTCTAATCAAATAAAAACCGGATCTTTAGCAAGATCAGAAAGAGTTGCTAAATATAATCAGTTATTACGAATAGAAGAAGAACTTGGAAAAAAAGCTAGAATGAATAAGATTCATTAATGATCCAAAAATTAAAAAAAAATTATTTTCTACTTATATCAGTTTTTCTAATCATATATTTTTTCTTTAATCTCTTGTCGGGTGAAAGAGGACTAATTTCATATTATGAAAAAAAACAAATTTTAAACGATTTAAAAATTAAGGAATCATCATTAAAAAATCAAATAAATGACTTGGATTTTAAGAATTCATTATTAAGTGACAATCTAGATCTTGATTATATTGAAACTTTAATTAGAGAAAGATTCTTATTTGGTAAAAAAAATGAAAAAATTTATATTATAAAAAAATGACGCAAAAAATTAAACCAAGACACCCTGAAAAAGTAAAAAACCCAATTAATCCAATTAAGAAAAAGCCTGATTGGATTAGATCTAAACTTAATAATAGTAAGGAATTTTTTTTAACAAAAACAATTGTAAATAAAAATAATCTTGTAACAGTTTGTCAGGAGGCAAATTGCCCAAATATAACTGAGTGTTGGAGTAAAAGACATGCAACTTTTATGATCATGGGTGATACATGTACAAGAGCATGTGCTTTTTGTGATGTAAAAACTGGCAAACCAGAAAAATTAGACAGGCTAGAACCAATCAAAATATCTCAAGCTGTTAAAAAATTAGATTTAAAACATGTTGTAATCACATCAGTTGATAGAGATGATTTAGACGATGGTGGTTCAAATCATTTTTATGAGGTTATAAACCAAACAAGAAAAACCAATCCAAATACAACTATCGAAGTTTTAACGCCCGATTTTTTAAGAAAAGGCGATGCTTATAAAAGAGTATTAGAGGCTAATCCTGACGTTTTTAATCACAATATTGAAACTGTACCTAGTCTTTATTTAAAAGTTAGACCAGGCTCAAGATATTTTGCATCTCTTGAACTTTTAAAAAATGCAAAAAAAATGAACAATAGGGTTTTTACTAAATCTGGAATAATGGTTGGTTTAGGTGAAACAAGAGATGAAATTTTACAAGTAATGGATGATTTAAAAACTGCTGATGTAGATTTTTTAACAATTGGACAATACTTGCAACCATCTGTAAAGCATTTTCCATTAGATAGATATTATAAACCTGAGGAGTTTAAAGAATTGGGTGATATTGCAAAAGCAAAAGGTTTTTTATTAGTTTCCTCATCTCCTTTAACAAGATCTTCATATCATGCAGATGAAGACTTCGCTAAACTTCAACAAAATAGATTAAAAAATCATTAATGCCAAAAGCTTCAGTTAAGCGATTAATTGAATGTAAAAAAAAAGATTTAATTGATTTAGTTTTGGATATTGAAAAATATCCAGAATTTGTTCCATTCTGTTTTGGTGCAAAAATATATGAAAATAAAAATGAAGGTGATTTAACAAAAATAATTGCAGACTTAACAATAGGAAAAGGACCGTTCAAAGACACTTATAAAAGTGATGTAGTTTTTGATAAAAAGAAAGACTTAATTTTTGTTAAGAATATAGAAGGACCTTTAAATCATTTATCCAACAATTGGATTTTTGTTGATAAAGAGAATGGAATTACTGAAGTAACTTTTGATATTGATTTTGAAATCAAAAATAAATTTTTAAATTCGTTAATGATTGTATCTTTTCAATTTGGATTAGAGAAAATAGCTGATGCATTTCAAAACAGGGCTGAGCAGTTATTTAGCAGCTCTAAGAATTAGATTTAGGGCTTTTTTTACAGTAGCTTTTTGTATTGAGGATCTTTTTTTACTTTTGAATAAAAATTTATTTATCTCGATTTTACCTCCTTTTTTAACTCCAATATAAACTAAACCAACAGGTTTTCCTTTGGTGCCACCTCTTGGTCCCGCAATACCGGTAATCGAAACATTAATATTGGCCTTTGAAATTTTAGATAAATTATTAACCATTGCATAGCAACATTCATAGCTCACAGCACCATATTTTTTGATAATTTTTTTATTTACTTTTAAAATCTTTATTTTTGCTTGATTAGAATAGGTGATCAAACCTAGATTGAATATTTTTGATGCACCACTAATTGAAGTGATAGCAGAGGCTAATAATCCTCCTGTGCAAGACTCAGCAACTGATACTTTAATTTTTTTTCTAATTAATAGCTTGATTAATAATTTCATTACACAAAATAACTGCTTAAAACCATAAAACAAATTAAAGATAAAACAACATAAATTCCTGCAATTACATCATCCATAATTACACCAAAACTATTTTTAAAGTTTTTATCAAAAAAATTTACGGGAAATGGTTTTGCAATGTCAAAAAATCTGAATAAGACAAAACAAATACCATAAAAAAATAATGCTTCATTCGGTGATTTTTCTGTGCCATGTGAAATTTCATAAAGATAAATAGGTATTGATTGACCAATAAATTCATCGATAATTACTTCTTTGGGATCTTTATTTTCATTATCTTTAATATGATGCGCTACAGCAAAAAAAGATAAAATGAAAATTACTATTAATAGTATTAATATTAATTTTGAAGATAAATTAAATATGTGAAAAAAAAGGTAAAGAATAATTACTGTAGTTAATGATCCAAAAGTACCTGGAATTTTTGGAACTTTACCTAAACCCAACATTGTTACAAACAAAGTATTAATAGTTTTAATCATATTTTGTTATTGAAATTATAACTTCACATGCGATGGCTTTTTCTTTTCCAATCAAACCAAGTTTTTCAACTGTTTTACCTTTTAAATTTATAAGATCTTTTTTTAACATCATTAGTTTAGAGACAGAGTTGATTATTCGATCTCTGTATTTTGATACTTTTGGTTGTTCACAAATCAAATTTATATCTAAATTATTTATAAAAAAATTTGATTTATAAAGACTTTCAACTACTGGTTTTAATATTTTGGGGGACCTAATATTTTTATATTTTTTTGTGTTTGGAAAAAAAGATCCAATATCTTTATTTCTCATTGCACCTAAGATCGAGTCTATAATTGAATGTAAAATTACGTCTCCATCTGAATGTCCTTTCAATCCCGAGTGAAACGGTATTTTAGCACCGCCTAAATAAAGCTTTTTATTTCTTACTAATCTGTGAATATCAAAACCAATTCCAAAAAAGGTTTTAGCTAATTTTATATCACTTTGAAAAGTAATTTTATTATTATTATTTTCTCCTTTTATAAATTTTATTTTACGATTTTTATTGACGAATAAAGTTGCTTCATCCGTAATTTTACTTTTTTCATTAATTGCAAGTTCGTATAATTTTTTAAACTTAAATGCTTGTGGTGTTTGAGTAAGATATGTGTTTTCTCTATTGAGATTGTATAATTCATTTTTGACTCTATATTTTATTGTATCTTTAGAGCTTATATATGGAATTACAGCTATATTTCTTTTTAAATGTCCCAACAATTCCCTCAATAATTTAATTGTAAAATCAGGTCTGGCAGCATCATGTATCAGTATATTATTAGGTTTGTATTTTTTTAAATATTTTAAAGCTTTTAAAGAAGAGTCAGATCTTTCTTTGCCCCCCTTTATTACTTTGACTGAATGGTGGATCTTCTTTTTTTTGAAATGATTAATATTATTAGTGACAACTAAAATTTTTTTAAAAAGCTTCGAATTGACTGATTTTTCAATAGAGTGATCAATAATTTCTTTATTCTTATAATTATAGAATTGCTTAGGTATTTTTTTATGAAATCTCTTACTTTTTCCGGCAGCCAATATTACAAAATAGTTGTTCATTCCTTTAAATACTATAATTCTTAAATATGCTTGAATTTTTGAAAAAAAATATTTTCATAATTATTCTATCTAGTATCACACTATTTTTAGGATTTTTAACTTTTTTAACATTTATAGATAGAAGTTTTATTGAATTAAATCAAAATAATTTACAAAATTTGTTAATTGTAAATATTTTATTACTTTTATCGTTATTTGTATTAATTTTTTTAGAGATAAAAAAATCTATTCGAAATGATATTGATAAGGATGGATTAAAATCAAATAAAAAATATATTACTTATTTTTCGCTCTTCACTTTAATCCCTTCAATATTGATTTCAATTTTTTCACTTTTTCTATTTTCTTTTGCTCTTGAAAAATATTTTGATAAAAAAGTGACAACGGTTGTAAATAATTCTTATGAACTTGCTAAAAGTTATGTTGAGGAAGTAAGAAACAAAATTGAGTCTGATATTATATTGATTGCTTTTGATACCAACAAAAGTGCTAAATTTTTAAATGATAACAATAAAGAATATGCAAGATTTTTAAAAACTCAAAAATTGATAAGAGATATTGATGAAATACACATAATTGATCAAAATAAAGAATTACTATTTACCAATATAGATGATCGTACAAAATATGTTCCTCCCATAGATAAAACACTAAAACTTGTTTTAGATGACGATAGACCACTTAAAATAATAAATGCGCCTGAAAATATTTCAGCAGCAATAATGAGACTTCAAGCTTTTGAAAACAGATTTTTATATGTTGTAAAATACCTTGATAAAGATATTTCAAAATATTTAAATGAGTCTCAAGAAGCAATCAATTTTTATTATACGGTTGAGGAAAGAAGTACAGGCATAAAGATTTCCTTTGCAATTATATATATAATTATAGTTACTCTTTTACTTTTTATATCAATCACTATTGCAATAAGATTTTCTTCAAGATTTTTCAGATCCATAAATAATTTAATTTCAGCATCTACCGCAATAGGAGAAGGCGATTTAACTACAAAAGTACCTGAGATAAAAACAGATAAAGATTTAGAAATTTTAAACAAAAATTTTAATTCAATGATTGTTAGATTAAAAAATCAGCAAGATAAATTGATTATTAATGAGAGATATGAAGCTTGGGGTAATCTTGCAAGAAAATTAGCTCATGAAATTAAAAATCCTCTCACCCCAATTCAATTATCAATCGATAGAATTAAAGAAAAATATATAAAACAAGTTGATAAGAATGAAAAAGATAATTTTGAGGAAAATTTAAAAATCATAAATAATCAGATCAAACAAATTGGTAATTTAGTAAATGAATTTTCTGACTTTGCTAGAATGCCTAAACCAGTTTTAAAAAAAAATGATTTAATTAGTATAATTCATGAAAATATTAAATTATTATCTGAAATAGACCCTTCGATTAAGATTGATTTAAATAACAAAAAATCGTCAATCTTATTAGAATGTGATAAAGAGCAAATTAGTAGAGTAATATTTAATTTAATTAAAAACTCCATTGAAAGTATTCAACAAAAAGCAGAAAATACAAGTAATTTCGATAAAATTATTACTATTGAAATTTTTGAGATAAATAACCAAATCTCTATTATAATTATAGATAGTGGGTTAGGTTTTAAAAATATAAAAAACAATATAAAAGATATTTTGAACCCTTACTACACAACAAAAAAAAATGGTACAGGATTAGGTCTTTCGATAGTAAATAAAATTATTAATGATCATAATGGTGAAATAGATTTTGTTTCGATTTCAAATGGAGCAAAAATTGAGATTAAGTTTAATTAAATGAGCATAGAAATACTAATTGTTGATGATAATTCAGATATAAGAAATATTCTGAATGATCTTATTGTTGATGCAGGTTATCAAACACGATTAGCTGCGAACTATAATCAAGCGTTAAATGAAATTGATAAAAAGATGCCAGATGTTGCGATACTAGATGTTAAATTAGATAAAGGTGACAATGATGGTATACAACTTTTAACACACATAAAATCAAAAAATATTGACGTACCTGTGATTATGATTTCAGGACATGCAAATATAGAAATGGCAGTAAATTCGTTAAAACATGGAGCATTTGAATTTGTTGAAAAACCTTTTGATAAAACAAGATTATTAAATTTTATAAGTAGAGCCGTTGAAAATTTAAGCTTAAAGACACAAAATAAAGAATACGAAAATAAACTCTTTTCCTCTTATGAGTTAATTGGTGATAGTAAAAATATTATAAATATAAAAGATCAAATTGAAAAAATTTCTGTTACTGAAAGTAGAATTTTTATTAATGGACCTTCAGGTTCTGGCAAGGAATTAATTGCTCGAAAAATACATAAAAATTCAAAAAGAAAGAATAAGCCCTTTGTAATAATTAATGGTGCTTTACTTGATAATGATAAATATGATTTAGAGTTATTTGGTGAAGAAAAAAATGATGGATCTATATCTTACGGAGCATTAGAAAAGGCAAATAATGGTACACTTCTAGTAGATCAAGTATCTGAAATACCATTAGCAATACAATCAAAAATTTTAAGAGTTTTGACAGATCAGAAATTTAAAAGAGTAAATGGTAATAATGATATTAATGTAAATGTCAGACTAATCTGCTCATCTAGCAAAGATCTTAAACAAGAAATAGAGTTAGGAAATTTTAGAGAGGATTTATTCCATAGATTAAATGTATTTGAGATTAATATTAAACCATTAAGTGAGAGAATTTCAGATATACCTTTACTTATAAAGTACTTTTCAGATGAAATTTCCAAAAGTTACAATATAAAAAATTTAGAAATTGATGAAAATAATAGCTATATTTTGAATCATGATTGGCATGGAAATGTAAGGGAATTAAGAAATTTAATTGAAAGAATTGCAATATTACAACCTAATACTCAAGAAAAAGTTTCTAATATTATAAAGGAATCTTTAAAATCTGGAGTAAATAGCAGCAGATTTAATGAAAATAGTTTATCTGTGCCTTTAAAAGAGGCTAGAGAAAAGTTTGAAAAAGAGTATTTAAGTCTTCAGCTTAAAAAATTTAATGGAAATATATCTAAAACAGCTACTTTTGTTGGTATGGAAAGAAGTGCGTTACATAGAAAACTTAAAGGTCTTGGAATAAAAGAATTTAATTAAAATGAATATTATAATTTGTGGTGCCGGAAGAGTAGGTTTCACTATTGCAAAATTACTCAGTGAACAGGGTCACTCTATTACTGTAATTGATCAATCTAGTGAAGATATACAAAAAATTAATGACTCACTTGATGTAAAAGCAATTGTTGGTAAAGCAACCTATCCTTCAATACTTGAAAAAGCTAATGCAGCTGAAACTGATATGATAATAGCAGTTACTAGAAATGACGAAATTAATATGTTAATTTGTCAAATAGCATTCTCTATTTTTAATATACCAAAAAAAATAGCTAGAATAAGATCTCAAGATTATTTAAATCCAAAATTTACTAGAGTTTACAATAAAGAAAACTTACCAATAGACGTAATAATTTCACCAGAAATTGAAATTGCAAGATCAATACAAAGAAAGTTGGAGGCACCAGGTGCATTAGATAGTGTCCCATTTGCAGAAAATCAAATCAGACTTTTAGAAATTTTAATTAAAGATAATTGTAAATTGGTCGGTTTAAAACTTAATGAACTAACAAATAAATTTCCAAATTTAGATGCAAATATAGTTGCAATAATTAGAAATGAGAAATCTTTTATACCAAAGAAAACTGATCAAGTAAAAGTAAATGATAAAATTTATGTAATAATTAATTCTTCACAAATGGCAGAGACTCTCGAAGCATTTGGTCATTCAGAAAAAATATCTAAAAAAATCTTGATTATTGGAGGAGGAAATATTGGTTATAATTTAGCTAAAAATATTGAAGATACATTAGAAGGTGTGAGAGTAAAGATTGTAGAAAAAGATAAGTCGCGATCCGAGTACCTTGCAAATGAATTGAATAATACAATTGTAATAAATGGAAATGGATTAGATGAAGAAGTTTTAACAGAAGCAAATTTAGATGAAGCAGAAACTGTTCTAGCACTTACTAATGATGATGAAGATAATTTAATGGTAAGTGTTCTTGTAGAAAAATTTGCTAAAGATCAAAAAGATATTGAAGATAAAAGAACCATGGCTCTAATTAACAAACCTAACTATTCTCTTTTACAGTCATCTTTGAAAATTGATGATCTTATTGATCCTAGAATGAATACCGTCTCAAGTATTTTAAAGCATATTCATAAAGGAACTATTGAAAATGCTTACACAATATCTAATGGTGAGTACGAAGTAATAGAGGCTGAGATAATTGAGTCTTCAGAATTAATTAATAAAGAGTTAAAAAATTCAAATTTACCAGAGGAAATAAGAATCGGTGCTGTTTTAAGAAACAAAAAAGTAATTATCCCAAAATCTGATTTTATTTTTCTAAAAGATGATCAGATTGTTTTAATTGTAAAAAAAGACACAGTTGGAGTTGTAGAAAATCTTTTTAGACTTAGCTCTGTTTAATTGAATGTTTAAATTACAGATCAAATATTTAAGTTTCTTTTTTGGTATTATTTCAATACTCTCTTTTTTTAATATTCTTTATTCTTACTATTTCAATTTATATCTAAATTTAGATACTTATTATTATACTTTAGTTGCATCATTTATTTTATTTATAGTTTTATTTAAATTTGGGAAATATGATTTTAAATCTAATATTTTTGAGAAAATATTAACTATTTTTTTAGGTTATCTGTTAATACCATTAGTGTTATCAATTCCATTTTATTTTAGTATTTACAATCTAACTTTTTCAAATTCTTTTTTTGAAGCAATATCAGGATTTACATCCACTGGTTTCACAGTTTTTGACAACATTAAACTAGTTGATCAAAGTCTAATTATATGGAGATCATCCACTCAATGGATAGGTGGTCTTTATTTTTTATTTTCTATAATTTATTTAATTGATATTTATGATGATAGTTTTAAAAAAACTTTAACGAATTTTATATCTTTTAATAGTTCAGAAATTTTAAAACAAGCAACAAAAATATTTATTTTATACTCATCATTGACAATACTAATATTTGTAATTTTGAATATTTTTTCGATAAGAACGTTTGACTCATTAAATTTAGCTTTAACAATAATTTCATCTGGCGGTTTTTTACCAGTCAACGATTTATCAATGATAATCAAAGAAAATACTCAAATAATTATATTTTCTTTTATGATGTTGTTTTCTTTTTTTAGTCTTTTTTTCTCATACAATTTAATTTTTTTAAGAAAAAAAAATGTTAATTTTTTCTATGAAGATCTTCACCTGTTTGTTTATTTAGTAGTCGTAGTAACTATATTTTTTCTTTTTTTTAGTTTTAATTATGATTTTTTTTGTTAATCTTTTTGCAATAATCAGTAGTATGACAAATATTGGTTTTTCACTAAGTCCGAGCCAAGAAAATTTAAACTTTATATACTTAATCTTGGTTATCATAGGTGGTTCTTTTTTTTCAACAAGTTCTGGGTTAAGGTTTATAAAAATTTATTCACTATTTAAGTTTTCTTTAAATCAAATTTTATCTTTTAGCAGACCTAAGAATGTTTTTATGAATAAGCTAATATTTACAAAAATTAATTTTAATCTTTATGAGATAAATAAATATTTTTTAACAATAATAATATTCATTTTGTCATTATTTATATTAACTTCATTGCTTAGTTTAAGTGGAATAACATTTGTAAATTCATTTAAATTGTCGATTTTAACTTTGATGAATACTGTTAATTCCTCAATCTATGGTTTAGAAGAATTTGATTTTTATAACCTTCAATTATTTAGTAAATATTGTCTTATTTTCTTTATGATTGTAGGTCGGATTGAGTTATTAACAATTTTGCTTTTAATAAAAAAATTCCTTTTTAAAAATTAACTTATTATTGTATATGTAAGATTAATTTTGATGCGCCCTTAGCTCAGCTGGATAGAGCATCGGTTTTCTAAACCGAGGGTCGTAGGTTCGAATCCTTCAGGGCGCGCCATACATCAATTTTCAACGTAATTTTTATATAATTATTATCTTGACTAGAATTTTACTAAGTCAAAAATCCTAATAAATTCCTCTTGAAGAGTATTTTTGAACATGCTTAAATTATGAATATTCAAAAGTAATTTTGAATTATTTGTTAACAAATAAATAAACAATAGGAAGAAATATGTTTAAATACTTAAAACAATTAACTTCTTTAGTTGCTATGGTAGCTGTGTTGTTCACTTTTACAACAGAGTCTATGGCTGCTAAAAAATCTAAAACACTTAAAAACACTCAAAAAAAGGGTTTTGTAAGATGTGGAGTATCTCAAGGTCTTCCAGGATTTTCTAACGCTGATGCTGCAGGAAATTGGACTGGTATTGACGTTGATGTATGTAGAGCGGTAGCTGCTGCAGTACTAGGTGATGCAAACAAAGTTAAGTTTACACCGCTAAGTGCTAAAGAAAGGTTTACAGCTTTAACTTCTGGTGAGATTGATATCTTATCAAGAAACACAACTTGGACTCTTTCAAGAGATGCTGATATCGGACTTACATTCGTTGGAGTAAACTTCTACGATGGCCAAGGTTTTATGGTTAGAAAAAGTTCTGGTATTACTTCAACAAGCCAATTCAAAGATGGTATCTCAGCTTGTACAAACATTGGTACAACTACTGAGTTAAATATGAGAGACTTCTTTAATTCAAAAGGAATAAAATATGAACCAGTTGCTTTTGAAAAAGCTGATGAAGTTGTAGCTGCTTATGATGCAGGTAGATGTGATACTTACACTACTGATAAATCTGGTCTTGCTGCACAGAGAACAAAAATGTCTAATCCAGATGAACACATTGTGTTACCTGAAACTGTATCAAAGGAGCCATTAGGTCCTGTTGTAAGACAAGGTGATTCTGTGTGGGAAGATATCGTAAGATGGTCATTAAATACTATGATCGAAGCAGAAGAATACGGTATTACATCAGCAAATGCAGATATGATGAAAACTTCTGATAACCCAGCTATCAAAAGATTAGTTGGAGCAGAAGGTGAGTTAGGTGCTGCTTTTGGTCTAGATAACGACTGGAGTTTAAGAATTATTAAGCAAGTTGGTAACTATGGTGAAAGCTATAAAAGAAATATAGCTGACACTGGAATTTTACCTGATAGAGGTCCAAATGAATTATGGACTAAGGGTGGAATTCTTTACGTACCACCTGCAAGATAATTGCATATTTAAATGATTAAAAAGGGCTAGATTTTTCTAGCCCTTTTTTTTATAAGCTTCTATATTATTTCCATCGTGAATTTTAAACTTAAAGATATTGTTCCACAATTAATTACAGTTACTGCTGTTGTATTAGTCTTTGGTTTTTTTACCTACAACGCTCAGATTAATATGGAAAATAGAGGGATTGATTTTGGTTATGGGTTCTTATCACAAGAATCTTCTTTCGATGTACAATTTTCATTAATAGAGTACGATGGCTCACATTCATATTTTAGAGCTTATTTAGTCGGGCTACTAAATACAATTCTAGTTTCAGTTATTGGGATTATAATCGCAACTATTCTTGGTGTAATAGTTGGTGTAGCAAGGTTATCTCCTAATTATTTAATAAATAAATTTGCAGCTTTTTATGTTGAATTTTTTAGAAACATACCATTACTGCTTCAAATATTTTTTTGGTATTTTGCTGCATTAAGAGCTTTACCACTTCCACAAGATGCAGAAGCAATTTTTGGTGTTTTTTTCTTAACCATTAAAGGTCTTTATGTTCCAGCGTTTATTTGGCAAAATTTTAGTGTTTTCTTTTATTCAATAGTTGCAGCAATTATTGCTATAATTGTTATTCGCATTCATGCTAAGAGAGTTCAAGAAAATCAAGGAAAACAAATACCAGTATTTTTGATATCAATAGGATTAATATTTATTTTACCTCTTTTAAGTTTTTTGATTGGTGGAGTAGGTATTTCATTTGAAGTTCCTGTTTTAAAACAATTAGCTACAACTTCTTTCATATATGAGGGCGGAGTAAGTTTACCTCCAGAATTGATAGCTCTTACTTTATCTTTATCTCTATACACAGCTACTTTTATTGCAGAGTGTGTAAGAGCAGGAATTCAAGGTGTAGGTAAAGGACAAAAAGAGGCTGCGGCATCTATAGGATTAACTCCAAATCAGGTTCTAAAACTTGTAATTATGCCTCAAGCTTTAAGAATAATAATTCCACCAACAACAAATCAATATTTAAATTTAACAAAAAACTCTTCATTAGCAGCAGCTATAGCTTATCCAGATTTGGTTTTAGTGTTTGCAGGGACTGCTTTAATGCAAACTGGTAAAGCTATTGAAATAGTTTCTATAACTATGTTTACCTATTTAACTTTAAGTATTTCAATTTCACTTTTAATGAATTGGTATAACAAAAAAATTGCAATACAGGAAAAATAATGTCAAAAATGAATTTTTTAAGACCTGATAAAAATAATTTAAATACTTTCTTATACTTAGGCTCTTTTTTATTTTTAATTAGTGTATTGGATGTTTTTTTAAATTCATTTTTTAGTTTGAATATAACTAGTTTTTTGCCTGGTTTTTTAAGTTTTTTATTTCCATTAATATTAGGTTTTATTGGACTTTATTTCATAAGGATAGAATTTAGCGGAATAAAACAATTAGATCTTTTAAATAAACATATAAATACCAACAACTTTAATGCAGTTCTGTCATTGCTAATTATATTTGTTATTATCAAATCTCTTCCACCTATTCTTAGTTGGTTTGTAATAGATGCTAGTTTCGCAGGCGATACCAAAGATGTTTGTACTGGTTCAGGAGCATGCTGGACATACATTAAAGTTTGGATGAGAAGATTTATGTATGGAATGTACCCTAATGCTGAGCAATGGAGAATAAATTTGTCATTTATAGCCTTAGTATTAATGGGCTCGGTTGGTTATTTTGCAACTGATAGATTTAAGAAGTATTTAACTCTTTATTATGTCGTTATTTATCCTCTGATTGCATTCTTATTTATCTTTTTCTTTATATCTGGTGGTCCTGTATTTTTTGATTTTTCATATGGGATTATTGCAGCTATTTTATCTATTATTTTAGGATTTTTTATACCTGCTAAATATAAGTTCTATTATTTTTTAATTGTACCTTTAGCTCTTTATATAACTTTAAAGTATTTTATATTTTTTGAAGAATACATTGAGTTAGGTAAATTAGATGGTTTAAACTGGGTAGAGACTGGTGCCTGGGGTGGATTATCTTTAACTTTTATAATATCTTTTTTCTGCTTAATTTTCTGTTTTCCAATAGGAATGGCTTTTGCTTTAGGTAGAAGATCAAATTTTCCTCTAATTAGATATATTTCGGTTGGCTTTATTGAATTTTGGAGAGGTGTACCTTTAATAACAGTTCTATTTATGTCAGCAGTAATGTTTCCGATGTTTTTACCAGAGGATTTTTTCATTGATAAATTAGTAAGAGCAATTATTGCAATTTCATTATTTGAAGCTGCTTATGTTGCAGAAGTAATACGTGGTGGTCTACAAGCTTTACCAAGAGGTCAATATGAGGCAGCAAAATCTTTAGGCATGGGATATTGGAAAATGCACATATTTGTGATACTTCCGCAAGCACTAAAATTAGTAATTCCAGGAATTGCAAATACATTTTTAGCTTTGGTTAAAGATACACCTTTAATATTTGTTGTAGGTCTACTAGAAATAGTTGGAATGTTAAATCTAGCAAAAACTAATCCAAAATGGTTAGGTTTTGCAATGGAAGGTTATGTTTTTGCAGCAATAATTTTCTGGATTATTTGTTATGCAATGAGTAAATATAGCTATAATTTAGAGCAAAAATATAAAACAGATAGATAAAAATTATGTCAGATAGCATCATCCAAATTAATAATATGAACAAATGGTTTGGTGACTTTCAAGTTTTAAAAAAGATTAATTTAGAAGTTAAACCAAAAGAAAAAATTGTAGTATGTGGTCCATCAGGATCTGGAAAATCAACTTTGATTAGATGCATCAATAGATTAGAGGAACATCAAGAGGGAAATATTATTGTTGATGGAACTGAATTAACAGAAGATACAAAAAATATTGAACAAATAAGAGCTGAAGTTGGTATGGTATTCCAACAATTTAATTTATTTCCTCATTTATCAATTTTAGATAATTGTACATTAGCTCCTATTTGGGTAAAAAAAATGCCGAAGAAAGAAGCGGAAGAATTAGCATTAAAACATTTAGAAAGAGTACAAATTCTTGATCAAGCACAAAAATATCCAGGCCAATTATCTGGAGGACAACAACAAAGAGCTGCAATAGCGAGAGCTTTATGTATGGAGCCAAAAATAATGCTTTTTGATGAACCTACATCTGCTTTAGACCCAGAAATGATTAAAGAAGTGCTTGATGTAATGGTAAATCTTGCAAAACAAGGTATGACTATGATTGTTGTAACTCATGAAATGGGTTTTGCTAAAGAAGTTGCTGATCAAATGATATTTATGGATGAGGGAATGATAGTAGAAAAAGCGGATACCAAGGAATTTTTTGCTAATCCTAAGAGCGATAGGACTAAACTTTTTCTCAGCCAGATACTATAGATACCAGTAATTTCAAGGAATATTTATCAAAATATCCCTCAAGTATTGCTTGACATATTTTTGGTATTTAGGTTTTTTCCGAGGAAATAAAAAAATAATATTGTTGCAGTCGAGATTAAAAACTTGTTCAATCTGTTTTTAATAAAAATTAAGAGGGGTCTTAATGGAAGATAATTTTAATAAGCATTTAGGCAATAAGCTTAAGCTTAGAAGGTTAGCTTTAGGTTTAACACAAACAAAAGTAGCAAAAGCAATCAACGTCACATTTCAACAAATACAAAAATACGAAAAAGGTACTAACGGAGTTAGTTCGATAAGATTATTACAGTTATCAAATTATCTTAAAGTTCCGATAAACTATTTCTTTGAAGATTTTTCAGAATACTTGGTCAATTTAGAAAAATCTCAAGAGGGTCATATGAATGTGAACTATAATTTCTTAGTTAAATTATATTCTGAACTTAATGCTGATCAAAAATTGAAATTTAACAAATCATTACAAGTTTCAAATAATATTTCAAAAGTTGGGTAAAATTTGGCTCCTCGGGCAGGACTCGAACCTGCGACCAATTGATTAACAGTCAACTGCTCTACCAACTGAGCTACCGAGGAATGTAAAAGGCAAACTTACTTTTTTTTCTAACTAAAACAAGATTTTTTTTGGAGGCAACGCCCGGAATCGAACCGGGATACAAGGATTTGCAATCCTCTGCGTAACCATTCCGCCACGTTGCCTTATGTTTTAGATGATAGCTACATCAGTTTTATATTAAATTTTAAAGATTAGTCTATTAAATAACGTTTTAATTTGATTATTGTTAATTTAGATTAATAAATTATAAACTAATCATATCCAATATGAGTGATAAATATATACATTCCAATGTAGAAGATAAGATTTATTCATATTGGGAAAAAAATAAACTATTTGAACCTCAAAAAAACTCTAAAAAATTTTCAGTTGTAATTCCTCCACCAAATGTAACGGGAAGTTTACATATGGGGCATGCTTTAAATAATTCAATTCAAGATATGCTGGTTCGATATTATCGCATGAATAATTATGAAACCTTATGGCAACCAGGTACAGATCATGCTGGTATTGCTACCCAAGCACTTGTTGAGAGAAAACTTGAAAATGAAAATTTAGATAAAAATACTCTTGGAAGAGAAAAGTTTATAGAAAAGGTTTGGGATTGGAAAAATCAGTACGGTGATATAATTATCAATCAATTAAAAAAACTTGGCTGTTCATGTGATTGGTCCAGAAATGCATTTACCATGGATGAAAATTTATCAAAATCTGTAATTAAAGTTTTTGTGGAGTTACATAAAAAGAAATTGATCTATAAAGCAGAAAAATTAGTAAATTGGGATACAGTATTAAAAACCGCAATTTCAGATTTAGAGGTAGATCAAAGAGAAATGAACTCTAAGATATACTACATTAGGTACCCAATAGATAAATCATCAGAGTTTATCACTATAGCCACAACCAGGCCCGAGACTATGCTTGGGGATACAGCTATTGCAGTTAATCCAAAAGATAAAAGATACAAAAGTTTTGTCGGTAAAACAGTTACTATACCTATTGTAGGTAGAAAAATTAAAATAATAAAAGACAATTATGCAGATCCAGAACAGGGAACAGGAGCATTAAAGATTACCCCAGCACATGATTTTAATGATTATGATGTAGGACAGAGAAATAAACTTGAAATAATAAATGTTTTTACTGAAGAGGGTAAAATAAATGAAAATGCACCGAAAGATTATGTAGGCTTGGATAGATTTGATGCCCGAAAAAAAATATTAAATGAACTTAAAGAAAAAGATTATTTTGTTAAAGAAGAAAATATAAAAAATAAAGTTCCTTATGGAGATAGATCTAATTCTGTTATTGAACCTTTTTTAACTGAACAATGGTTTGTTGATGCAAAAAAATTAGCAGTTAAAGCAAAAAAAATTGTTAAAACAAAAAAAACAAATTTTTTTCCAAATAATTGGTCGAAAACTTATTTTCAGTGGATGAACAATATTGAGCCTTGGTGTGTTTCTAGACAGTTGTGGTGGGGTCATCAAATCCCAGCATGGTATGGACCTGACAATAAAATATTTGTTGCTTTAAATGAAAAAGAAGCAGGCAAGCAAGCTAAGAAGCATTACAAAAAAGACGTAAAATTAGTTAGAGATCCTGACGTATTAGATACCTGGTTTTCATCTGGTTTATGGCCGTTTGCAACTTTAGGATGGCCAGATAAAAAAGATTTCGTAAAGAAATTTTATCCAACCACAGTTTTAGTAACTGGTTTTGATATAATTTTTTTCTGGGTTGCAAGAATGATTATGTTTGGAATGGAATTTCTTAATAAAGAACCTTTTAAAGATATCTATGTTCACGCTTTAGTAAGAGATGAAAAAGGACAAAAAATGTCTAAATCTAAAGGCAATGTAATTGATCCATTAGACTTAATCGAAAAATATAGTGCAGATGCTTTACGATTTACTCTGCTCTCTATGGCTTCACCTGGAACCGATGTAAAACTTTCCGAGGATAGAGTTAAAGGTTATAGAAATTTTTTAAATAAATTATGGAATGCAAACAATTTTTTAATCACAAATAATTGTGATTTTAACAAGACCGATAAAGTTCCTAAAACTACTTTAAATATCAATAAATGGATTTATTCTGAATTGATAGAAATAAAAGATAAAATCCAAAAGAATATAAAAGATTATCGATTTGATGAGGCAGCCAAAAATGCTTATCAATTTGCTTGGCATTCATACTGTGATTGGTATATCGAACTTTCAAAGACAATCCTATATTCAGATGATGAAAAATCAAAAAAAGAGGTAAAAGAGGTATCAGCTTATGTATTTAAACAAATACTTATTATGCTTCATCCATTTATCCCGTTTGTTACTGAGGAAATATGGTTAAAAAATAAGTTTGATAAATCGAATAAGAATTTTCTTATGTACAAAAACTGGCCTTCAGGAAAAGTTAAAAAAGATAAATCTCAAAAGGATGTAGAGAAAATCATCAATATTATCTCAGAACTAAGATCTTTTAAAAATGAGTTAAATGTCAGTCCAGGTTCATTTGTAGATCTTTCTATGAATAAGATAGCTAAAAAAAATCGATCTTTGATGGATAATAATGAAATAATCTTAAAAAAACTTGGTCGTATCAATAATTTTTTTGAAAAGGATCAAGATCGACCTTCTGCTACTCTTGTAATTTCAGGCGATATATTCAAGATTTATTTTGATGAAAATGTAGATTTAAGTTTAATCAAAGAAAATTTACAAAAAAGACAAACAAAATACCAAGATGAATTAGATAAGATTTCACAACGATTATCAAATAAAGGATTTGTTGATCGGGCACCAAAAAATATTGTTGAACAAGAAAAAACTAACTATAGTAACTTAAAAAATGATATCAAAAAAATATCTTTAACAATTGAAAGTTTATAATGCGGAAATTTAATAAGAAAAAATTACCAAGTCGACATACATCTTTAGGACCCGACAGAGCTCCTCATAGGTCTTTTTATTATGCAATGGGAGAAACAGAAAAAGATGTTGCCAAACCTTTTATAGGAGTTGTGTCAACATGGAACGAGGCGGCACCTTGTAATATAGCCTTAATGAGACAAGCTCAGTCTGTTAAAAAGGGTGTAAGAGCATCAGGCGGAACACCAAGAGAGTTTTGTACAATTACCGTAACAGACGGTATTGCTATGGGGCATGAGGGAATGAAATCCTCATTAATATCAAGAGAGGTTATTGCTGATAGTGCTGAATTAACTGTTAGAGGACACTGTTATGATGCTTTAGTAGGTATTGCAGGTTGTGATAAGTCTTTACCTGGCTTGATGATGTCGATGGTTAGATTAAACGTTCCAAGCGTATTTATATATGGTGGTTCAATATTACCAGGTAAATACAAAGGCAAAGATGTGACCGTTGTAGATGTTTTTGAAGCGGTTGGAAAACATTCATCAGGACAAATGTCTGCAAAAGAATTAAGAAAATTAGAATTAGTTGCATGTCCAACAGCAGGAGCTTGTGGTGGTCAATTTACTGCAAATACTATGGCCTGTGTATCTGAAGCAATAGGTTTAGCATTACCTTACTCTGCTGGAACACCAGCGCCATATGAAGAAAGAGATAAATATGCAAAAGCAAGCGGTCGAATGGTTATGGAATTGTTAGCTAAAAAAATTAAACCAAGAGATATAGTTACAAGAAAAGCTTTGGAAAATGCTGCAACAATTGTTGCTGCAACAGGTGGATCAACAAATGCAGGATTACATCTTCCGGCAATAGCAAATGAAGCAGGTATTAAATTTGATTTAATGGATGTTGCAAAAATATTTAAAAGAACTCCATATCTTGCCGACTTAAAACCAGGTGGAAAATATGTTGCTAAAGATATGTGGTTAGCAGGTGGGGTACCAATGCTTTTAAAAACTCTTTATGAAGGTGGTTATATTCATGGAGATTGTATGACCGTAACAGGTAAAACAATGAAAGAAAATTTAAAGGGAATTAAATTTAATCCTAAACAAAAAGTAATGAGATCATTTAAAAATCCTTTATCACCAACGGGTGGTGTAGTTGGTTTAAAGGGTAACTTGGCTCCTGAAGGAGGAATTGTTAAAATTGCTGGACTTAAAAAATTACAATTTACTGGAAGAGCAAGATGTTTTGATAATGAAGAAAGTGCAATGAAAGCAGTTCAGAGCAGAAAATATAAAGATGGTGATGTAATTATTATCAGATATGAGGGACCCGTTGGTGGACCAGGTATGAGAGAAATGCTTTCAACAACAGGTGCAATTTATGGACAAGGCAAAGGAGAAAAAGTTGCTTTAATAACTGATGGAAGATTCTCTGGAGCAACTCGGGGATTTTGTGTAGGCCATGTAGGACCAGAGGCTGCATTAGGTGGACCGATCGCTCTATTACGGAATGGAGATATTATTGATATTGATGCTAAGAAGGGAACAATTAATGTTCGATTAACTAGAGCACAATTAGCTTCAAGAAAAAGAAAATGGAAGGCTAGAAAATCTGATTTTGGATCAGGAACTCTTTGGAAATACGCACAAACTGTAGGACCTGCATATTTAGGAGCACCAACACATCCAGGTAAGAAAAACGAAGTTAAGGATTATTCAAAAATTTGATGAAAATTCGCCCTGTTATTTTATGTGGTGGCGCTGGAACAAGACTTTGGCCTAACGCTAAAAAACATCAAGCAAAACAATTTATAGATTTCGGTAATTGGACTTTGCTGGGCAAAACTTTAGAAAGAGTTAAAGCATCAATATATGATGCTCCAATAATAAGTACTAATGCAAAATATTTAAACCAAGTAAAACAACATCTAAAGAAACACAAAATAGGAAAATTCAAGATAGTTTTAGAACCAGCTAAAAGAAATACCGCACCAGCTATATTAAGCACAGCATTAATAAAAGATATACCTAGCGAACAACCTTTAATGTTCTTGGCTGCTGATCATTTGATAGAGAAGGTTGCATTATTTAATAAAGCTATAAAAAAAAACCAAAAAAAACTTACTCATAATAATATCTTTATCTTTGGAATTAAGCCCACAATGCCTTCAAGTGAGTTTGGCTATTTTTTAACAAAAAATACTAAAGTAACTAGATTTATAGAAAAACCAAAAGCGGCTAAAGCTAAACAAATAATTAGTAAAAAAGGTTATTGGAATTCTGGAATGTTTTATTTGAGAAAAGATTCAATAATTAATAATTTCAAGAAATACCAACCAAATATTTACCGAAATTGTAATAAAGCTGTAAAAAAAGCAAAATATAAAAGTAATGTGTATTATTTAAACAAACAAGCATTCACCAAAGCAACAGCAAAGTCTTTTGACTATGCAATATTAGAAAAAACGAGAGATATAAATGCTATCAAATTAGATATTCCTTGGTCTGATTTAGGATCTTGGAAAGAAATCTGTAAGATGTATGGACGAAATAAAAGACATTATTATAAGAAGAAGAATGTATTTCATAGACCTTGGGGTAGTTATGTTAATTTATTTAATGGTAAAGAATTTTTGATTAAAGAATTATATGTAAAACCTAAGGGTATATTAAGTCTTCAGAAACATCATCATAGAGCTGAACACTGGGTAGTAACCCAAGGTAAACCTAAAATTACGTTAAATAAAAAATATTTTACCATGAAACCTGATGAAACTATTTTTATACCATTAGGTGCAATCCATAGAATAGAAAACCCATATAAAAAACCAGTAAAAATAATTGAAGCACAAGTAGGCTCAATTTTAAAAGAAACTGATATAGTCAGATACCAAGATGTTTATGGAAGAGTAAAATAATTATTTTACAAGAAAATTCACTTTTTTATTTGATAGATTTAAATGAATTTTTTTATGTGAGCCAAAATTATCTCCATCAATTTGAACAGGCATCAAATCATTTCCATCAATTGTAATGTTTTGTGCATAAGTAGTAATAACATTTTTATTTTTACTTAAATCACCATTAAGAATTATTAAAAATATTGAATATAATAAACTAATCCTAGTCAAATCTTTAAATATATAGGTGACTAATTTATCTTCAAAAATATTTGTTTTATTTATTTTATGATGTCCAGCGTAATATTTGGTATTTGAAGATAATATCCAGTCTGCTTGATAAAATTGATCATCAAAAGTGACATTTAATTTTTTATTATTCATAAACAAGAAATATTGAAAACCTTTGATACCAAATATAATTTTACCTAGAAACTTTTTAATTTTTGAATTAATTGAATGAACAATTTTTGCATCCCATCCTATACCAGCCATTAAAAAGAAATAATTATCGTTAATTTTTACAAGATTAGAGGATTTATAATTATTAGAAACCAACACATTTACTATATCATCAACTTTTTTATTCATTGATAATTCAGCTTGAAGCAAATTTGCAGTGCCAGCAGGAATATAACCTATGGCAAAATCGTCTTTAAAATCAAAATTATTTTTAATTAATTCATTAATTGCAAAAGAAACTGAACCATCACCACCAGCTACTATTAGTCGATCATAATTTTTTTGATTAAAATTTTTGAAAATTTTCTTAGCTTGATTTATTGTTTTTGTTTCAAAGTAGTCTACAGAAATATTCTCTTTTAACTTAGATAAAATCCTATTTATGAATATAGATTTTCTTCCAGAGGAAGAATTCAAATTATAAATCAAACAACATAACATAATTAATCCTTAAAAAATTTTTAACAAATTTGTAACATTCAAATGAAATAAGAAGTACATGATTCGTGTTACAGTTGTATTAAAATATAGGTCTTTAAATGCCTAATTTACTTAAATATAAAAGTATATTTATTTCTGATGTTCATTTAGGTACCAAGGGTTGTCAGGCGAAAAAACTTTTAGAGTTTTTTAAAAACTCAAGATCCGAAAATCTTTATCTTGTAGGGGACATTATAGATATCTGGGAAATGCAAAAAAGTTTTTTTTGGCCTCAAGAACATAATGATGTAATCCAAAAAATTTTAAGAAAAGCTAGACATGGTACCAAAGTTTTCTACATAATGGGTAATCATGACGAAATGTTAAGAAAATTTATTCCAATGCATTTTGGTGACATCCATATGGTTAATAGAGTTATTCATGAAACAAATGCAGGAAAAAAATATGTTGTTGTTCATGGTGATGCTTGGGATGGTGTTATGAAACATGCTAAATGGTTATCTAAACTTGGATCAATAGCCTATAATTTACTATTAAAATTAAATGTAATAATTAACTTTTTTAGAAGATTGAGAGGAAAAGAATATTGGTCTCTTGCAAAATTTTTAAAGTATAAAGTCAAAAATGCAGTTAAATATATTGGTGAATATGAAAAAACACTTTCAGATTATGCAAAAAGAAAAAAATTTGATGGAATTATTTGTGGCCACATCCATCATGCTGAGGATAGAGACTTTAATGGGGTCAATTATTTAAATTGTGGAGACTGGGTTGAATCTTGTACCGCATTAGCCGAAAATTATGATGGTAGTTTTGAAATATTATATTGGGACAAAATAAGAGAACAATATTTAGACGATAAAGAAATAATTAAACCAATTAAAACTGAAGAATTAAAAAAAGCTTCATAATTAATGAAAATTTTAATTGCTACAGATGCATATTTTCCACAAGTAAATGGTGTAGTAAGAACCTTACATGAAACAGGTAATGTATTAAAAGAACAAGGTCATAGAATAGAATATATTACACCTGACTTATTTTTTACTTTTCCGATGCCGAAATATAATGAAATTAAGTTGTCTATAAATGTATGGCCAAGAGTTGGTAATTTAATAAAGAAAATCAATCCAGATGCAATTCATATCGCTACCGAAGGCCCGATAGGCACTATGGCAAGAAGATATTGTTTAAAAAATAATCTAAAGTTTACTACGAGTTTCCATACAAGATTTGATAAATATCTAAAACTTTACTTTCCTATTATACCAGCAAAATGGGCTGAAAAATTCTTAGCAAATTTTCATAATAAGGCTGAGAGAATTTTAGTAACTACAGAGTCTATGAGAAAAGAATTAATCGATATAGGTATAGATGACAATAAAATGATTACTTGGACTAGAGGAGGAAATCATGGAGCTTTTAAGAACCCTAAAAAAATTGATTTACCTCATAAAAGACCTATTTGGATTTATGTTGGAAGAGTTGCAGTTGAAAAAAACATAAGAGCTTTTTTAGAATGTGATTTAGAAGGTACAAAAATAATTATAGGAAAAGGACCTGATTTAAAAAAATTGAAAAAAGAATTCCCTAAAGATATTTTTTTAGGAGAAAAAACAAATGGTGAATTAGCATCACATTTTGCATCCTCTGATGTTTTTGTTTTCCCTAGTAAAACAGATACATTTGGAATTGTAGTTACAGAAGCTTTAAATTGCGGAACACCTGTTGCTGCGTATCCTGTTCCAGGTCCTAAAGATATATTTGAAGGATCCAAAATAAATTGTTTAGATGATGATCTTAAAGTGTCAGCACAAAAAGCTTTAAAAGTTGACAGAAATGATTGTCTTGAATTTGCAAAAAAATTCACTTGGGAAGAAACAGCAAAAATATTTTTTAACAATATTTCACCAAATCATTAGTTAATTTTTCCTTAATTTATTTGCATTAAAAAGTGTAATGATGCAAAATTAAGCCATCTAAATTTATGGAATATTTCGTCATTCTACTTATAGTTGTGATAGTTTATCTTCTCTATTTACTTAATCAAAAAAAAAATAAATCAATAAATACCGCTACAATAGTTAATAAAAGAGAAGAAAAAACAAAAAGAGTAATTATTGATGAGCTTGAAGATCAATTTTTTGCATTAAATAAATTTAACATAATTAAATATGCCAATCCAAGTGCATTAAAAAGATTTGGAAGTAATTTAATTGATAAAAACATATCTTCTATAATTCGAAAACCAGAATTAATAGAAAATATTGAAAAAGCTATCGTAGAAAATAAAACAAAAAATATCGATGTTGAAATAGACCTCCCATCATATCAATTCTATAAAATTTATATTATTCCTGGCCCAACTCATTTGTTTACTGAACCAGACTCCGTTGTGTTATTTTTAAAAGATTTTACTGAAATTACAAAAGCACAAAAATTTAAAACTGATTTTGTAGCAAATGTAAGCCATGAATTAAGAACACCTTTAATGGCAATCAAAGGATCACTAGAAACAATTGAGGGCCCAGCGTCTGATGATGAAAAGGCTAAAAAAAAATTTATGAAAATAATGACTGATCAATCAAATAGAATGGAAAATTTAATTAATGATCTTTTAATACTCACAAGAATTGAATTAGAAGAACACATAAGGCCAAACTCTTTAGTTGATATAAATGATCTTTTCAAAACAATCATCAGTAATTTTGAGATTATTTTAAAAAGAAAGAAATTAAATATTAATTTATCTCTCGCCAATCCAACAGTTGTTATTGGAGATGAAAAAAAATTACAAACTGTTTTTTCTAATCTTTTAGATAATGCAATTAAGTACTCAAAGGAAAATAAGTCTATTTTTATATCAAGCAAAATTAGCGATGGTAAATTGTTAGAAAAAAATTTTATGATCAGTATTAAAGACGAAGGTGTTGGCATTCCTCAAAGATATATTTCTAGAATTACAGAAAGATTTTTTAGGGTAGATCTTGAACAAAGTAACAAGGTTGGTGGAACCGGTTTAGGATTAGCTATTGTTAAACATATAGTTACTCAACATCGTGGACACTATGAGATTCTAAGTGAGGAAAACCAAGGAACTGAAATTCAAATTTATTTACCAGCGAAAACTTAAATTTAAAAAATATTATATTGTAATAGTTTTAGAAGGTTTTTTTAACAATTCTTTACTTGATTAATGTTAATCTTTTAATTAATTTTTTTATATGGTTAAAATATTCAAAAATATTTTGATTTTTGCTTTTTTATTAAGCTCTATAACAACAAGTGTTTTTTCTAAAGATATCACAACATTATTAAGAAATCAGCAACTTACAGTTTTTGATATTGGAATTTTTAGATTAGAGGCAGATTTGAAAACTTCATATCCTTCTATTAAAGATCATTTAGAAGTTACTGAAGCTGAATTTTATACAGACGTAGTTACCTCGTATTCTAAAAATTCAATTGATTTAATTGTTTCTGTTCCTATGAATAGAAATCTCAAGAAGGAAAATTATTTTTCAGATTCTTTTAGATGTAGGAATATTTTTAATTCTGTAAGAGATTTTTTATTGAGGAATGAAAATTTGAGTAATTATAGATATACTATGGCTACAAGCTATTTAACCTCTATATTTTCAACCCCAAGTTCATGGCCAAGCTGGAGATATGATGAAGAAATTAGAGAGGAATTAGTAAACTTAGTAAAACTAGAAATAACTTTACGTCCAACCAAAGAACTAGCTCTTAATGAACAGGTAAACCCTGTTTCATGTATTGGTGGCTTAGAAACTGATATTGATCAAATAGTTATATCAAAAAAATACAACTAAAAAGTTACCTTTTTAACAAAAGTGTAACAATTCTGTAATATTAAAGATTCAATAAATTTATACGAGTCAATCATCTTTTAATTAATAAATAACGAAAGGATTAAAGATAATGAAAAAACTAACTATAGTAATTGCTTCTTTAGTTGCACTTTCAATTGCAACTGTTGCTCAAGCAAGAGATCAAATTAAGATAGTTGGTTCTTCTACAGTATTCCCTTATGCAACAGTTGTTGCTGAAAGATTTGGTGGTTCAGGATTTAAAACTCCTGTAATCGAGTCTACTGGTACTGGTGGTGGAGCTAAACTATTCTGTGCTGGTGTAGGTGAACAACATCCAGATATTACAAATGCATCAAGAGCTATGAAAGATAAAGAAAAAGCTCTATGTAAGAAAAATGGTGTTAATGATATCGTTGAGATTGTAATTGGTAACGATGGTATTACATTAGCTTACAGCAAAGATGCAAAACCAGTAAACTTTACTAAAGAACAATTATATTTAGCACTTGCTGCTCATACAGTTGTTGATGGTAAATTAGTTCCAAATATTTATAAAACTTGGGACCAAATTGACCCTAGCTTACCAAAACAAAAAATTTCAGTGATGATCCCACCAGGAACATCAGGAACTAGAGATGCTTGGAATTCTTTAGTAATGAAAAAAGGTATGACTAAAGAAGCTAAAGCTCTTTATAAAGCTGGTTTTGAAGCTGGAAATAAAAAATACAAAAAACCTCAAAAACTTTACAGAGAAGATGGTGCTGCTATTGAAGTTGGAGAAAACGATAGTTTAATCATCCAAAAGTTAACTCAAGATAAAGAAATGTTTGGTTTCTTTGGTTTCAGTTATTTCTTAGCTGCAAAAGATAAATTGCAAGCAGCAAGTATTGATGGTGGACAACCGTCATTAAAGTCTATTCAAGACTACAGTTATGCTGTTGCTAGACCTTTATTCTTCTACGTGAAAAAAGCACACGTTGGAGTAATTCCAGGCTTACATGAGTTTGTGAAAGAATTCACAACTAAGAAAGCTATTGGAAAAGGTGGTTACTTAGCAGACATAGGTTTAGTGCCATTAGACTCTAAGTTGTATAAAACAACTAGAACTAATGCTACGAAGCTAGTTGCTATGGGTAATTAATTATTCCTCAGTTAACAAATGATTAAAAAGGGGGTCTTTTTAGACCCCTTTTTTTTAAAAAAAGAGTAAAGTCCTCACTTAAGGAGATTCTGTGAACTTAATATTATTTACATTTATTGTTCTTCTAGGTTTCACAAGCTATTATTTTGGACGCAAAAAAGCATATACAATTCAATCTACAAAAAAAAGATTAACCGCATTACCACAATTTTATGGTTATTATCTTGCAATCTGGTGTGCAATACCAGCCTTTATAATTTTTTCATTATGGGCAATTTTTGAGCCCACAATTGTAAAACTATTAATCTTAAGTGATTATTCAAATCAAGGTTATCTTGATGATGAATTAAATTTATTATACGAAAAATCAAAAGCATTGTCTCGAGGGCAATTCACTGGAGAAATTACACCTTTTATTGAAGCTTCAGCTGAAAAATATTTAAGTCTTCGATCAATAGCTCAAAGTTCAAAAGTTGTTATAGTATTATCTGCAATTATTGCCTCTGTTGCTTATGCATATAAAAGAATTTCATCTAATTCTAGAACAAGAGAACCAGTTGAAAAATTTTTGAACGCAGTTTTATTTACAGCTTCTTTAGCTGCAATATTAACTACTGTTGGAATAGTTTTCTCACTTATATTTCAAACTATAGATTTTTTTAAAGTAATTCCATTATTTGATTTTGTCTTTGGAACTCACTGGTATCCAGCAAAAGCTTTTGTTAGAGATTCTTCTGAGGCTTTAGATCCGACAATGTATTCAGATACTTTTGGAGCAGTCCCTATTTTTGCAGGTACTTTTTTTATTGCATTTATTGCTATGTGCGTTGCTATCCCAATTGGATTAATGAGTGGAATTTATTTAGCTGAATATGCATCAACTAAAGTTAGACAATATGCAAAACCATTAATTGAAATTTTAGCTGGTATACCAACAGTTGTTTATGGTTTTTTTGCTGCCTTAACTGTTGGACCATTTTTGAAAGAATTAGGAACTTCAATGGGTCTTGAAGTTTCAGCTGAAAGTGCTTTAGCAGCAGGAGGGGTAATGGGTATTATGATTATACCATTTATTTCAAGTTTAAGTGACGATGTAATTACAAGTGTGCCTCAAAGTTTAAGAGATGGAAGTTACGCTATGGGAGCAACTAAATCAGAAACAATTAAGAGAGTTATTTTTCCCGCGGCATTGCCGGGGATAGTTGGATCTATTTTACTTGGTGTTTCAAGAGCTATTGGAGAAACAATGATAGTTGTTATGGCCTCTGGTTTAGCTGCTAATTTAACTTTAAATCCTTTAGAGTCTACTTCAACGATTACAGCTCAAATTGTAGTTATTCTAATTGGTGACCAAGCTTTTGGCGACCCAAAAACGCAAGCTGCTTTTGCTTTAGGTATGTCATTATTTTTAGTAACACTTTGTTTAAATATTGTGGCCTTGAGAGTAGTTAAAAAATATAGAGAAAAATATGAATAAAAATAAAGAACAATTATTAAATAAAAGATATAAAGCTGAACAGCGATTTCGCTTATACGGTCTGAGTGCAATTTTTATGGCACTTTTATTTTTAACAATCTTTATTTTTAAAATTTTTTCAACTGGCTATTCAGCTTTTCAAAAAACATGGCTTATTGTTCCAGTAACTTTCGATGCTGAATTAATGATGTTAGACCAAAATCCTTCTAAAGAAGATTTACAGGACGCTGATTATTACGATATAGCATTAAAATCAATGGCTGATTTAGATCTAAACGCCAATGAAGATCAACAAAATGAATTGAAGAGAATGGTGTCTTATTTTTTTGAAAAAGAAATTAAAAATGAACTTTTAAATGACCCTAATTTAATAGGAAAAACAAAGGAAGTTTATCTAACTGCTTCAGATGATTTAGACCAAGTCTTTAAAGGAAATTATCCAAGAGATTTACCTGAAGACCAAAGAAGAGTAAGCGATTATCAATTAAAAATTTTTGATCAACTTGTTGCAAATGGTAAGGTTGAAAGTAAATTTAATATAAGTTTTTTTACAAATGCTGACTCAAGAGAAGCTGAGCTAGCTGGAATAGCAAGTTCATTTATGGGCTCAATTTTTTCTATACTTGTTTGTTTAATGATAGCTTTTCCTGTTGCGGTTCTAGCTGCAATCTATCTTGAAGAATTTGCCCCTAAAAATAGATTTACTGATTTTATTGAAGTTAATATAAACAACTTAGCAGCGGTTCCATCTATAGTTTTTGGTCTATTAGGGTTAGGAGTTTTATTGGCTATATTTCAATTACCAAGGTCTACCCCATTAGTTGGAGGTATCACTTTGTCCTTAATGACCTTACCAACAATAATTATAGCTGCTAGAGCATCTTTAAAAGCAGTTCCACCAAGTATAAGAGAGGCAGCACTTGCTATGGGAGCAAGTCGAATGCAAACCACAATGCATCATACAGTTCCTCTTTCTATGCCTGGCACGTTATCAGGAACAATAATTGGTTTAGCTCAAGCTTTAGGAGAAACTGCACCCTTAATTTTAATTGGAATGGTTGCTTTTGTTAACACGATACCTGGATCACCCATGGATCCTGCTGCAAGCTTACCAGTTCAAATTTATATTTGGGCTGAAAGTGCTGAAAGGGGATTTGTAGAAAAAGTTTCGGCATGTATAATGGTCTTACTTGGCTTTTTAATAATAATGAATTTATTTGCCCAAATAATAAGACATAAGTTTGAGAAAAAATGGAGTTAAAATGATAAAGATTAAAGCAAAAGATGTTGATGTTTTTTATGGAAAAAAACAAGCGCTCTTTAATATAAGTTTAGATATTGAGGAAAATCAAGTAACGGCATTAATTGGTCCATCTGGTTGTGGTAAATCAACTTTCCTAAGATGTCTTAATAGAATGAATGATGTAATTGATATCTGTAGTGTTAAAGGAGAAATTTTAATTAATGATTTTAATATCAATGATAAAAGTTGTGATGTCGTAAGACTAAGAGAAAAAATTGGTATGGTTTTTCAAAAACCCAATCCTTTCCCAAAAACTTTATATGAAAATGTATCTTACGGTCCAACAATTCATGGTATGGCTCAATCAAAACAAGAAATGGATGAAATTGTTGAAACTAGTTTGAAAAAGGCTGCACTATGGGAAGAGGTAAAAGATAGGTTGCATGAACCTGGAACTGGATTATCTGGAGGACAACAGCAAAGACTTTGTATTGCTAGAGCGATTTCTGTAAGACCTGAAGTTATATTAATGGATGAACCTTGTTCAGCATTAGATCCAATAGCAACAGCACAAATTGAAGAATTGATTGATGAGTTAAAAAAAGAGCACACAATAATAATTGTAACTCATTCTATGGCTCAAGCAGCACGTGTTTCTCAAAATACAGGTTTTTTTCATTTAGGACAATTGATTGAACATGGATCTACTGATAAAATATTTAAGAATCCTGATAATAAAAAAACGCAAGATTATATAACAGGGAGGTTCGGATAATGTCTGAAGCACCACATACGGTCAAATCTTACGAAGAAGAACTAAAAAATCTTAATGCTAATATAATTAAAATGGGAAGTGCATGTGAAGATTCTTTAGGTAAAGCAATTCAAGCCATTACAACAAGAGATACCAATATTGCAGAAGCTGTTATTCAAGAAGATGAAAAAATAGATAAATATGAGACTTTAATTGAACAGCAAGTTGTGAATTTAATTGCTTTAAGACAACCTATGGCAATTGATTTAAGAGAGACAGTAACGGCTTTGAAAATGTCTTCAGATTTAGAAAGAATAGGTGATTTAGCAAAAAATATATCCAAGAGAACACTTTTGCTTAACGAAAATCTTCCAAAGAACTTGGTAGACTCATTGAATAGAGTATCTACCAATGTTCAAAAACAATTAAAATCAACATTAGATGCTTATCTAGAAAGATCTGCGCCAATGGCAGTAAATGTTTGGGAAGGTGATGAGCAAATAGATGATCTAACAAATCTTTGTATGCAAGAAGTTATAAAATATCTTAAAGAAAATGAAAAAAATTTAGAAGATGGAACTCATTTATTGTTTGTAACTAAAAACATAGAGCGTATTGGTGATCATACTACAAATGTTGCAGAACAAGTTTATTATTTAGTTAAAGGCGAATATTTAGAAGGTGATAGACCCAAGGGAACAGAGCCAATTGTAACCGGAGAAAAATGATTTATGTCAGCTCATGTTTTCATAGCTGAAGATGAAGCATCAATTGTTAGTTTGTTAAAGTACAATCTTGAAAAAGAAGGTTATAAAGTCAGTCATTCAGAAAATGGAGAAGATGCTCTTAAACAAATAAAATTAAAACAGCCAGATTTAATATTAATGGATTGGATGTTACCAGAATTATCTGGTGTTGAAATTTGTAAAAACTTAAAAAAAGATAATAAGTTTAATGATATTCCTGTCATTATGTTAACTGCAAAAGGGGAGGAAGAAGACAAATTAAAAGCATTTGATACAGGTGCAGATGATTATGTAACTAAACCTTTTAGTCAAAAAGAATTGAATGCTAGAATTAAATCTTTATTGAGAAGATCTAAACCTCAATCATCATCAGACATTGTAGAATTTACTGATTTAAAAATAGATCGGATTACAAAAAGAGTTTATAGAAAAGATAAAGAAATTACTTTGGGTCCAACTGAATTTAAACTCTTAGATTTTTTTATCAAAAATCCAAAAAGAGTTTATTCAAGAGAACAACTCTTAAACAATGTTTGGGGAGAAAATATATATGTTGAGTCTAGAACAGTTGATGTTCATATTAGAAGATTAAGACAAGCAATTAACATACAAAATACAAAACCTTTAATTAGAACAGTAAGATCAGCTGGTTATTCTTTAGAATCTTGAAGATCTTTGGGTCTTATAAATTTTTTTAATACTCCCTTTTTCTCAACTTCATTCCAGGATTTAATATCAAACTCAATTTTTGCAAATGCTGCTGTTGGGAATTTATAATTCATTAGTTTAAAATTATTCGTATTATGATTTTTTGTAAGATTTCGTACTAAATTTTTCACTGATGGTTCATGGTTTATAATCAAAATTGATTTATATTCACTGGATATTTCTTTAATTTTTTTTACAATTGCATTCTCATCAACTAAATATAAATCTTTTGAAAAATTAACTTTTTTTGGCTTATTAATTTTCTTGGATAAAATTTGAAAAGTTTTTTTTGTTCTTTTTGATGATGAAATTAATGCATAATCAAATTCAAATTTTTTTTTAACAAAAAATTCACAAATCATTTTTGCATTTTTCTTGCCTCTTTTAGTAAGTGGTCTATCAAAATCATTAATACTTAAATCATCCCAACTAGATTTTGCGTGTCTCATGACGTATAATTGATACATAAAATCTAAATATATGACTGCTTTAAAAAAACAACATAAAGAAGAGTTAAAATCTAAATATATAAATAGAGAGCTTTCTTGGTTAAAATTCAACGATAGAGTACTTTTAGAGGCGCAAAATATCGAAAATCCTCTTTATGAAAGAGTAAAGTTTTTATCAATTGCTGGGTCTAATCTAGATGAATTTTTTATGGTCCGTGTAGCTGGGTTATATAGTCAAATAAAACAAGAAGTTGACTCACTAAGCTCTGATGGTTTGACACCTGAAGAGCAAATGGATGAGGTAGTGCTTGAAACTAAGAATCTATTAAAAAAACAGAACAAAATTTTTATTCAACTGATTATGGAATTAAAAAAAAATAATATCAATTTAGTTAAACCAGTTAATTTAAATACTAAGGATAAAAAAAAACTTTTAGAAATATTTAAAGAAGAGATTTACCCTTTATTAACACCATCAGCAATTGATCCTGCACATCCATTTCCATTTATAATCAATCAAGGAAGAGCAATTGTAATGAAGTTAAGAAAAAAAAATAAAAAAAGGATTTTAAACTCAATAATAGTAATACCAAAAGCATTATCTAGATTTATTGAAATTGAGTCTTCAAAAAATCATAAGAAATTTGTGATTCTAGATGATGTAATAAGTTTTTTTGCTAATGAAATTTTTCCAGATCATGATTTAGAAAAGAAAATGATTTTTAGAGTAATAAGAGACAGCGATGTAGAGATTCAAGAGGAAGCAGAAGATTTGGTTAGATCTTTTGAATTGGCTTTAAAAAGACGTAGAACGGGTGATATTGTTCGTTTAGAGGTTCTTGAAAATAGTGATAACGAATTGATAAGATTTATAACTAATAAATTAGATATAAATCCTGACTATATTTATGATGTTGCTGGCCTTGTTGGAATTCAAGATATAGATCAAATATGTAAAGTAAAAAATCCAAAATTAAGATTTAAACATTTTACACCTAGAGAAGTTGAAAGATTAAAAGAATATAATGATAATTTTTTTGAAACTATTAAAAAGAAAGATTTAGTTGTTCATCATCCTTTTGAAACATTTGACTCAGTAATTGAATTTTTAAACCAAGCAGCAAATGATAAAAAAGTTATAGCTATAAAACAAACTCTATATAGAACAACTCTAGACTCACCTATTGTTAAAGCTTTAATAACAGCTGCAGAAAACGGAAAAACAGTTACCGCTTTAATTGAAATTAAAGCTAGATTTGATGAGGAAGCTAATATTCAACTATCAAGAAGTTTAGAAAAAGTAGGTGTTCAAATTGTTTATGGTTTTGCTAAATATAAAACTCATGCAAAATCATCATTAGTTTTAAGAAGAGAACAGGGTAAAATACAAACTTATTTTCATTTAGGAACTGGCAATTATCATCCAGTAAATGCTAAAATTTATACTGATTTGTCTTTATTTAGTTGTGATAAGAAAATGGCATCAGATGTTGAAAAGTTTTTCAATTATGTAACAGGATACGCAAAACCAAAAAATTTAAATAAAATTTCTATTTCGCCAGTAAATATGAGGCAAACCTTAAATGAAAATATTGATGCTGAAATTAAAAATTCTAAAAATGGAAAATTTGCAGCTATTTGGGCAAAAATGAACTCTTTAGTAGATCCAGAAATTATTGATAAATTTTATGAAGCTTCGAATGCTGGTGTAAAAATTCATTTATTTGTAAGGGGTGTTTGTTGTTTAAGACCAGGAGTAAAAGATAGATCAGAAAACATATTTGTAAAAAGTATCATAGGAAGATTTTTAGAGCATTCTAGAATTTATTGCTTTAGTAATGGTACAAAAAAAATGCCTAATAGAAATGCAAAAGTATATATTTCGTCAGCTGATTTAATGCCGAGAAATTTAAATCGAAGGGTAGAACTTCTAGTCCCAATTGAAAATGAGACTGTTCATGAACAGATCTTAGATCAAATAATGTTGGCAAATTATCTTGATACTAATCAGAGCTGGGAACTTGAAGCTGATGGTAATTATAAAAAAATTAAATATAGTAAAAGCGATTCCTTTTCAGCTCATGAATATTTTATGAATAATCCGAGCTTATCTGGAAGAGGTAAAGCTAAACTAAGAATGCAGCCTAAACAACTGCACTTAAGATTGATTAAAAGTGGAAGTAATTAAAAGTAAAAATAGTTTAAAATTAAATCAGGCAAAATTAGCTATAATAGACATTGGATCAAACTCTATAAGAATGCTAATTTATGAAGATTTCAGTTCTTCTCGTGTGCCTTTTTTTAATGAAAAAGCAGTTTGTGAACTTGGAAAAAATTTAGATAAATCCAAAAAACTTCACAGATCTGGTACCGAATATGCTTTAAAAGTTTTAAAAAGATTCTCTGAAATTTTAAATGTTTCAAAAATCACAAATCTTAAAATCATTGCAACAGCAGTTTTAAGAGAAGCGACTGATACAAAACCATTTATTAATGAAGTTGAAAAACTTTTTAAAACTAAGATTAATATATTATCTGGTGAAGAAGAAGCTGAATGCTCAGCTGAGGGAGTAAAAATAGGCTTTGAAAATGTCAATGGATTAGTTGCTGATCTTGGAGGTGGAAGTTTAGAATTAGCTCGAGTTGAAAATAATATAGTTACTAATAAAACCTCATTACCTATTGGAGTTTTAAGATTATTAAATAATCCTATAGTTAAAAAAAGAAATTTAGCAAAATATATCAAAAAATTATTAAGAGAAGAAAAATGGCTTTCAAAAAAGAAATTTAATAATCTATATTTAGTTGGAGGTACCTGGCGAGCATTATTTAAATTACATCTTTTTCAAAATAATCATCCGGTACATATAATTCATCAATATAGTATTGATAACAATGTTTTATCTAAGTTTGTTGAAAAAATTTCATCTTTTAATAAATCTAAACTTAAAACAGTTGAGTATATTTCAAAATCTAGAACAGCGTATTTACCTTATAGTTGCATTATACTTGATGAAATTATGAGAGTTACAAATCCAAGAAATATAATTTGTTCTATAAGCGGTTTACGTGAAGGTTCTTTATCAATTGACTATTTTAAAGATGTAAAAGAATCAGAAATTTTTCATAAAGCACTTGAGAATATTGCAAAAAAAAGAGGTGATCTAGGATCGAACTATAAAAAATATTATGATTTTATTCAGCCAGTTTTTGAAGGCAATGAACATTTTAATAAGAAATTATTATATCTGGCATGTGTATTAAGTCATATGGATTGGGGATTAGGAGCATTTCAAAAAGCTGAATTGGTATTTCAAGAAACAATAAATACTCCTTTACTTAGATTGACTCATAAAGAAAGAATACAATTAGCTTTGTCATGTTATTGGCGGTACTGTAGTATCAAGTATAATCCAAAGATGGAGTATCTAACTTTTTTAAATAATAATGAAATTTTTTCAAGCAAACAAGTTGGAGCAGCATTGAGATTTTCACAATCATTGACCTCGATATCTACGATATTTCTTGAAGAGTTTAAATTGTATAAAAGAGGTAATGCTGTATTTTTAAAAATTCCATCACAACATCAAGAAATAATCTCAAAACAAGTTACTAAAAGATTTAAAGCTCTTGCTAGAGAATTATTTTTAGAACCAAGAGTAATTTACTCAAATAATTCAAGATAAATTAAATTTAATTCTATTTTTAATTGAGTGATATTTTTTTGTAACATTATTTTAATTTAAATTCATTTAACTTTAACAATAAGTAAATAATTTTGTAATTTAGTTTATGTATAAAGCACCATCAAAGTTTAAATATTCATTATTTCTTCCCCTGTTTAAATTTTGTTGATTAACTACTTTCTTCCTTCTCTTAAATGAGAAGGGAGAAAGACGATTTGGAATTAATTATTTATAGATGCAGGAGACTGCTCTGCATTTTTCTTAGCAAGCTTTTTTGCTTTTTTTTCTGCAACCTTTTTTTCTAGACCAGCAATTTTAATATTAAGGCTTGATAATTTTTTTTCTTTTGCTGTAATTTTATTTTTAAGTTTGTCTATTGATTTTAATATCTTTGTTTTTTTCTTTTCATTTTTTTTTAGTTTTTTTCTCATTACTGCCTCCGAATTATTTAATATTTGATTTAATCATATAATCTCTAAATAAAAAAGATATTTTGATACAACCTTTAGTTTATAGTTTTTTAAGAACTGTTATTAAATAAAAAAACATTGCTATATGAGAACTATTATTGAATTTTTGATTTAATATTAATTTAAATATCTCTCTTTGATTAAAAAGATGAATTCTAATACCCTGTTCTGGTTTCGAAATTTTAATTAAGTCTTCTGTGTAATAACCAGTAATTTTAGTAGTTAGTCTTCCAGGTTCATTATAAAAAGTTATTATTTTACTCAATTTTGATCTTGATCTATATCCTGTTTCTTCTCTTAATTCCTTATATGCTGATTGGAGAGTTGTTTCCTTTTTTTCCACTATGCCAGAAGGAAACTCGTAGTTAATTTTATTAATTGGAACTTTTTTTTGGGAAACTACTACATATTTGTCTTTAATCTTAGGTATTACTAATGAAAGATTAGAAGTTTTAAGATAATGATAAAACTCTTTTTTTTTAAATTTTTTGTTAATTAAACTTATTCGATTGGTAAGTTTTATATTTTTCAATTTTTTTCTAAAAATAACTTTTTAACAATAAGTACAGCAATTAACATTCCAATAAGCTCAGCTAAAATATAATAAGGAGTATTTAAATAACTAATACCAGTAAAAGATTCTGTAAATGTTCTGGCAATAGCAACCGCAGGATTTGCAAAAGAAGTTGAAGAAGTAAACCAATAACCAGCAGTAATATAAAGAGCAACACTAGCAGCAACAGCAATTTTGCCTGACTTCATAGACCCAAAAATTATAATTATAAGCCCTAATGTTGCTATTACCTCAGATGTGAATATGTAAATCCCATCTCTTGACTTGGTAGATAATTCATAAATCTCATGTTCAAAAAAGAAATTAGCTAAACCAACACCAATTAAGCAACCAACCAATTGAGCAATGATATAGTAGGGTAATAGTTTTTTTTTTAATTTACCCGTTATTGCCATTGCTATACTTACAAATGGATTAAAGTGAGCTCCTGATACATCAGCAAATACTGTAATAAGCACAAATAAACCTGCACCTGTTGCTATTGTGTTTGCAATTAACATTACCGCAACGTCATTGGTTAAGTTTTCAGCCATTAAACCTGAACCAACAATAATCATTACCAAAAAACAACTGCCTAATAATTCAGCAAGAAAATAGCGGCTTTTATTTTTCATAAAGCAGTTCCTTTATTCTTTTATGAATATTATTGTAAACTTTTTCTATTATTTCATCTTTTTTATTTAAGTCGTTTGTTTCATTAAGTAATTTAACAGGATCCTCTATATCCCAATGAATTATCTGATCTTTATTTGGCCAAATAGGACAGACTTCGTTATTGGCATTATTACAAACTGTAATCACATAATCCATTTTAATTTCGCTATCAACGAACGTATTAAAATTTTTAGATCTATAATTTGAAAGATCATAATGTTTTGATAATAAATAATTCTTCACATCTTCATTAATTTTTCCTGTTGGATTACTCCCAGCACTAAAACCTTTATACATATCGTCATACTCGTTATTTATTATACTTTCAGCAATAATACTTCTTGCTGAATTACCTGTGCAAACAAACAATATGTTTTTCATTTAAAAAATAATCTTATAAATTCCAATAACAAATAATGGAATTTGTAATCCAAAGTTAGTGAGTATCGCCTTATCTTTGCTAACAAATCCAGCGATAGTCCATCCAATAACTCCTAATCCATGAAAATATATATTTAATGGATATATATTTAAGTTTGTAAGAAGTATTCCTACTAAAACTAAAAAAGTACTGATCCACTTTAGATATTTTTTTATAAACATATTTTCTCCTTCTTATTAATTATTACATTAATGTTACAAATTTATTAAGATGTAACAGTATTAGAGAAAATTTGTTATATATTTATGAATAAAGAAACCAACAATTAAAAATCCTAAGCCTGTGCCATAAATTAGGAAGAAATTCATATTAAATGATTTTGCAAAAAAGAAGGGTAAAAAAAATAAATAACTCACAGGTACCGCTACTAGTATGCTCTTAGTAAAAAGAATTGTTTTTTCTATATCATTATGCTCATAGTAGGAAAAAGCTATAGCTATGAGTGATACAAGAGGCAAAGCAATAATAAAACCAGCCAGTTTTGGATTTTGACCCGAAAGCCAACTAGCAAAGGCAATTATAATTGCAGCAAGAACAATTTTTAAGGTAAAAAATATCATTAATGATTTAACTTTATTAAAAAAATATCATTAATGATATGATTTTATTTAAGTGTGCATTTTTTGCATAAACCAAAAAACTCAAGATTATATTTACTGTATTTCATGCCATCTTTGTCTTTGAAGTTAGCTAAGTATTTGGAAAGACCTGTACTACTTATTTCTGTTACTTTCTCACAAATCTCACAGATTGAAAACGCAGTAGCTTTAGCCACCTGACAACTTGAATTATGACATGCAATAAAGGCATTTCTACTTTCAATTTTATGAATTTTACCTATTTCAACTAACTTATCTAATGCTCGATAAACTTGCAGAGGAGCTTTAATACCTTTTTTTTGAACATTATAAAGTATTGAGTAGGCCTTAAGTGGCTGAGGTGATTTATCAATTAAATCAAAAATAATTTTCTGATTTTTGGTGAGATTATGTTCTTTGTGCATTTTATTCATTTTACTGATTCCTCATTAGTTTTTCAATTTAATTGATTGTTTGATATTAAATAATGAAAGTATGAACAAAAATAATGCTGCCGTTATAATTGATGGACCTGAGGAAGTATTAAATTCCAAAGATGTAAATAATCCTAAAATTACTGACAAAAGACCTCCAATGATTGAATAGATAACCATTCTTTGTGGACTAGACGAAATATTTCTAGCCATTGCAGCTGGTATGATTAGCATTCCTGTTATCAATAACAAACCAACCATTTTAATTGATATAGCAATAATCGCAGCCATCAATATTGTGAATATTGCTTTTGCTCTATCAGGATTTAAACCTTCTGCTTCAGCTAATTCATAGTTTACTGTGGATGCGAATAAAGGTTTCCAAATTAATTTCAAAATTAACAGAATTACTGCTCCTCCAACCCATATTATTAATAGATCATCAACTGTAACAGCTAATATATCTCCAAATAATAATCCCATAATGTCAAATCTGATAAATGTTAAGAAACCAATAACAACAAGTCCTACGGCTAAAGATGAGTGAGCTAAAAGCCCTAATAAAGCATCTCCCGGAAGATTAGTTCTTTTTTGAAGTTGTATTAATGTTAAAGCAATTAAAGATGAGATAATAAATACAGATAACGCAATATTAAATTCCATTGTAAATGCTAATGTTACTCCCAATAAAGCCGAATGGGCTAACGTATCACCAAAATAAGATAGTCTTCTCCAAATTACAAAACAACCAAGAGGCCCTGTAACGAAAGCAACTCCAATTCCAGCCACCAATGCTCTTATAAAAAAATCGTCGAACATTTAATTTTTCTTAATTTTACCCTCATCAGTATGAATATGATCATGTCTATGTTCATATCTTGATAATATCTGTGAAGCTTGTTCACCAAACAAAGCCTTATATTCATTATTTTTTGCGACATCCATGGGTGTCCCTGAGCAGCATACATGACCATTTAGGCAAACAACGTGGTCTGTAGCACTCATTACAGTATGCAAATCATGAGAAATTAATAAGATACCACAATTCAATTCATCGGAAATTTTCTTTATAAGTTCATATAAAGCTATTTCACCTGTAAAATCTACACCTTGAACTGGCTCATCAAGAACTAACAAATCTGGTTTTTTTGAAATAGCTCTTGCTAGCAATACTCTTTGAAATTCACCACCCGATAAATCACCTAAATTTTTATCTTTTAAATGAATAACGCCAGTTAATGATAGTGCCTCATCAATTATTTCATTTTTTAAACTTTCAGTTAATACCATAAAATCATTGACCCTAAGTGGTAAAGTCCAATCAATTGAAATTTTTTGTGGAACATAACCAATTTTATTTGTGTATTTTTCTACTTCTCCCTCAATTTTTTTATAAATTCCTAAAGCAATTTTAGCCGTTGTACTTTTACCTGATCCATTAGGTCCTATTAAAGTAACTATTTTACCTTTTTCAACTTGAAGGGAAACGCCTTGAACGAGCCATTTATCGTTTATTTTAAAACCAGCGTCTTTTAATTTGACCAATATATTTTGATTAGCATTCATTATATCACTTGACTTATAAACGTTATATTATTACATAGTGTTATATTATAACAATTAAAAAAATTAAACTATGAAAACTATTAAAAAAATCCCATTATTAATATCACTTTTATCATTCCTAACAATTTTTTCACCTGTTAATGCTGAAGTTAAGGTAGTAGCATCAATAAAACCAATTCATTCACTCGCAAGCTATTTGATGGACGGTATTGGTAAACCAGATTTAATAGTTGATGGCTACGCATCACCTCATGGATTTGCACTTAAACCATCGCATGCAAAAATGATCCAAAATGCAGATATTATTTTTTGGGTAGGTGAAGACATAGAAAGTTTTTTAGAAAAACCATTAAAATCTATTGCAAAAAAAGCTGAAAAAATTGAATTAATGGAAATTAAAGGGATAACCAAACTTAAGTTTAGAGAAAGAAATATTTTTGAAGGTCATGACGATCACGGTCATAAAGAGGATGATCATGATGATCATGCTAAAAAAGAAGACGATCATGATGACCACGATCATGATAAAAAAGAGAAAGAACATGGTCATGACGAACATGATCATGACAAAGAAGGTCATAAAGAAGACGACCATGATGATCACGGCCATGGACATGAAGGACATGCTCATGGTGAGTACGATCCGCACATTTGGTTAGATCCAATGAATGCAAAAGTTATTTTAAGCGAAATGGCAGAGCACTTGATTGAGAATGATCCAAAAAATACTGCTAAATATAAAGAAAATTTAAAAAAAGCACATAAAGATTTAGATAAGTTAACTAAGAAAGTAAAATCTGAATTAAATAAAGATTTTAAATCAATAGTATTTCATGATGCGTATCAATATTTTGAAGAGAGATTTGGTGTTAATATTTTAGGCGCATTTACGGTAAATACAGATGTTATGCCCGGTGCTGAGCAATTGGCTGAAATTAGAGAAGTAATTGAGCATGATAAAGTAAGCTGTATATTTTCAGAGCCACAGTTTAACCCTGATATTATTAAGGCTGTAGCAAAAGATACTAACGTTGCAACAGGCGTAATTGATCCATTAGGGGCAACACTTAACCCTGGCAAAGATCTATACTTCGATTTAATTGGCAATATGTCTAAATCTTTTAAAGGCTGTTAAATAAAAATTGATCTTTAACCATTAATAATATCTAATATTGGGATGAGTACCGTTTCCCTCACATTAGATGAAATTTTTGATTTAGCTAAAAAGACTTTACTAGCTAATGGCTGTGATGATGAAACAGCATCTATTCTCTCTGATTTAATAAGAAATGCTGAAAGAGATGGATCTTTATCTCATGGTTTGTTCAGGTTGCCTGCATATGTGAGTGGTTTAAAAAGCGGAAAAATTAATGGTAAAGGAAAACCTGAGGTAAAAAAAATTTCAGCATCAGTAATAAAAGTTCAAGGGAATAATTGTTTAGCCCCTGTAGTTTTAAATAAAGGATTACCTGAATTAGCAAAAGCTGCAAAAGAAAATGGAGTGGCCGTACTTGCTATAAATAATTCTCATCATATGGCTGCGATGTGGCCTGAAACAGAAAAATTAGCAGAGGAAGGTTTAGTTGCCTTCGCTTGCACATCCTACAAGCCTGCTGTAGCACCCGCTGGAGCTATCAAACCCTTGTTTGGAACAAATCCAATTTCTTTTGCATGGCCACGACCAGGAAAAACTCCTGTAGTTTACGATATGGCAACTGCATCAATGGCAATGGGTGAAGTTCAAGTTGCTAAAAGAGAAGGGCATAAAGTTCCACTTGGAACTGGTTTAACTAAGGATGGTAAAGAAACAACTGACCCAGGAGCAATAGCGGATGGAGGTGTATTACTTCCTTTTGGGGGATATAAAGGTTCTGCCATAGCAATGATGGTAGAATTAATGGCTGGCGCATTAGTTGGTGATAATTTTAGTTTTGAGACAGCTGCAAAAGATAATAATGACGGCGGACCTCCTAGTGGTGGAGAATTTATTCTTGCAATTTCACCTGACAAAACTTCAGGAACTGATTGGCAAAAACATGCTGATGAATTTTTTAATAAAATGAAAACATTTGATGGAGTTAGACTTCCAGGAGAGAGAAGACATAAAAATAGATTAGATAAGGGCCCTCGAAATATTAATGAAGAGCTGGTTAATAAAATAAAATCTTTAAGCTAAAGTAATTTCTATTGGTGTATGGTCTGATGGTTTTTCGCGACCTCTTGGATCTTTATTAATATTAATAGCTTTAACTTGGTCTATTAAAGAATTTGAAACTAAAAAGTGATCAATTCTCATACCATTATTTTTCTGCCATGCACCTCTCATGTAATCCCAAAAAGTATATCCTTCTTTAGTTTCATTAAAATGTCGGTAGACATCATTAAAACCTAAATTAATCATTTCTCTTAATTTTTTTCTTATTTCTAACCTAAATAGAGCATCGTCCTCAAAGTTTTTTGGATTATAGACATCCTCTGCTGCAGGGATAATATTAAAATCACCACCAAGAATTATATTTTGATTTTTTTTAGTTAAAGCTTTTAATTGTTTAATTAAATCATCGAGCCATTTTTTTTTGTAATCATATTTTTCGGTATCAACAGGATTACCATTTGGCGTATAGATATTGATTAATTGAATATTTTTCTTTTTGTGTTCAAGTTCAGCTGAGATTATTCTTGATTGTTTAAGCTTATCTTTGATTAAGTCTGTTTTGATATTTTTTAATTTTCCTTTTGAAATAATAGCAACACCATTGTAACTTTTTTGACCAAATACATGACTTTCATAGTCCATTGAAGAAAAATCGTCATAAGGAAAGTTTACATCCTCAGTTTTAATTTCTTGCATCATCACAACATCAGGTTTGTATTTTAGAAGATAACTTTTGATATTTTCAATACGTGCTCGTACAGAATTTACATTCCACGAGGAAATAATCATTAAAGAGAAAACGAAACACCACAACCACAAGAAGATTTGGTTTGCGGATTAGTTATTTTGAATTGCTCACCAATTAACTCTGACACATAGTCAATTTCTGATCCTTTTAATAAATCTGCAGACGTTTTATCTATTAATATATTTTCATAATTTAAATCATCGGCTGCTTTTTCTTTTTCAAAAGTAAATTCATATTGAAAGCCTGAGCAACCACCGCCTTTGATAGCGATTCTAAAAAACGACCCTTTGTCTTTTTTAGACAGCAAAACATTGATTTGTTTTAAAGCCTTATCAGTAAATTTAATTTCTTTAATCATTATTGATCACTGGTATTACTAATATAATACTTAAATTTTAATTTTAAAGGATGAAAAAATACTCAAAGATTGCTCTTACCAAAAGTAAAGGAAGATTATTCAATGAATCTGTATCAAAATATAGATCGCCATTTCAAAGAGATAGAGATCGAATAGTTCACAGCGCCTCATTTAGAAGGCTCAAACACAAGACACAAGTATTTGTTAATACAGAAGGTGATCATTACAGAACAAGATTAACTCATTCTATGGAAGTTGCTCAAATTGCAAGATCTATTGCAAGATATCTTGAATTGAATGAAGATCTAGCTGAGACCTTAAGTTTGGCACATGATTTGGGTCACCCACCTTTTGGTCATGCTGGTGAGGACTCTCTTAATGAATGTATGGAGGATTACGGAGGCTTTGATCATAATTTACAAACTCTTCGCGTGGTTATGTTTTTGGAGAATAAATATCTTAAGTATAGCGGGTTAAATCTTTCAATTGAAACGTTAGAGGGATTGCTTAAGCATAATGGTCCAATTTACGAGTTAGATTTGGTTGACAGTCTAATTGGTGTAAAAAAATTCAATAATAAGATTAATTTTCAGACTTATCCATCATTAGAGGCTCAAGTTTCAGCTATTTCAGATGATATAGCTTATAACAATCATGATATTCAAGATGGTATAAATGCAAATTTATTTAAACTAGACGAGTTAATTGAAATTAACTTTTTT
>CACMCS010000002.1:0-89671 GCA_902612225.1 uncultured Pelagibacteraceae bacterium | reverse complement strand
AATCTTTTATTCTTATAAAGATCTTTTTTTAAAACATTTTCCTGATTGTTTCTATTTAATCCATGAATACGAATATTCGATAAATTTTTTTTTTTTCTAAGAAAAAATACTACGGACTCATGATAATTTAAAAAATCGACTTTATGATTATAATTTCTAAGATACGAATTACCAAAATTAATTAATGAGTTTTTTTTAAAATTTTTATTATATGTGTCAGGGTAAAATAATTGTCGATTTGGAACATAAGTGTCATCCATTATCCTATCAACAAAATTTTTATCATAATTGATTTTTAAGAATTGAAAAAATTTTTTTATCTTTACTTTCCTAAGTAATTCTCTTTGTAAACTTCCTATAAAAGTGTTTAATGCACCTGGTCGATAAAAATAAAACCACATTTTTCCATTTAATTTCATCGACAAAATAAGATTTTTTAACCCTTTATCAACATCATCTATATGCTGAATAACCCCATGCAAATAAATAAAATCAAAACTGTCTCTTGGTAATTTATCTTTAGAAAGATCAAGTAATTTAGATTCAATTAATTTGCATAAATTTTTTTTTTTCAAAAATTTTTTAAACATTTTAATATTTCTAGGTGATACGTCGTAATGAAATATTTTTTTTGGTTTAAATTGTAAAAATGCTAGAGACTCTCTTCCAGATCCAATATTCATAATATTCTTATTTTTAAGATCTTTTTTTTTAATTTGAATTTTATATAAATTTTGTTTTATCTTTTTCTGTGCAATATCAATATTTTTCTTACTAAAAAATTTATTTCGCATTTTGTGCACACCATCTTTATAGGGATCTCCAACTGTTCCAGTTGAATAAATTCCATAAAAATCTTTTATCCTCATAATTTGAACTTCAATTTTAAAATTTGATTTATTTGTAAATAAATTTCTGCAGGTTAGGTTTAAAATATTTAGGGCCTTTCATTACTTTTCCAGATTCATTGTAAATAGGTTGACCATAAGAATCTAATTTGCTCATATTGGAATTTTGCACTTCCTCAAAACATTTATCCAAATCAATTCCAAATGCATGTCCTGCACCATAGGTTACGTATAACAAATCTGTTAACGCGTCGGCTACCTCTAATAAATCTTTGTTGTTCATTGCCTCTTTTAATTCATTCAATTCCTCTTCAATTAAATTTATTCTCAATTGATTAATCTTATCAGTGCTGAATGATGGATTATTTTTAACTTCTTGCCCAAAAGTTTTCATAAATGTACCAACTTTGTTAAAATTTGTCATTTTGCTCCTGTTAGTTAATTAAATTTTAATATATAAATATTTTACAACTATCAATGAAATTTAGAAAAGAATTTGACAGTATAGGTTCGATTAATGTTCCTAATGATAAATATTGGGGTGCCTCTACACAAAGATCAAAGAAATATTTTGATATTGGAGAGTTTTTAGTTAGGCCAATTTTAATTAAGTCTATTGCAATGATTAAAAAGGCAGCCGCAATAGTACATTTTAGAGAAAAACAACTTTCACCAAAAATTTCAAAAGCCATAATTGCAGCTTCGAACGAGGTTATTGCTGGAAAACTTGAAAAACACTTTCCATTAAAAGTTTGGCAAACTGGTTCTGGCACACAGACCAATATGAATGTAAATGAAGTTATTGCTAATAGAGCTATTGAAAAATTGGGCGGAAAAAAAGGCTCTAAAAAGCCTGTTCACCCAAATGACCATGTTAATAAATCTCAATCAACTAATGATGTTTTTCCAACGGCGATGCATATTGCAATAGCAATTGAAACAAAAAATAAGTTATTACCATCCTTGAAATTACTGGATCAAGAATTAAAGAAAAAAATATCAAATTTTAAAAACATAATAAAAGTAGGTAGAACTCATTTACAAGATGCTACGCCACTTTCTTTAGGTCAAGAATTTTCTGGTTATCAATCTCAAATAAGCGATTGTATTAATAGGATAAGTATGGCTTTAAATGAAATTTATTCACTTGCACAGGGTGGCACTGCTGTAGGGACCGGGATAAATAGTAAAAAAAATTTTGATAAAAAAATAATTAATGAAATTAGAAAAATTACAAAACTTCCATTCAAACCTACAAAAAATAAATTTGCAGCACTTGCTGCTCATGATGAAATTGTTAATTTCTCAGGGACTTTAAACACTACTGCAGTTAGCTTAATGAAAATTGCTAACGATATAAGATTTCTAGGTTCTGGACCCAGAGCAGGTTATGGGGAATTGATTTTGCCAGCTAACGAGCCAGGTTCGTCAATTATGCCTGGAAAGATAAACCCTACTCAATCAGAGGCGGTCACAATGGTTTGTGTCAAAGTAATTGGTAACCATAATGGGATAACAATGGCAGGATCGCATGGACACTTTGAGTTAAATGTATTTAAACCTCTCATTGCACATAATATTTTACAGTCTATTGATCTATTATCAGACAGCATTAAAAACTTTTCACTTTATTGTGTAAAAGGATTAAAAGCTGATAAAGAAAAAATTAGAGAATATTTAGATAATTCCTTGATGTTAGTAACTGCTCTAGCACCACACATTGGCTATGACAACGCAGCTAAAATAGCCAAGCTGGCTCTTAAAAATAAAACAACGCTTAAACATGAAGCACTAAAATCTAAACTTATAAATGAAAAAAATTACAATAAAATTGTCGATCCAAGAAAAATGATTTATCCTGCATAAACTTGAAAAAATTCTTTTATAAAATTTCTAATAGTAACTTTATTAAATAAATTATTTTTACTTTTATTATATTGGTTGATAAATTTATCTATTTTCTGAAATGATTTATTATCAATTTTTAAATTATTAATTGTTAACCTATCAAGTGTAAGGTCATAGACAAAATCTAATCTAATTTTATCAAAGACATCTCTATAATTTCTTTTTATTTGAAAATATCTAAAAAATTTTTCAATATCCTCAAAATTGAATGTAATTTCACCAACTAACTTTTTATCATCTATATCATTTAAAAACTCTATTTCGTTGGAGTTTATTAATACAGACTCATTCCATAGAGTTTTAAAATCTTTCATAATAATTCTTCCTTCACCTAAATTTATTTTTGAAACAAAATTTTTTAAGTACTCAAATTTATCAATCTGATTAATATTGATAGTTATCGATGCATTCAAATTAGAATTATTCAGTAATTCTGAGTCTAGTAAGTAAATAAGTAAAGAGTCATTTTGAAAAATTTTTCTTTGACTTATATAATTAAAATTTAAATATGTAGAAAGATAAAATGGTTTAAAATTTACATCACCTTTAAAATTTTTATCTGACGATAAAAAATTTAAAGAATTATCATTAATTTCATATGAAAATGAATTTTTTTTATTTATTGTGTCAAGGTCAAAAAGGCCAACGATTTTACCTTCATCGTATTCTACTGAGGTTTCAATATCTAACCTAATTTTTTTTGAGGATAATTTAATATTTTTATTTCCATTTGTAATATTTTTTAAAATATCTAATTTAAATGGAACATTAAATACCTCGAAATTTGATCTTACTTTCTGAAAATTATTAAGATCGTCATAAAAAAAACTAAAATTGTCTATTTTTGATAAAAACAATAAGTCATCATTTAAATCTTTATAAAAAAATTTGGATTTTTTAAAAATGAACTGGTTTTCTTTATCAGAACTATTTAGGGCCTTGAAAAAAAAATCAATATTGTTCGAATTAAAATTAAATTCTGTATCTTGAAATATTAAATCTTTTGGCAAGATATTTTGTGATAAAAAAAAATTTTTAAAAGAAATGTAAAATTTAACATATCCTGAATTAGCTATAATTTTTTCATTATGTTTAATATCTAAATTTTTGCTGAAAAAGAAAGGCTTCGGAAATAATCCATATTTAACTCTCTCATTAAATTGAATTTCAATGTCATATTTATCTAAGATATGATTTGTTAACGACGTTTTAATTAGACTCTCTTTATAAAATACTGGAATAAGAAAATAACTAAAAAATAGTATTATAAAAGAGGCTATTGTGATGCCTATCTTGTTATTTAAATAATAAAATTTTTTCTTGCTCTGATTGAATTTCCTTAATTTTTTGAATTTATCAAAAAAACTTTCAATCTTATTATCAAGTTGAATGATTTTTTTCTTAATGGGAGTTTGTTTATTTGATTGAGACTTGGACCTATCTATCTCAGTAAAAAAACTTTCTATAATTCTATTTATTGGTAATAATATTTTTTTTAACTTTTTTTTAAAACTTAAATTAAACATAAACTGTTGAGACTTATAATTAAATTATTCAAATGGTAAACTCTGATTATTTAAAAAATCTTAATGAGGCCCAAAAACAAGCTGTCTTAGCTTTAGATGGACCATTATTAATAGTTGCCGGGGCAGGATCTGGTAAAACAAAGGTTTTAACGAGCAGGATTGCACATATTATTAAGAATAAAAGTGCTTTCCCAAATCAAATTCTTGCTGTGACATTCACAAATAAGGCGGCAAAAGAAATGCAGAACAGAGTAAGTAAAATTTTAGGATCTTCTGCTGTTGGTTTATCTTGGCTAGGAACATTTCACTCAATATGTGCTAAATTACTTAGAAAGCATGCACCAGCAGTTAATCTAAATTCAAATTTTACAATTGTTGATACTGATGATCAAATTAGATTAATAAAAAATATTTGCAAAGCAGAAAATATTGATGTCAAACAGCTTGCTCCAAGATATGTAATTGCGATTATTGATAAATGGAAAAATAAGGGTTTGTATCCAAGTGAAGTAAAAATTGAGTCTAAAGATATTTATGAAAAAAAAATCTTACCTGTTTACAAAATTTATCAACAAAAACTGATTGACTTGAACGCTTGTGATTTTGGAGACCTAATCTTGCACTCAGTAAAAATTTTAGAAAAAAATAAAGACATTAAAAATATCTACTCTAAAAATTTTAAATACATTCTCGTTGATGAATATCAAGATACAAATTTTATACAAAGTCGATGGCTTAATTTATTAGCAGAAAAAAATAAGAATATATGCTGCGTAGGAGATGATGATCAATCTATTTATAGCTGGAGAGGAGCTGAAATCAAAAATTTTCTAGATTTTGACAAGATTTATGAAAATACAAAAATAATAAGACTGGAAGAGAACTATAGATCTTCAAAAAATATTTTGTCTGTTGCTTCATCATTAATTTCTAATAATCAAAATAGGGTTGGTAAAACTTTAAAATCAACTATGGATGAGGGTGATCTTATAAAATTGAATTGCTTTAAAAATGGAAAGGATGAAGCAATAGGAATTTCAGATGAAGTAGAGCAAATCAAAAAAAGATACTCACTTAATAACATTGCAATTTTGGTAAGAGCTATTTTCCAAACAAGAGAGTTTGAAGAAAGATTTTTAAAAATTGGTATGCCTTATAGAATTTTAGGTGGGATTAAATTTTATGAAAGAGCTGAAGTAAAAGATTGTGTAGCCTATTTAAGATTAGTTAACCAAGAAAAAGATGACCTGGCTTTTGAAAGAATTGTAAATAACCCTAAAAGATCAATCGGTGAAAGTACAATTAAAACAATACACGAATACTCAAAAAAAAATAAAATTAGCTTGGAGAGTTCATCAAGAAAAATGGTAGAGAAAAATCTAATAAAACCAAAGGCTAAAATAGGTTTAACTTTATTTTTAGATTTAATTTCTAAATGGAGGAATGATTTAAAAATTAAAAGATTTAATCATGTGAAATTATTACAAATTATTTTGGATGATTCTGGATATTCTGCAATGTTAAAAAATAAAAAAGATCTTGAAAATGAAAATCGTTTAGAAAATATTAAAGAATTATTGAGCGCTATGAAAGAGTTTGATAACTTAGAGAGTTTTTTAGATCATGTGTCTCTTGCAACGTCTATTGATCAAGATTGGGAGGGTGAAAAAATCAATATGATGACTATGCATGCTGCCAAGGGATTAGAATTTGATGTGGTTTTTTTACCTGGTTGGGAAGAGGGACTATTTCCTCATCAAAAATCAATAGAAGAAAAAGGACAAAATGGTTTAGAAGAAGAAAGAAGATTAGCTTATGTGGGAATTACTAGAGCTAAAAGAAATGCAATTATCTCGTTTTCAATGAATAGGTTTTATCAAGGTGATTGGATAGATAGTATGGCATCAAGATTTATTGATGAGCTTCCAGAAAATAATTTAGAAAAAAATTCATATTTTGATGAAAGCAAAGATACATTTGAAGAATTTGAATTTAATCAAGATTTTGAATTAGACGATGATTCTAAGAGAAGCCCTGGTTGGATTCGATATCAGAAGAGAATTAAATGATAAAAAAAAGAATAAATAAACTTAGAAGTAAATTTATAAAATATGGAATTGATGGGTATGTTATACCAAAAAATGATGAATTTTTTTCTGAATATTCTAATAACGATAGGCTTCAATTTATCTCAAATTTCACAGGATCTGCAGGTTATGCAGTAATTTTAAAAAATAGAAACTACCTTTTTGTTGATGGAAGATATACGATACAAAGTAAAATTGAGAGTGGTAAAAATTTTAAAATTTTAGATTATTTTGAAATAATCAATACAAGTGTTTTTAAAAATTTGAATTTAGGAGTTGATCCTAAATTGTTTACCTCAAAACAAATAAAGAATTTTTTTTTAAAGAATAATAAAATAACTATCATAAAACAAAATCTTATTGATAAAATTTCAAAAATACAGAATAAAAAAAAATCCTCTTTTTACTCAATTGATAAAAGTATAGCTGGTGAGAGTCATCGCAAAAAAATTTCTAGGGTTTCATCTTTTCTAAAAAAAAATAAATATGATTATTTATTTATTACCGCCCCAGAAAATGTCGCATGGCTATTGAATATTAGAGGATACGATAGTCCAACTAGTCCTATACCAAACAGTAATCTTTTACTTACAAAAGAAAAACATGTTTTCTTATTTGTGGAAAAAAATAGGACAACAAAACTTTTGAATGAAAAAAAACTTAAACAAAACCAAATAGTTGATCCACAACATATTTTAGATTTTTTTGATAAACTAAAAAAGGGAACAATTTTAATAGATAAAAAAACATGCTCTTTATATTTAGAAAAAGTAATTGAAAAAAAAATGAAAATAATAAGAAAAGAAGATCCAATTTATATTCTTAAGTCTATAAAAAATAATACCGAAATTAAAAATATGATAAATGCTCATGTCATAGATGGAGTTGCATTAACTAAATTTATTTATTGGATAAAAAATTTAAAAAAATTGAATATAACTGAAGTTGATGCTCAAAATAAATTAGAAAAAATTAGAAAAATGAATTCAAAATATTTATTTCCAAGTTTTAATACGATTGCAGGTAGTGGAAAAAATGGTGCAATAGTTCACTATAGAGCTACAAAAAATAATACAAAACTCTTAAAGAGAAATGAAATATTCCTATGTGACTCTGGGGGTCAATATAAATTTGGCACAACAGATGTAACAAGAACTATCAGCTTTGGAAATCAAAATAAAAATATTAAAAATATTTTTACAAATGTTTTGAAAGGACATATTGCTGTTGCTCAAACTGACCTGAATAAAAAAAGAACTGGAAAACTCATTGATAAAGATGCTAGAAAATTTCTTAAAAAAAACCACCTAGATTATAATCATGGCACAGGACATGGAGTCGGTTTTTTTCTTAATGTTCATGAAGGACCTCAAGCTATCTCAAAATTTAATTCAGTAAAAATTCAAAAAGGAATGATACTTAGTAATGAACCGGGTTATTATAAAAAAGGTAAATTTGGAATTCGTATTGAAAACTTAGTATATGTAAAAAAAATTGGAAGAAAATTAGGTTTTGAAAATTTAACTTTGGCTCCAATAGAAAAAGGCTTAATCAATTTTAATCTCCTAACTAAGGAAGAAAAAAACTATCTTTTTAATTATCATTTAAAAGTTTACTCAAAAATATCTCCATTTTTAAATAGAAATGAAAAAAAATGGTTAGCAAGTTTTATTTAATCATCTTTAACCAAGAAGACTGATCTAAAATTTTTACACCCAAATTTTTTGCTGCATCAACTTTTCTATTTGTTGGTTTTTCACCGATGATAAGATAATCAAGTTTTTTTGTAACATTGCTAACTATTGATCCTGAATTTTGCTCTATCAAAGATTTTGCTTCAGAACGGCTCATGTTTGATAGTTTACCTGTAAACATAAATGTTTTATTATTTAATATACCGCCAACCTTAGGTGTTTCTGCGTCTTTTACTTCAAGTAATTCATCCAAATTTTTCAACACCTTTAAATTTGTATCGTTGTTAAAAAAATTTTTAATTGACTTAATCTGAGTTTCACCTATTCCATCAATATTCATTAGATCATCAAAATTACTTTTTTTTGAAAGTGCTAAAAAATTTTTAAATGATTTTAAATTCTTAGATATGATTTTAGCATTTTCTAAACCAATGTGCCTAATGCCCAAGGCATAGATAAATTTTTCAAAAGAAATTTTTTTTCTTAAATTGATTGAATATTTTAAATTAGCAACTGATTGTTTACCCCACCCATCTAAACTTTCAATCTTCTTAAAATCAAGTTTGAATATATCTGCTGGATGTTTAATTAAATTCAAATTCCAAAAATTTTCAACTATCTTTTTACCAAAACCCTCGATGTTAAAAGCTTCTTTTGAGACAAAATGTTTAATTTTTTCTATAGACATTTTTTCACACTTATATCCCTCACTAGAGCATCTTCTTACTGCGTCTTCTTTTTTAGTTGTAAAGTTAAAATCTTTAATTGTTTTTGATCCGCAGAATGGACAATTAAGAGGAAAATCAAATTTTTTTGAATCTTTATTCCTCATTTTTAGATCCACAGAAATTACATGTGGTATAACATCGCCAGCTCTTTCAATTATAACTGTATCATTCACCCTTATGTCTTTTCTCTTTATTTCTTCTTCATTATGTAAAGTTGCATTAGAAACAACTACTCCTCCAATATTTACAGGATTGATTTTTGCTACAGGTGTTAATGCGCCAGTTCTGCCAATTTGAATCTCTATATCTTTTATTTTGGAAATTCCGCTATTGGCTGAAAATTTGTGAGCAATAGCCCATCTAGGAGCATTAGCAACATTCCCTAACCTTTTTTGTAATTGAAAATTATTTACTTTATAGACGATCCCATCAATATCAAAATCTATATCACCTCTTTTTTTTTCAATTTCATGATAGTTAGTCATTAAATTTTCTATTTTTTCTAGAGTTTTATTTAAAGGATTAGTTTTAAAACCCCATTCCTTCAAATTTTTCAAATATTCATCTTGTGATGTAGCTTTCAAACCTTTTTGGTAACCAAACGTGTAAGCAATAAATTTTAAGGGAATTTTTTTTGTTTCTTTAGGGTCTTTTTGTCTTAAAGATCCAGAGGCTGCATTTCTTGGATTTGCAAACTTATCTTTTAATTTCTCAAAATCACTATTTTGGATAAATACTTCACCTCTTATATCTATTTCTTTTGGAAAATTTTTTGACTTTATAAGATATGGAATATCTTCAATAGTTTTCAAATTTTCAGTTATATCCTCTCCCTCTTTTCCGTCACCTCTTGACAAACCATTAGTAAATTTTCCATTTTTATAAATTAAAGAAGCTGATATACCGTCAATTTTAGGCTCGGCGCTATATATTATATTGAAATTCTTGTCTTCATTTAAAAAATTTAAAATTTTTTTTTCAAAATTTATTAGGTCATTTTCATCAAAAGCATTACCCAAGGAAAGCATGGGAACTGAATGTTTTACTTTCTTAAAAACTTTGGATGGTTTAAAACCCACCGAATTAGACGGGGAATTAATGTTATTAAGGAATTCATATTTTTTCTCTAGTTTAAGAATTTCTAACTTAAATTTATCAAATTCTTTATCACTAATTATTGGATTATTTAGATCATAATAATGCTTATTATACTTTTGAAACAACTTAATCTTTTTTAAGTAATCTTGATTAATTTTATCATCAGACATTTTAAAAAAGACTCTTGATTTTACTTAAAATTTTACTTTTTTCTTTTTTCTTTTTCGGAGCTGAAATTTCAAATTTCCTATTAAAAATTTTATAAGTTTCTTTATACCATTCTCCAGAATTATAATTGTAACCTAATAATGAAGCATATTTGAGAGACTCTTCCTCCATGCCTAGTTTGTAATAGATTTCTACTAGTCTATGTATCGCCTCTTCTACATGGATTGTAGTTTCGTATTCTTTTAAAACATTCTTGAATCTATTAAGAGCAGGTATCCACTTTTTTTTTTTGATATAGTGTCTTCCAATATAGACTTCTTTTGCGGCAAGAACATCGTTAATTAAATCAATTTTAAATTTTGCATCGTAAGCATAATCAGTATTAGGAAAATTTTTAATTACAAAATTAAATTCTTTTTTAGACAGAAGTAGAGGAGCTAAATCTTTTTTTTCACCTTCAATAGTTTCATAATAAACTATTGCTAAAAGATAATGAGCGTAAGCCTTATTTTTGTCGTTGGGATAAGTTTTAAAATATCTTTTAATATTTTCAATAGCCAAACTGTAATAACTCTGCATATAATAAGAATATGAAGCCATTAAAACCGATTTGGGTGCCCATTGTGATTGAGGAAATAGAATTTCAGCTTCCAAAAATTTTTTACCTGCAGCAAAGTAATCACCAACTTCAAATAAATCCATGCCCTGTTCGTAGGCCGAGATCATTTCTATTTTTTGATCAGTCTCTTTTATTAGTTTTATATTTTCAGTTTTTTTACTACATGAATTAAAAAATATAAGAGAAAAAATAATTAAAGTTATTTTAAATTTATACATTTCTTGAACTATATAGATTTTAGGTGAAATTATAAGGATGAATTTAATCTATGCTATTGATCTTAGCAAACTTCTATTAATTAAAGTATGAGGCAGTGTTCTTTCTTGAATTTCTATAATAGAAAAATTTTCTTTATTATTAAATACTTTCCTTAACAAGCTATTAGTTAAGTAGTGTCCACCTTGAGAACAATTTATACTGGCTATCATTCTGTATCCGGATGTATAAAGATCACCAATGCAATCTAGTATTTTATGATTAACAAATTCTTTTGAGCTTCTTAAACCTTCAGAATTTAATACTTCCTCACCTTTTACAACAACAGCATTTTCTAGACTTCCGCCTTTGGCAAGACCATTTTTTTTAATTTTTTCTATGTCTTCGTAAAGACAAAAAGTTCTTGCTTCGAAAATTTCTGTTAGATCATCATCATAAACATTTTTTTTATTTCTTTGATTTCCTATAATTTGATTTTGATATTTTAATTCAAAATCTATATCCAAACTTAATTTCGAAGGCTCAATTGAAATAAATTTATCATCATTTCTAAATTCAATTTTTTTGTTAATCTTTATTATTTTAATAGGTTTATTACTTAGCTCTAAACCTGCTGTTAATATTTTTTCAATAAAAACTTTCGCTGATCCGTCTAAAATTGGTACTTCCTCATTATCAATTTCAATTAATGCATTATCTATACCAATTCCAAATAAAGCCCCCATTAAATGCTCAATAGTTGAAACTTTCACACCATTGCTATTACTGATAGTAGTATTCAAAGCCGTGTTACTCACATTCATAAAATTTGGATAAATTAAGTTGTTATCTTTTAAATCTATTCTTTGAAACACAATCCCAGTGTCTGGACTAGAGGGTTTGACACAAATCTTAACTGGTTTTCCAGAGTGAAGGCCTATTCCACTGAAAGATACAGAATTTTTTATAGTTTTTTGATTTAATAAAGACACCCAGAACTTTTAGTCTGGTAATCTTTAAATTTAAAAACAACAAATATTACAAGAAAATACGAGCTAGTTAAAAAAATTAAAGAATCTCTCAAAAAATCCTAATTTTTTTGAGTATTTATTTGTGATATACACCTCATTTTGGTTAAAACCATTTAAAATTTTTTGCGCCATTACATACAAATTATCATTTTTATCATCTAGAAAACTATTTAAGTAATCTAGGCTCAATATTTTATCCAAAGATATTTGGTATTTTCTAAGAACATCTTCAATAGTTTTTGAGATCCTTTTAGGTATACATATATAACTGACTTCAATAGAAAGATTATTACAATTTTTTTTTTCTGGTAAAGTTTCAAAGTAAGTTCCATCAATATAAAACTTATCAATCTTCATATGAAGAATATCAAGATCTTCTAGAGTTTTGTTACAACAACTTTTTGCCTCTAATATCAATTTATGTATAGAATTAGAATTTATAATAATATTATCAAATTTATTTTTAATAGATAAACGAATTGGAAAAATACTCTGATGATCAATAATCAAAAAAATATTTTTAACAAATTCATTAAGTTTTTTTTCTATCTTAAAAATATTTTCATTAAGGAAATTATCTAAAAAATCTAACTCGATTTGATTGTTCTGATTATTTGTTAATTTTTCTCCTTTATAAACAAACTCATTAGTGGAATTTATTGCAACAATCGTAAATTTATTGATTCCTAAAAAAAGAAAAATCTTATTTTCTAAATTATTTACCATTTAATATTATTTGATCTTTTTGACGAAAATCAATTACTAATTCATTCTTAAATTTATCTTCATTAGATAAACGAACAAACAAGTTTAGATTTTTTTTAACATCATTTCTCGATAATTTTATCAAATATCCCGCTGATGTTTCAATATCCCATCTTTTTGATTTGAAATAATATAGTTTTATTATTTTTTTAAAATCAAAGTTTGATTTATCAACTTCATTCTTAAAATTTAGAAATTCTTCAACATTCAAATCACCAAACACAAATGGCAAACTAGAGCTTGAATCATCATTCAGAATTAATTTTCCATTTGATCCAATAAAATAATTGGAACTGTTTTTTTTTGTTTGTGCAAGTATTTTTGTTTCTTTTACAAATATTTTTAAGGTTGAGGGATAATTTTTAAATATTTCAAAATGCTCAATAATATTAATTGAATCAATTTTTTCTTTTAAATATTGTTTATCTAAATTAAAAATATTTTTAAAATTTGCATCATTTATAATACTCTCAATTTTATTTCTCTCATTTAGATTTAGACCAATAATTTCTATCTTATTGATTTTTGGAAAACTAAAATTCATCAATGAAATATTGTTTATTGATACAAGGAAACAAAATAGTAATAAGTAAATTATAATTTTTTTACTTATTAATAGATGCATCTTTTAAAATCAATTTAATTAGATTTATGAAATTAATTCCAATATACGCTGATATCTCTGGAACTAAAGATAGTTTTGTCATTCCAGGCTGTGTATTAATTTCTAAAAGATAAAATTTACCCTTAAAATATTTAAAATCTGATCTTGTAACTCCTCTACATCCCAACAAATTATGTGCTTTTAAAGTTATGTTCATAAGATCTTTGTATTTTCTTTTTGGTAAATCTACTGGAATAATATGTTCTGTCTTAGCATTAGAATTATACTTTGCTTGATAATCATAAAATTTTCTCCTAGGTTTTAGTTCGATTGCTCCAAGTTTCCTCTTACCAATTATAGCTGATTGAATTTCTCGTCCAGGAATAAATTGTTCAATCATTACTTTTTTGTAATCTTTTAAGAATTTTAAGTTTTTTAATAAATTATTTTTAGTGCAGATGTAAACATTTACACTAGAGCCTTCATTAATTGGTTTAATTACAACTGGAAAATTGAATTTTTTTTTTACAAAACTTACGAGTTCCTTATTCGTTTTATTAAAATTATAAATAAAATATTTAGGTGTCAAAATTTTATTTTTTAAAAATATTTTTTTCGAAATTTCTTTATCCATTGCCTTGGCAGAGGCAATAACACCCGAATGAGTGTAAGGTATTCCTATTGTTTCTAGGATGGTTTGTATGTATCCATCTTCACCAAACTGACCATGTAAAGCATTAAAGATGCAATTAGGTTTGAAGTCTTTTATAGCAGATAATAAATCTTTATCTGGTTCACATGTTTTTACCAGATAATTATTTTTTTTTAGTTCTTTAGCAACCTGTTTACCGGTCTCTAAGCTAATAATTCTCTCCTTAGAAATACCACCAGAAATTATCAAAATTTTTTTTTTCAAATTATTCTAATATCTTAATTTCTTTATCTAATTTTATACCAGTTTTTTCTAAAACTTTTTTGGAAACAAAATCAATCAATTTTTTCATATCATTAAATGTTGCATTGCCTTTGTTTACAAAAAAATTTGAGTGTTTTTCTGATATATGTGCATCACCAAATTTAGTATCAATAGAAACTGACTCTCTTATCAACTCCCAAACTTTTTTATTCGTTTGATTTATTGGGTTTTTAAAAGTACTTCCACCAGTTTTAATTTTCATTGGCTGGTTTTTCTCTTTCAAAGATTTCATTTTTTTAACTTCACTATTTACTTTGCTATAATCGCTTTTTACCCCTTTAAAAGAAGCGCTCAAAAAAATTAGGTCCTCAGGCAAATCGTTGTTTCTATAATCAAAATTAATTTCATTTGATGGAATAGTTAGTAAATTCCCTTTTTTATTAATTGCTTGAATTGAAAGAAGAATATCTTTGAATTCTTTACCAAAACATCCAGCATTCATCTTAATTCCTCCTCCAATTGACCCAGGAATACAGGATAAAAATTCAAACCCACTCAAATGACTCTCAGTGGCAAACTCAGATAAACTTTTATCTAAAACAGCACTGCCAGAAATAATTACATCTTCCTTCAATAAAGATATTCGATTAAAATTTTTACTGAGCTTTATTACAACTCCATCAAAAATATTATCTGAAATTAAAGTATTAGATCCCGCACCGATAACAAAGATTTTTTCCTTATTATCGAGCAATTTTAAAAATTTAATTAGATCCTTTAAATTTTCAGCCTTATAAAAAACTTTTGACTTTCCTCCAATATTAAACCAATTTTTTTTCTTTAAATCTTGACCATAAATTATATTTTTATCAAAATCTTTTAGTAAGTTCTTAAGCTGAGGTATTTGCATTACATTAATTCAGGTAATTTTTTCATCCAATTTGAGATTGAGCCAGCACCCATTCCTACGACAATTTTTTTTCCATAAATATTTTGTTTAAGAAATTTAGCTAATTCAATATTATTTTTAATCATAAATAGTTTTACTTTTGAATTTTTTATTATTCCTTTTGCAAAATCATTATAATTAAAACCTAATTTCATTTTTTCTCCAGCTGTAAAAATTGGGCATAATATAATTGTGTCTGCATCTCTGAAGCAATGAGTAAATTCATTTCTTAAATCTTTTAATCTTGATATTCTATGTGGTTGAAAAATACACACTCTTTCAAACTTATCAAAAACTTTTTTTACTCCCTCTAACACAGATTTTATTTCTGTTGGATGATGAGCATAATCATCATAAAAATCAACTCCATTAAATGTAAATATCTTATTAAATCTTCGCTGGACACCTTTAAAATTTTTAAGACCTTTTTTAATATTAGACACCGGAATTCCAACAGTAAGAGCAACTGCAATTGCAGCTGTAGAATTTCTTATATTATGAACACCTAATAATGGGATTTGAAAGTTTTTTAAGATAGCTTTTTTTTTATTTGGTAAATTAATAGATAAATCAAATTTTGAAAAAAGTTTGTCTTGAATTATATTTTTGATAAGAAAATTAGCGTTAGACTTGACTCCATAAGTAAAAAAATTTTTATTTTTAATATCTTTTATTAATTCATTGTTAATTTTATCATCAATACAAATAAAAGATTTTCCAAATGATGGAACTTTTTTTACAAAGTGTAGAAAATGATTTTTTAAATCCTTCATAGATTTATAAAAATCCATGTGTTCTCTATCTATGTTGGTTATAATTGAATATGTAGGAGAGATATGAGTAAAGCTTCCATCTGACTCATCTGCCTCTAATATAGACCAGTCACTCTTACCTAATTTTGCAGTACTCTTAATTGAATTTATTATGCCTCCATTGATTATTGTAGGATCTAATTTTGTGTTTTCAAAAATAGAACTTACTAAAGATGTCGTTGTTGTTTTACCGTGGGAGCCAACTACAACAATATTTTTCATTAAAGAAACAAGATTTGCTAACATCTTCCCTCTTTTAATTACTGGTAATTTTTTTCTTTTAGCTTCTAGTAATTCTGGATTACTTTTTTTTATCGCAGAGGAAGTCACTACAATTGTAACATCTTTTATATTTTGCTTTTTGTGACCAATAAAAATTCTGACACCCTGTTTTTTTAATTTTTCAATATTTTTATTCTTATAGATATCGCTTCCTTGAATTTGAAAACCTTTTGCCTTCATAATCAATGCAAGACCGCTCATACCTATTCCACCAATACCTATAAAATGGATAATTTCTTTTTTAGCTAATTCAATTTTCATTTATAATTTCCAATATTTTTTGATTTATATTATTCCATGAATTTTGGGAATTATGTTTTTCTAAGTTATTTTTTTTTATATTATATTCGGACTTATTCATAATTATATGATTTAAAAATTTTTCTAAATTAACGTCATTAAAGTCTTTTTGATTCATAATCCAGCAGCAACCTAAATTTTGATAAAAATTTGCGTTTTCAAATTGATGATTATCTTTTGCTGAAACTAAAGGGATTGTTAGGAACGGTTTATTCATGATTGATAATTCTGCTAAGGTAGATGCACCAGCACGCGTAATACATAGGTCTGATTGATTTATCAAATCTGCCAAATTTTCCTCAAAATCAAAAATGATATTTTCAATTTTAGCCTCATCATAAATACTTCTTAATTGATCAGTATTACTTTTATGAGTTTGTTGAATGATTTTGATTTTATTTTTTTTCGACAAATTAACGATTACATTTTTTACCACATTGTCAAAAATCTTTGCTCCTTGGCTGCCACCAACAACCAAAAGACAGAATGCTTTATTTTCTGTCTTAATTTCTCTTTTCTCATAAAAATTTTTTTTAACTAGTGGAGTTATTATTTGAATTTTATGTTTAAGTTTTTTGGGAAAGTTTTTTAAACTTTCTGTATAAGTAAAAATTTTTTTACAAAAACCTAAAAAGAGTCTGTTTGCTCTACCTAAAACAATATTAGGTTCAAGTAGGTATATCTTTATTCCTAATAATTTTGCACCAAAACAAACAGGTAATGACATATATCCTCCTGTTGAAAAAACGACATTAATCTTATTTTTTTTTAATAATAAAACTGTTTTAATCACCAAATAAATTACTTGGAATATTTTAAATATAAAAAATATATTAAGATTTAATTTAGGAGTATTTATCAAAATAATATCATTTTTTTCACCGTCTAGATATTTCAGCCCTCTTGAGTCAGTAGAAATAAAAACATTAAAATTTGAATGCAAATGTTCACTTAGAATTTTTGCTGGCACTACATGTCCCCCTGATCCTCCTGTTGAAATTAATATATTTTTCATTCAGTTATTTTTCTTTTTGTTAAATTCAAAATTATACCAGACATTATAGAAATACTTATAATCGATGAACCCCCATAACTTAAAAATGGTAAAGTCATTCCTGTAGTTGGGAATAATCTAATATTTACTCCTATATGAATCATTGCTTGCATGAGTATTAAGCTAATAGATCCGGTTAGGATTAGTTTGATCTTTTTGTCATTTTCTTTGTAAACTTTTTTCAGAACTGAAAATATTAATACTAGGTAGGTTAATAAAATTAACATTATGAAGATTACTCCAAACTCTTCCGAAATTACTGAAATAATGTAATCTGTATGAGCTTCAGGGACTCTGTTTTTTAATGTTCCCTCTCCAATGCCTTTTCCAAAAAAACCCCCACTTATTATAGCTTCTAATGCTTTATCTGATTGAAAGTTATGAGTACCCATTTCAGGATTAAAAAAAGAAAATAATCTATCTTTTATGTATTTAAATTGTGGAAGGTAACTAATGATAGATGCTATCGTGGCTAGAGAGATAAAAAAAACTACGCTCAAAAAAAATATACTAATACCAGAAATAAAAATCAAAACGCACCAACTAAAACCAATTAAAAGAGTTTGACCAATATCTGGTTGAAGTATCAAAAGACTCGATATCAATATAGTTAACAAAAAAGATAAGAAGTATTTCAAATTAAAATTAGTATATTTTTGAGAGCAAATTATCATACTCATTATCACTATTAAAAAAGGCTTTACAAACTCAATAGGTTGTATTCTTGGCAAGACCAACAAATCAATCCATCTCTTGGAACCCTTAATCTCTACTCCAATTATAGGAACCAGGAATAACAAAACTAATGATAAACAGAAAAATATTAGTGAAATTCTATAAATTTCTTTTTCAGGTATAAAAGATAAAATAAAAATTAAAAAAAAGCCAAAAAAAACAAAAACTGTATGTTTTAAAAAAAAGAAATAAGTATTCGTATCTAATTTATCAGATGCAATTAGGGAAGTTGATACTAATGAGAAGAATAAACCCGCCAAAAATAAAATTAAGATCAATGATAGAATAGGTTTATCAATACTTTTCCACCATTGATAAAAAGAAATATAACTAAATAATTTTTCTTTCATTAATATATCTTTTTATCAACTTATTAAAATATGAACCTCTTTCCTCAAAATTTTTAAAACTATCAAATGATGCAGAGGCTGGACTAAATAAGATTGTATTATTTGAGTTTTTCTTTTTATGAATATTCTTAAAAATTGCTGATACTGCAAGATTTAAATTTTTAAAACTTTTAAGTTCCGCATTTTTCTTTAAATCTTTTGAAAATTTTTTAAAATTTTTACCAAAGACATAAATCTTAATATTTCTAAAATATTTTTTTGATAACGATATTTTGTCATCTTTTTTTGGAATACCACCAATTAACCAATGAATATTCTTGTACATTTCTAATAATTCTTTTGAAGAAGAATAACTTGTTGATTTAGAATCATTAATGATGATTAATTTATTTTTGTTATAAATAATTTTCTGCCTATAATTCAATCCTTTGAATTTATTTACGCTTTCTAATAATTTATTTGATTTTACATTAAATTTTTTTATCATTTCTAAAACAAATGAGAGATTTGCTTGATTTGATCTTGATAAAAAATATTTGTTTCTAATTTTTTTCAAAATTAGATTGTTCAATTTTGTATCTACATTTACCAGTTTTAATTTAGGCTTTATTGTTTTAATTCTTTTTTGAATTAAATGATCATTTTTATTTACAAATCCAATTGCTCCTCTTTTTCGATTATTAAAAATTTTAAATTTTGCCTCTATATAATTTTTTAAATTACCATGTCTCTCTAAATGATCTGGCGCAATATTAAGGATAGCGGCAAATTTTGATGAAAAAATTTTGCTATATTCTAATTGGTAGGATGAAGCCTCAATAACGAAAATTGTTTTTTTTGAGATTTTATTTATAGATAGTATTGGTGTACCAATATTTCCTGCTAATCTTACGTCTTTTTTTTGATCTTTTAAGATATCATATAGAAGTTTACATGTGGTAGACTTTCCGTTTGTGCCAGTTATTGTCAATGAGACATTTTTATAAAATGAGTAAAAAACATCTAGATCTGTATAGATATTCTTATTTTTTTTTCTAAGTAAATTTTTTAACTTACATTTTTTTATATCAATTCCTGGGCTTAATATAATTATATCAAATTTGGTTTTTAATAATTTTTTAAAATTGAGAGTTTTTTTTTTAATCGACTTATTTATTTTAAGATTTGGGTTATCATCAAATAAATAAACATCATTTTTATTTCTTAAAAAATTGAATGACGAAAGTCCACTTTTTCCTAATCCATAAATTAAAATTTTTTTATTAAAGAAAATTTGTGAATTATCACTCATTATCTTAGTTTTAATGTAGCAAGTCCTATCATTGCTAAAATAATAGAAATTATCCAAAATCTAATTACAACTGTTGATTCAGGCCAACCTTTCTTCTCAAAATGATGATGGATTGGTGCCATTTTAAAAACTCTTTTACCAGTAAGTTTAAATGATATTACTTGCACAATCACTGAAACTGCTTCAAGAACAAATAAACCTCCAGTGATTGCTAAAACTATTTCATGTTTTGTTATTATACCAACAGCTCCTAAAGAGCCACCCAAAGACAAAGATCCAGTGTCTCCCATAAAAATTTTTGCTGGAGGTGCGTTGAACCATAAAAAGCCTAAGCAAGAGCCAATGATTGCTCCACAAAAAATTGAAACTTCCCCAGTTCCCTCTATGTAAGGAATTTGCAAATAATTTGAGAATACAATGTTTCCTGTAACATAACTTATAAATGCAAAACAAGCTGCAACAAGTATAACAGGCACTGTTGCTAACCCATCTAATCCATCAGTGAGATTTACAGCATTCGATGAACCAATAATTACAAATATTGAAAAAGGTATAAAAAACCATCCAAGATTAATGATTAGGTTTTTAAAAAAAGGAAAGTATAGATTTGTTAAATCTTGATAGTCATTAAAGTAAACATAAAAACTAACACCAATTATTGCTAGTATTATTTGAAAGGTTAATTTTAACTTTGATGAGATACCTGAGGAGTTACTATACTTTATTTTTTTATAATCATCGAATGCCCCAAGCAAACCAAAAGAAATTGCGATATATAAACAAAATAAAACATTTAAATTCGATAAATCAGCCCAGAATAGTACTGAAATTAACAAACCAATCAAAATAATTACTCCACCCATAGTCGGAGTTCCTATTTTCTTAACTATATGATCTTCTGGACCATCATTACGGATAGGATTTAAAATTTTTTGTTTTGAAAAAAGTTTTATAAAAGTTCCTCCAATAATTAAAACAATAATTAATGAAGTAAAAAAAGATAAACCAGTCCTAAATGTTAGATATTTAAATACATTAAAAAAACTAAAACTATCAACAAAATTTAGTAAAAATTGATAAAGCATTTAATTTAAACCCTTCAAGTTATTTACTATACTGTTGAAACCTGTCGCATTTGAGGCTTTAATCATTAAATAATCATTATTATTGAAATCTTTCTTAATTAATTCAAAAATTCCTGATTTATTTTCTAAAATTCTTCCTCTTTTTACTTTCACAATATTATCGAATATTTCTCTTACCATTTTTCCCATAACAAATACTTTATCAATATTTGTCTCGTTTATTATAGGAACTATTGATTGGTGAAGTTTTTTTGAATGTGAACCAAGTTCCATCATATCTCCAAGCAAAAGATATTTACGATATTTTTTTGTATCTATATTGTCATAATTTTTTAAGGCTGATTTTAAAGATAGAGGATTAGAATTATAACTTTCATCAATTAAGTTTATTTTTTTGTTACCTATCTTTATTGTAGAATGATCTCCTCTTCCTGCTGGACTTCTAAAATCTAAGAAAATTTTTTCATTAAGTTTAAGCACATCTTTGTAAATACTTATTACACTTAAAGCGCTTAAAATATTATAAATATTACTTTGAAAATTATTAGAAATTATAAAATATTTAAACTTATCATTAAGTTTAACTTTAATTTTAAATGCCTTTTTAACTTTTTTAATATTAAACAACTTAACATTTGCTTTTTTAGTTTTAATCCCAAAAGAAATCACATTAATATTATTATTTTCAGCAATTTTTTTATGTAATTTGAAAAAACTATCATCAGCATTCAAGACAACAAAACCATAGGGTAATATATTTTTAATTATCTCTGCTTTAGCTAAAGCAATTTGTTTGATATTTTTGAAATTTTTTGCATGTGCATAATTTATGTTAGTTATCAAGCCAACATTCGGTTTTATAATATTTGTTAAATTATCTATTTCCCCTTTTTTATCCATACCAACCTCTAAAACTCCAAATTCATCACTATGTTTTAAATTAAGTAAACTTAATGGAACTCCAAATTTATTGTTATATGATTTTGGAGAAATACTAACACTAGAAATCTTTCCTAACACATTGCCCAATAATTCTTTGAGAGTAGTTTTTCCACAACTTCCTGTAATAGCTATAATATTTGTATCGATATTTTGTCTAAATATTTTTGAAATTTCAGTCATAAATTTTAATGTATTTCTTACTTTTATCTGACGTTTGCTATTAAATTTATTTTGAACTTTATTTACTACAACTAATGATGCTTTATTTTTAAATGCCTCTCCAATATATTTATTTCCATCATTTTTTTTTCCTTTAATAGCAAAAAAGATATCATTCTCATTTACCTCTTTGGAGTTAATTCTTACTTTATCTGCTTTTACTAAAGGAATTTTATTTTTGATTTTTGATAATTCTTTAATAATATTTATCTTAAAGTTTTTTGATAAGCTTGTATTCTTAAGTTTAATACAATCTAAAATAATTTTTTTGTCTGAAAAATAAATTTTCTTTTTACCAAAATCTTGAGTTTTCTCATGACCTTTTCCAGCAACCAACAGAATATCACCTGTATTTAAATTTTTGATGGCCTCAGAAATAGCTTTTTTTCTATCAGGAATTTCTTTTATCGAAGTGTCTTGAATACCCTTTTTAATATCATCTCTTATTTTTCTTGGATCTTCAAATCTAGGATTATCATCTGTTAAATAAATTTCGTTAGAATAATCACATGCAATCTTTCCCATTTTAAATCTTTTATTTTGATCTCTATTTCCGCCACAACCAAAAAGTAAAATTATTTTTTTATTTGGAAATTGCTCTTTAAGGTTTGAAAGACATATTCTAAGTGCATCTGGTGTATGTGCATAATCAAGTATTACTTTAGACCTATTTTTGATTTTACCTATTTTTTCAAGTCTTCCATCTATTGGCTTAAGATGTGATAAAACATTTAGAATCTTGATTAAACTTATATTGCTATTTTTTGCTGCAATAATCGCCATTAAAATATTTTTTAATTGTATTTTTCCAATAAGATTTAAATTTATTTCTCTTGTTAGATTATAGTATCTAATTTTTAATATTTGTTTCTCGCCTCTATAACTATGAGATAAAATTTGAAATTGATTTTTGCTATTATTTAAAACCTGCAATTTCAATTTTCTAGAAATTGCGATTTTTTTTATTCTTTTAAATTCTGGTAATGTTTCATCTGTTATTACATTTCCTTTTTTTCTTATCAAATTTTCAAATAAGTACTGTTTTGCTTTAAAGTAATCTTTAAAATTTTTATGATAATCTAGGTGATCTTGAGATAAATTTGTGAAAATACCAGATGAAAACTTTAGACCATCCAACCTATGTTGAGTTAGACCATGGCTGGATGCTTCCATAATTACATTATTAATTTTTTGAGATTTTAATTTAGATAATATTTGTCCCATTCGAATTGGGTCTATCGTAGTATTTTGTAAATTTCGTCTTATATTTTTCGATTTTACACCTAATGTTCCGATTGAGGCGACTTTTATTTTATTAAGTTTTAACAATTGAAAATAAAAATCTGAAACAGATGATTTTCCATTTGTTCCAGTTACAGCAATTAAATTATTTGGTTGATTCTTATAAATTTTAAAAGCGATTTCTGCTAAAAGTTTTCTTATATTTTTAGTATGAATGAATAAAATATCCTTTTGAGGATTTGTAATTCTTTTCTCGCTTATAATAATTTTAGAGCCTTTTTTTATTGCAATAGAAATGAATTTATTTCCATCAAAATGGTTACCTTTTATGGCAAAAAAAATATTATCTTTTTTAATATCTTTTGAATTGAATGAAATCCCTGAGAAAAAAATTTTTTTTTTACTATTATCTATATTGGTAAAATAATTGCCTAATAACATTGTCAATTAATTTGCGCGTATTTTGTGGCTAAAATAGGCCCAATCTTTTCTATAATTTGACCAACAACTTCAACTGAAGTCCAACCTGCAGTATTAAAAGGAGTTCCTTTGTATTTTATTCCTGATCCATCTCTATAATTATAAACGTACTCACTATTTGTTTTAGGCTCATCCAACATCACAACTAAACTGTACTTAGGATTTGAGGCTGGAAATACTGAAGCAAAAGTATTAATCTTTTTCCGAGAGTATCCACCCTCTAAAATTTTTTCTGCGGTACCAGTTTTTCCTGCAACCTCATAACCTTCTACATTAGCTAGAGTTGCTGTACCTTCTTTTGTAGTTACAATTTTTCTTAATATTGAGACAAGATTTGATGAAACATTTTCCTCTAAAATTCTTTCTCCTTTAACATATTTTTCTTTTTTTATAAGAGTTGGATTGATCCTAAAACCACCGTTAGCAATAGTAGAGTAAGCGCTAGTCAATTGTAAAATTGTAGTAGTTATTCCATGTCCATATGAAGTTGTTGCAAGCTTACACTTTCCCCAATTAAAGGGTATTGGTTTACCCATTTCCTCTATGTCAAATTGTATTGAATTAATTAAATCAAGATCATTTAAAAATTTTTTATATTTTTCAATCCCAATTGCTTGGCCGATTCTTACCGAACCTATGTTGCCTGAGCGGATTAATATTTCTTCAGCAGTTAAGTTCGAGGGAATTTTTTTGTCATATTCACTTATTTTATTTTTTCCACAAGTAATATTTTTTTCTAAATTTTTAAATTCAGTATTTGGCTCTATTATCTTTTCATTTAAGGCTGCTGCCAAGGTAAAAGTTTTAAAAACAGAACCTAATTCATAAACACCTTTAGTTGCTCTATTAATATAATTCACATCTGTAACATTTTCTCTTTGATTAGGGTCAAAATCAGGCAGCGAAATAATCGATAATATCTCACCATTATCAATATCCATTAAAATTGAGGCACTACCTTTAGTTTTAAATATTTTATTAAACCTTATTAACTCTTCTCTTATCAGGAACTGAATATCTTTATCGACAGTAAGTTGAATAGATTTATCGTTTTTTTTTAAATCTACATCTAATGATTTCTCTAACCCAGAAATCCCCAGGTTATCATCATCTATTTGTCCTATTATATGACTAAATAAATTTTTTTGTGGATAAACTCTTATAAGATTTTCATGTGGTTTTATTGATTTATCACCCAACATCATAATTTTCTCATAATTCTCATCTGAAATTTTTTTTTCAAACCAAAAAAATTTATCTTTTGAAAGTTTTGAATTAATTAATTCAAAATCTTTATCAGGAAAAATATATTTTAGATTAAGTAGCAATTTTTTTTTATCTATCGCTTCAACTGGATTTATTCCAATATCAATAGAATTAACAGTTTTTGCTAAAAAATGATTGTTTCGGTCTAAAATATTTGCTCTCTGAATTTTATTAAAAGAGCCATAATTCTTTAAAATATTGGAATTTAAATCTCTAGATCCCAGATGAGTAAGATGAATACAATAAATTATAGAAATAAGGAAAAAAATAAAAAAAATAAATGCAATTCTATTAAATCTAATATCAAAATTTTTTTTGTCACTTTTAAATTCAAATTCCTCTTTGTTTTCTTGGAGAATAAACTTCATATCATTACTTTTCGCTATCTATAATTTTGACATTGTTTGTAAGAATTTTTTCCTTTGTTAAGTCAATAATTTCAATTTCATTTATACTCTTTTGCGTTAATTTATTTTCAAAATAAAGATTTTGATAACTAATCAGCTTTTCTGGAGAGCTTAAATAATCAAATTCAAGTTTCTCATTATTTAATTCTAAATTTAAATCTGATATATTCTCTTTTAAACTAAATAATTCCTCATCAATTTTCTTTGTAGAATTTTTTATAAAAGAGGTGATTACAATAAGTGAAAAAATTAAACTAATAGTTAGAATTTTTTTCATAAGTTAAGTCCAAGATTTTCAATTTCGATTAAATCTTTAAATTTGTCTAAAATATCAGTTTTAAAATCATAAAAATTTTTCTTTTTAATTAAGCACCTTAATTTTGCAGACCTAGAGGGAGGGTTTTCTTTTAGTTCTAGACTTGATGGCACTATTGGTTTTTTTTGAAGTAAGTTAAATAAGATTTCTTCATATATTTCCTCAGGTTGGTATCTAGATACACTTTTATGTTCTGAGAGACTTCTAAAGAAATATTTTACAATTTTATCCTCTAAAGAATGAAAAGTTACAATAACCAAAATACCATCTTTTTTTAAAACTTTAGTTGCATGGATCATTCCATAAATTAACTCACTTATTTCTTTATTAACAAAAATTCTTAATGCCTGAAAAACTTTTGTCGCAGAATGAATTTTTTTATTATTTCCTTTTTTTGATTTTTCGATAATTTTTACTAAATGAGGGGTATCTATTTCTTTTACCAGTCTGTCTTTAAGAATATTTTTAACAATTAATTTTGCATCTCTTTCATCGCCAAAAGATTTGAAAATTTTAACAAGGCTTTTTCCATCTAATTTATTTATTGCTTCTTTAGCTGAAAATTTATTTAGACCCATCCTCATATCTAATGAACCACTGGAATTAAATGATAATCCTTTTTTCGGATCTTTAATTTGAGTATATGAATAACCTAAATCAAATAATACACCTCTGATGTTTTCATTTTTGAGTTTTAAATTTCCTAATTTACTAAAACTTAAATTCTTAAAGATAAATCGGTTTGGAAATTCTTTTTCAATTTTTTTTGCAACTTTTAAACTTTCAGAATCTCTATCAATTCCAATAACTTTGTTGTTTTTATTTTTAAGAATTTCTCGAGTGTAACCACCTTGACCAAAAGTACAGTCAATAAATGTGCCACCATATTGAGGGGAAATAATGCTAATAATTTCTTTTAGCAGTACTGGATAATGTTTTGTTTTATCCTGTACTATGGTGGCTTCCATTTATTTTTACGAAGACCATTAATTTTTTTGTCTTCTTAAAAATGCTGGTATCTCTAAGTCGTCCTCTTCATCTTCATTTTCTTGGGACAAAAGACTTTCTGTTGAAGAGGTCTCGTTTTCAGAGCTAAATAAGTCTGGTGCATCACTTTCTACTCCAAACTCTTTTAAATCATTTTTTATCTCATCTTCATTAGTTGAATCGCTAAAAGCTTCTTGAGTAAAAGAACTTTCCTCATCTTTACTAGTGTTTTCAACTAAACTTTCAGCTTGTTGATTTTTTAATAATTCCTCGTGATATTGATCATTAATTTGATTAATATTTTCATTCGCAATAGTCTCACTAACATTTTCAGTTGATACTTCATTCTCTAATTTTAAAGCATTAGCGCCACTTGAGATTGGGGTGCTAGTTGAAAAATTAAAAGAGGTATTAGATCCTAAATTTGAAAAATCAGAGTATCCAGGATTTCTATTTTGTATCCTATGTACCATGTTGATTACTGATTTTGTCTCAGGTTGTTGTCCATCTAAAGCCGTTGCAACAATTGATACTCTAATTTTTCCTTCAAGAGATGGGTCAGTTATTGCACCTATAATTACCTCTGCATCAGCCTCAACTTCAGATCTTATTTTGTTAACCACTTCATCAACTTCAAATAACTTCAGATCTTTTCCGCCTGTAATATTAACAAGTAATCCTTTTGCACCTTTTAGAGTATAGTCATCAATTAAAGGATTGCTAATTGCCATCTCAGTAGCTTTCATAGATCTACCTTCGCCTTCAGCTTCTCCTGTTCCCATCATAGCTTTACCCATTGATGCCATAACTGTTTCAACATCAGCAAAATCTAAATTAATGATCCCAGGTCTTACCATCAGATCTGTTACACTTTGAACCCCATGCATTAAAACATTATTTGATAGATTGAAAGACTCCTCAAATGTAGTTTGCTCATTTGCTATTTTAAATAAATTTTGATTGGGAATAACTATTATAGTATCTACATGTTTTCTTAATTCCTCAAGACCGATTTGAGCTCTCCTCATTCTTGAGGGACCCTCATATAAAAATGGTAGTGTCACTACGCCAACAGTTAAAATATTTAATTCTTTTGCAGCTCTTGCAATTACGTGTGCAGCACCTGTTCCGGTTCCACCACCCATTCCAGCAGCTATAAAAACCATATTTGCACCTTGTAAAACATTGACGATATCATTTAAAGACTCATCAGCTGCGGCTTGACCTATGTCAATTTTTGCACCTGCTCCTAGACCTTTGGTTAGATTTAAACCAATTTGAATTTTTGATTTTGCTTTACTGTGTTTAAGATCTTGTGCATCAGTATTAACAGCAATAAATTCCACTCCTTGCATTCCATTTTCAATCATTTCATTAATTGCATTTCCACCTGCACCACCCACTCCCATTACTAAAAGTCTTGGTTGTAACTCTCTGATTTCAGGAGTTTTAAAGTTAATTGTCATCTTGTTATCCCCCTCTTTTTATTTATTTAATTGATTCTCCCATTTAAGACTCGCACGATTTAAATTTGCTTTTTTTCTTGCATTGACCTTAAATTTTTCAAAAATTGTTGGTTCCCATATCTGAAAAGTTTTACCTTGACCAACAAACACCATGCTATTTTTAATTTTTGCATGTTTTAATAATTTTGATGTGAGTGAAATTCTCCCTTCACTATCAAATTGTAAATTTGCACTTTCCGATAATATTGAAGTAGCAAAAAAATCTCTTTTTTCTTCAAATGGATTTAAAGTGTCTATTGAATTTGAAATTTTTTCGATTCTATCTTGGGGCCATGCCTCTATTGATTGATTGTTAAATGATGGATAACAAATTACTCCATTGTAACCTAAATTAGATAAGTAAGATCTAAAACTTGCTGGCACCGACACCCTTCCTTTTTTGTCTAATTTGTTTTCGTAGGTTGATAAAAACATAAACCATAAATTCCTTAATTCCCTTATATGGGAATATATGGGATATTATGGGTTTTTAAGCTAGGTGTCAATACATACAATTCATGGTTTAAATAAGCAAATTTTTAATAATTAATTCATAAATTGTTGATGGTTAAAATTAAGAAAAGTTTGCCAGATAAACTATAAGCCGGGTTCTGTCATTTAAACCTATCATTTCTCTAGGTTTGAAATCACTTCCAAACTCAAGCAACTAACCCAGGTGACTAGCCAAGGATGGCTTTTAGTTTTTCAACAATGTCACCTCTACTTAGTCTTGCTCCCAGTGGGGTTTTCCAGCGTTCATTGTTACCAATAGAACCGGTGTGCTCTTACCACACCTTTTCACCCTTGCCATGTTATGGCGGTTTATTTTCTGTGGCACTATCCCTAGGGTTGCCCCCGCCAGGTATTACCTGGCACCGTATCCTTGCGGAGCCCGGACTTTCCTCTTTAATTGCTTAAAGCGATAAGTCGTTTATCTGGCTAGTGCAATTTATTACTAAATTAAATTTTTTCAACAATAATTAATTAAGACTTTATCAAATTTTTACTCAGAATTAGGCATTCCTGGTCAGAAATTCCATTGACTAATCCCTGTCGAAATCTTCGCTGGAAAGCTTTAATTAAAAGTCTTTTTTTATAAATAGAGCTTTTTGATTGAACTTTTATATACCCAATCTTGTGTAGATTGATAAAAAAATTTTTCTTCTCTAAAAAATTAATTTTTTTGAGTCTATATTTGATAAGATCTTTCTCATTTAATTGATGCCAATGTGCAAGTTTAACTTTTGCTAGTTCTTTCCAGGGGAATTTTTCACCTGGATCTTTTTTACGATTAGGAGCAATATCTGAATGTCCTAAAATATTCTTACAATTTACTCTGTATCTTTTCGTTAAAAACTTTAAGAGTTTTTTAACTGAATTCATTTGCTTATTAGAGTATTTCTCATATAAGTTTTCATGACCGGAATTTTGTATTTCAACACCAATTGAATAACGATTTAGAGATTTAATATTTTTCCAATTTGATTTTCCTGCATGCCAAGCCTCATAAAGGTCTGGAACTAAATTAATTATTTTTCCATTTTTTTTAATGAAGTAATGAGCGCTAACTTTTGACTTATAATCGGTTAACCTATTTAAAGCTGACAGCTCGTTTTTCATTCCTGTATAATGGATAATTATATATTTAATGTTTTTTTTTTCTCTTTTAGGCGTATTAAAATTTGGAGAATAATTTTGTGTTATTTTAAGCCACATTTAAGCTATAATTATGATTAATTCTTATTTTAATTTGTTTCTCATTGTAATATACAAGATCAACAATGATTAAGAAAATTATAGTTATAATAATTACAACTTTGACGTTAGTTTCAAATTTGCATGCTAGTTCAGATGGCGAATTACTTTTAAAAAAAAATGAACCTTCTGAAATAAAAGATTGTTCTGAAACTTTTAACAAAGCGTCATTTGCACTTAATCAAGGCTTAGATAAAGTTATTTTTAAACCTGTCGCAAGTGTTTACAGATTAATGCCCTCTCCTGTTAAAACTGGCGTGAGCAATTCATTAAACAATTTATCAAATTTAGTAACAATTCCAAATAATCTTCTTCAAGGAGAGTTTGCTTTAGCAGGAGTAAATGCTGGAAGATTTGTAATTAACACAACGGTGGGTATTTTGGGTTTATTAGATGTTGCATCATATTTGGGATTCGAAGAGTACACAAAAGAGGATTATGGACAAAGTCTTGCCGTACATGGTGTTGGGCCGGGATGCTATTTAGTGCTGCCAGTATTAGGTCCTACTACTGCCAGAGACACTATTGCCTCATTAGCTAACTTTTTTGGAGGTGATGCTTGGTATAACGTGACTGTAAAAAATGACACTCACTATTTTAGAGACATAGATTATTATTCATCCAAGGTTACGAGTGGGGTTGATTTTAGAGCTAAAAACTTTGACTCAATTGAAAATTTAGAAAAAAACTCACTTGATTTTTACGCATCTGTAAAAAGTCTTTATTTACAAGATAGACAACAAAAAATCTTGAACAGTCAGAAAGTTATTGAAACTCAAGATGATAGCGATTGGGAAGAAATAGAAACACAATAATTTCATTACCAAATGATAAAAAAAAAATTGTTAGTTTTTTCAATTATTTTTTTTTCAATAACATTTAATTCGTTTTCTATAGAGCCTGACATTTTTGTACAATCGACTGTCAATAGGGCATCTAAATTACTCGGAGAAAATATCACAAAAAATGAAAAGATTGAAAAACTAAAGTCTATCGCAAAAGAAACTGTGGATATCAAAGGAATTGGATTTTATACACTTGGAAAGAAAAGAAAATCTTTAAATGAACAGGAAAAAAAAAAGTATGCTGAATTATTTGAAGAATATTTTTTAAAAAGTTTTTCTAGTAGACTAGCAGAATACACTAATCCAGAAATTGACGTGCAAAACAAAGAGAAACTTAATGAAAATTACACTATCGTAAATAGTATTTTAAAAGCTACCAATGAAAGACCTGAGATAAAAATTGATTGGAGAATCTATACTAAAAATCCAGAAAACCCGTTAATTAGAGATTTAATAATAGAGGGCCTAAGTTTAGCAAGAACTCAAAAAGAGGAATTTGCCTCTGTTTTAAATTCAAATAATGATGACATTAAAGCTTTATTTAAAGTCTTAGAAGAATTTTCAAAAAATTAGTATTGATGAAATGGTGGGCCCGCCAGGACTCGAACCTGGGACCAATACATTATGAGTGTACTGCTCTAACCAACTGAGCTACAGGCCCTGATTAAAATTTACTTATATCAATTTGAAAAATTTATTAAACAAAGAATTTTATGGTGGGCCGTGTTGGTTACGCTCCAACTACCCCTGCAATGTCAATGCAGTACTCTACTATTGAGCTAACGGCCCAAATTAACTTTCTAAGAAACTCTTCAGTTGTTTTGATCTACTTGGATGCTTTAGTTTCCTTAAAGCTTTCGCTTCAATTTGACGAATTCTTTCTCTAGTTACTGAGAATTGTAATCCAACCTCTTCTAGAGTATGGTCAGTATTCATTCCAACTCCAAATCTCATTCTTAAAACTCTTTCTTCTCTTGGAGTTAGAGTTGATAATATTTTAGTTGTTGCTTCACCTAAATTTGATTTAATTGCCTGTTCTAATGGTGCAAGTGCTTTTGTATCTTCTATAAAATCACCTAGACTACTATCCTCTTCATCTCCAACCGGTTTTTCTAGTGAAACTGGTTCTTTTGATATTTTTAAAACTTTTCTAACCTTGTCTAAAGGCATACGAAGTTTTTTTGCTAATTCCTCAGGAGTGGCTTCCCTACCAAACTCACTCAGAATTAATCTCTGTGTTCTTACAATTTTGTTGATTGTTTCAATCATGTGTACTGGGATTCTTATTGTTCTTGCTTGATCAGCAATTGATCTGGTAATTGCCTGTCTGATCCACCACGTTGCATAAGTTGAAAATTTATAACCTCTTCGATATTCAAACTTATCAACTGCTTTCATCAATCCAATATTTCCCTCTTGAATTAAATCTAAAAATTGAAGACCTCTATTTGTATATTTTTTTGCAATTGAAATTACGAGCCTTAAATTGGCCTCTACCATTTCCTTTTTAGCGATTCTTGATTCTTTCTCTCCCTTTTGAACTCTACTAACTAACCTTTTAAAGTCAGTTACTGACATTCCAAGTTTATGACTAATTTCAATTAATCTTTCTCTTATATTTTTAAACTCTTCTTTATTCTTTGTGAAAAATTGTTTCCATAATGTATTAGTATCTAAAAACTTTTTTAAATTAGGATTAATCTCGTTACCTATATAAAACTTTATAAATTCATTTCTTGGTATTTTTTGGTCCATTGCAAGTCTTAAAAGATTTCCCTCTAAAGAAATAATTTTTTTATTTTCAACATAATGTTTTTGGACAAGTTCCTCTAGTACAGATGGGGACAATTGCAAAGATTTAATATTTTCTAAAATATCATTTACAATTTTTGTATAGCCTTTTTCTTTTGATGGAGAAAAAGTCTGTGAATTAAGAACACAATCTAATTTCTCTTTTTGATATTTTATCAGCTTACGATACTCTTTAGTAAGTATGTGAACTGTTTGTAAAACTTTTGGCTTAATCTCAGACTCCATTGCAGCGAGTGTCGGGTTGAAATCATCATCACTCTCATCATTAGAATTTTCTTCCTTTTCATCTTCTCCAGCATTTTTTTGTTTAGCGCTTGGACCTGTGTTTTCATCCTCCATATAGTTAGTATCAATATCAATGATCTCTCTAACTAATATCTCATCTTTTTGTAGTTTTTCATCCCATTCAAATAATTGTTGCGCAGTGATTGGACTTTGAGACAATGCAATTAGCATTACATCTTTTCCTGCCTCAATTCTTTTTGCAATTGCAATCTCTCCCTCCCTGGAAAGTAATTCAACACCACCCATTTCCCTTAAATACATTCTAATAGGGTCATCACTCTTTTCGATTGTTTTACCCTCTTCTTTAGAAGAATTTTCTTTTTTTCTTAAAACTTTAAAATCTGATTTTTTTTCAACTAATACTATTCCTTCATCTAGAATATGAATAAAAGCTTGTGATAAATTTTCATCTGATAGATTTCTTTTACCAAGAGATTTGCTTAATTCTTCGTGAGTAATAAAACCTCTATGGGTTCCTCGACCCATTAATCTAGCAAATGATTTAGTAATAATTCTTTCCACAGCAATTTAAGTTTGAGAGACTTATATAATATCAAATTAGCAAAAATCCATTGCTAATTTATTCAGATTAGTTGATTTTTCTCTCGTTTTTAAGCTCTTTTAGCTGATTAAAAGTAGTTTCACTTAAATCTTCTGAAAATTTCGATTCTAATTCTTGGATTCTTAATTCCAAATCATGATTGAATAAATCTTTTGAAATATCATCCAGTAGCTCTATGACTTGATTATCATTTTTAGATTTATCTTTCAGAATATGTTTAATTGGCGCAAACTTATTTATCTTATCTAACAATTGTTTATCAATATTAAGTTTTTCAATATTAATAGTTTCATTTGATTTTAATTTATTTATTGCAGAACAGAATATTTGCTTATTAATTTCTGAGAATAATTTGATATTTTCTACCAAATGAATATTTGACTGAAAAAGAGATAAGTTATTTAAGAGCAAATATAATAAAGAAAATTCTTTTAACTCAACAGCAGTAATTCCCTTAGTTTCGTTATAAAATTTTTTTGTTGATTCAAGTGATCTTGTTTTCTTAACAGAAAACTTATTCTTATTTTGATTGGAATGAGGTGTTAATTCTGCAATTTTCTCTAAAAAATATTCAAGAACATATTTTTTAATAAAATTATCTTTAATTGTATTTGCTATTGACCTTAGTTTCTTTTCAAATATTGCCATAGAAGAAGGATTATTTTCAGTTTGTTTTTTATAATGGCTGAAAATAAATTGGTGAATTGGTAATTTGTTCTGCTTCGTAAAATCTAAAAAATAGTTTTTACCATTTTTATTTACAAAACTATCAGGGTCTTCTTTATCTGGTAAAAATAAAAAAGATATTTGTTTTTCAGGTTTCAATTCTTTTATAGAATTTTCTGCTGCTCTTAAAGCAGCTTTATAGCCACTTTCATCCCCATCGAAACAGATTATAATGTCATCGAAGAACTGATTTAATGTTAAAATTTGTTTATCGGTTAAAGATGTACCAAGATTTGCGACAACATTTTCAACTCCATTTTTACTTAAACCAACTACATCCATATAGCCTTCAACTAAAAAAATATGATCTAACTTATTAGATAATTTTCTTGCTAGATCTAAATTATAAAGATTTGAACCCTTTTTAAAAAAGTTAGTCTCTGGTGAATTAATATATTTTGCTAAATAATCTAAATTTTCAATTATTCTGCCACCCAAAGCGATTGGCTGTCCTGAAATATTGTTTATCGGAAATATCAATCTTCTTTTGAATCTCTCTACACATTTTTTTTTCTTTTCATCTAAATAAAATAAACCACTTTCTAATAAAGTTTTTTCACCAAATTCTTTTTTAAGTTCATCAAAAAAACTTGGATTTTTTTCAACAAAACCAATTTTAAATCTTTTAACTTCATTTTTACCTAATGATCTATTTTTTAAATAATCTCTGGCGTTTGAGAGTTTTTCATTTTTTAATAGCTGATCATGATAATAATCAACATATTTGCTATAAATTGATAAATACTCTTTCCAATTTTTTTCTCTCTCTTCATCTTGTTTTGTAAATAGATATGGTTGCATTCCTGCAATATTAGCAAGATATTTTACTGCTTCTCCAAACCTTAAGTTTTGAGTTTTCATAACAAAATCAAAAATATTTCCATGCTCTGAAGTTGCGAAGCAATGATAAAATTCTTTTTCATCATTAACTGTAAAGGAAGGGGTTTTCTCATTTTTAAAAGGTGATAGTCCAACAAACTCCTTTCCTCTTTTTTTTAAAGCTACAACTTTTGAAACAACACTAGAAACTTTAAGACGAGTTTTAATTTCATCTAGATATTCTTTTGGATATTTCATTATTTATTTAATATTTGTTTTAACAAGGCGCCAGCTTTTGAAAAATCAATTTCATCAGCATGCTTTTTTTTTAATTCACCCATTACTTTTCCCATGTCTTTAATAGAGCTTGCGCTTAATTTGGAAATAATTTCCTCACATATTTTTTTAGTATCTTCATCATTAAGCTGTTTAGGTAGAAAACTTGACAGAATATTAAATTCGTTTTGCTCAATTTCTAGAAGATCAGAGCGATTATTTTTTTTATAAATATCAATTGATTCGGTTCTTTGCTTCATCATCTTTTTTAGCAATTTTTTTATATCCTCATCGTCTGTCTCTTTTTTGTTTGGGCCAGACCTGTTTGAAATATCGAGATCCTTAATAGATGATAAAATTAACCTATAAGTTGAGATTTTAATTTTATCTTTAGATTTTAATGCATTTTTATATTCTGCTTCAATTGTTTCTTTTAAAGACATAATTTTAATCTACTTTAAAGAAAAAATTCTTCAAAAGAAAAATTGTTTTTTTACAATTTTATAATACATCTCTGTTGCGATAATAAATCAATTATTGTATTAACCTTTAACTTATGAGTTGTAATTGATCAAAAAAGTAAAAAAAGCTCACTCAAAAAATTCTCAAAAAAACACAGGTATTTTAGTTTTAGAAAACAAAAAGATTTTTAGAGGTATTGGAATTGGATATCAGGGAGAAGCAACTGGTGAAGTTTGCTTTAATACCTCATTAACGGGGTACCAAGAAATAATATCAGATCCTTCTTATGCAGGACAAATAATAAACTTTACCTTCCCTCATATTGGAAATGTAGGTACAAACAAAGAAGATTTTGAATCTGATAAAATATGGACTAAAGGAGTTATTTTTAATTCTGAGATAACATCACCATCGAATTATAGATCTTTTCAACATTTAGATGCTTGGTTAAAAAAAAATAAGATAGTTGGAATTACTGGACTTGATACAAGAAGTTTAACGAATTTTATTAGAGATAAAGGTGCTCCAAAAGGAACCATTGCTTACTCAAAGAAAAGTAAATTTCATATCAACAAACTTATTAATTCTACGATCAAATGGAGCGGGCTGAAAAATTTAGATTTAGCAGAAAAAGTTACCACACAAAAAAATTATATTTGGAAAGGACTTAAAACTTGGAGAAAAGAATATGGTTTTAGAAAAAATAATCAAAATTCATTTCATGTAGTCGCCATAGATTATGGAATAAAAAAAAATATTTTGAGATATTTTTCTGATTTTAAATGTAAAGTTACCGTAGTTTCTTGTAAAACACCTGCGGAAAAAATTTTATCTCTTAAACCTGATGGTGTCTTCTTGTCTAATGGTCCTGGAGATCCAGCTGCCACAGGAAAATATGCAATTCAAATAATTCAAAATCTTATTAAAAAGAAAATGCCATTATTTGGTATCTGCCTTGGTCATCAAATACTCGCACTTGCATTAGGTGGTAAAACAAAAAAAATGAAATTAGGTCATAGAGGAGCAAATCATCCTGTCAAAAATTTGATTAGTGAAAATGTGGAAATTACTAGCCAAAATCATGGTTTTGAAGTTGTGAGAGAAAATTTACCAAAAAATATTCAGATCACTCATAAATCTTTGTTCGATAATAGTATCGAAGGAATAAGATTAAAGAATAATCCTGTATTCTCAGTTCAATATCACCCAGAGTCAAACCCAGGACCACAAGATAGTGTTTATTTATTCCAAGAATTTATTAACAATATGAAAAAAAATGCCAAAAAGAAAAGATCTTAAAAAAATTTTAGTTGTAGGTGCTGGACCAATTATCATTGGCCAAGCTTGTGAATTTGATTATTCAGGAACCCAGGCTTGTAAGGCATTAAAAGATGAAGGTTATAATGTTATTTTAATCAATTCAAATCCAGCAACAATTATGACAGATCCAGATGTTGCAGATAAAACTTACATTGAGCCTATTACTTTAGAGGTTTTAGAAAAAATTCTCAAAAAAGAAAAACCAGATGCAATTCTTCCAACCATGGGTGGCCAAACTGCTCTTAACCTTGCAATGGAAGCAGAAAAAAAAGGAATTTTAAAAAAATATAAAATTGAATTAATTGGTGCAAATTCAAAAGCTATTTCCAATGCAGAAGATAGAAAAAAATTTAGAAAAAACATGATTGATATTGGTTTAGATCTCCCAAAATCTGAGATCGTAAACAATATCAATCAAGCATCAAAAGTTTTAAATAAAATTGGTTTGCCAGCAATAATTAGGCCAGCTTTTACGCTTGGAGGTTTAGGGGGAGGAATAGCAAAAAATAAAAAGGATTACCTAAAAATTATCAAAAATGGTTTGCACGAGTCTCCAGTGAGCCAAGTACTTGTGGAAGAGTGTTTAGAAGGTTGGAAAGAATTTGAAATGGAGGTTGTAAGGGATAAAAAAGATAATTGTATAATTATTTGTTCGATAGAGAATGTAGATCCAATGGGAATACATACAGGAGACTCAGTTACTGTTGCTCCTGCATTGACATTAACTGATAAGGAATATCAAGTAATGCGAAATGCTTCTATTGCGTGTTTGAGAAAGATTGGAGTTGAGACAGGTGGTTCAAATGTTCAGTTTGCAATAAATCCTAAAAATGGGCGAATGGTAATAATCGAGATGAACCCAAGAGTATCAAGGTCATCAGCCCTTGCATCAAAAGCAACTGGATTTCCCATTGCCAAAGTCGCTGCAAAACTTGCGGTTGGATACACGTTGGATGAATTGAAAAATGAAATTACTAAAGTTACTCCAGCATCGTTTGAGCCAAGTATAGATTATGTAGTAACCAAAATTCCAAGATTTACTTTTGAAAAATTTTCAACTTCTCCCGCAATTCTAGGCACATCAATGAAATCGGTTGGGGAAGCAATGGCAATTGGAAGAAACTTTAAAGAGTCTCTTCAAAAAGCAATGGTTTCTCTTGAGACTGGTTTCTCAGGATTAGATAGAATATTTAATCTAAATAAAAGACAAATTGAAAAAAAACTAAAAGAAAATATTCCAAATAAAATCTTACTTGTTGCTGAAGCAATGAGAAAAAAAATTAAGCTTAAAAGAATTTATAATTTATCAAAAATTGATCCATGGTTCTTAGACCAAATTAAAGAAATAATAGACAATGAAATTAGGATCAAAAATAATGGATTACCTAAAAATTTTGATGATTTTAACCAAATAAAATCAATAGGTTTTTCAGACAAAAAGCTCTCTGAGCTATCAAATTTATCTGAAGATATTGTTAGAAAAAAAAGAACTGCACTTAAAATTTCACCAGTATTCAAAAAAGTTGATACATGTGCTGCAGAATTTAAATCCTTTACACCATACATGTATTCAACATATCAAAGAAATTTTTCAATAAATTCAGAGTGTGAAGCCGACCCGTCTGTTAAGAAAAAAATTATAATATTAGGTGGAGGACCAAACAGAATAGGACAAGGAATAGAATTTGATTATTGCTGTTGTCAAGCCAGTTTTGCTTTAAAGGCTGCTGGTTTTGAGACTGTAATGGTTAATTGTAATCCTGAGACTGTCTCAACAGATTATGACACTAGCGATAGATTATATTTTGAGCCTTTAAAGGAAGAATATGTTTTCAACATTATAAAGAGAGAGAAAGATAAAGGGAATTTAGTTGGTATCATTACCCAATTTGGTGGTCAAACTCCAATTAAATTGGCAAAATTTTTACATGATAATAATCTTCCAATTTTAGGAACTCAATACTCATCTATTGATCTAGCAGAAGATAGAGATAGATTTAGAAAACTTTTAGAAAAATTAAATCTAAATCAAGCTGAGAGTGGAATTGCAAAAAATTTTAAACAAGCAATTGAAATATCTGAAAAAATTGGTTTGCCTTTAATGGTTAGACCCTCTTATGTTCTTGGAGGAAGAGCAATGGAAATTGTTTATGAAAAAAGCCAATTAAAAAATTTTGTAGAGGAAGCCTTTAAAGCAGCAGAAAAAAATCCAATTCTTATTGACAAATTTTTAGATCATGCGATGGAGGTGGATGTTGATGCTATATCCGATGGCAAAGAAGTACATGTGGCTGGCATCATGCAACATATAGAGGAAGCAGGAATTCATTCTGGGGACTCGGCTTGCAGCTTACCACCAGTTTCAATAAAACCTTTTTTACTAAAAGAAATTGAGAAACAAACAAAAAATTTAGCCCTAGCTCTGAAAGTAAAAGGTTTTATGAATGTTCAATTTGCAATAAAGAAAGATGAAATTTTTGTTATTGAAGTAAATCCGAGAGCTAGCCGAACTGTTCCTTTTGTTTCAAAAGCTAAAGGAATACCCTTGGCAAAGATAGCCTCGAGAGTTATGGCTGGTGAAAAACTTTCAAAATTTAATTTAAAAGATAAATCTAAAGGAATGTTCGCCGTGAAAGAGGCTGTTTTTCCGTTTAATAAATTTCCAAATAGTGATTTATTGTTAGGTCCAGAAATGAAATCAACTGGAGAGGTGATGGGATTTGACAAAAATTTTGGAATGGCATACGCAAAAAGCCAGATAGCATCGTCTAATTCGTTACCTATAAATGGACTGGCTTTTTTATCATTAAAAGATTCTCATAAAGATGAAGGTTTAGGGCTTGCAAAAGAACTCTTGAAACTAAAATTCCATTTGTGTGCTACAAAAGGAACAGCTGAATACATTAAAAAACATGGCATGAAGTGTAAGATTATTAATAAGGTAAGTAGTGGGTCACCTCATATCGTTGATGTTCTTGACTCCAAAAAAATAGCTTTAGTAATTAATACTGGCGGAGGTAACACTGAGCATAGATTAAACGATGCTATTGCTTTAAGAAGAGCAACACTTAAAAATAAAGTGCCCTACTGCACAAATATGTCAACAGCGCTTGCATGTATTGAGGGTATTAAATCACTTAAAACAAAAAAATTAGAGGTAACGTCTTTACAAAATATTTAATCAACTTTCCAATCAGTTTTAAATGTAACATAATTGACTTGAATACATCTTCTTTCTTTAACAATTTTTTTCTTCTCCATACCGTGCCATGTATTTGGACCACTTGTAAATAAATAACCATAATTATGTTTGTAGGGAACTGTTTTAACTTTTTCTAATTTTTCATTATAAAAATCAGTCCCTAATTCCTCAGACTCATCTGCATTATTAACAAAAATAAGTCCTGACATTAATTTTTCTTTAATGTCACAATGTGGCTTTAACCAAAAACCTTCACGATCACATATAACTTCAAGTCTGACATATGAACCAGATAAATCTTTATTAATCATTTTGGAAATTGTTTTGCATGTTACTTTAGATTGAAGTTCATTAATAAATTTTACTAAATTTGGAAATTGGGAAGCATTGTCTTTTGTAACAAAACATCTAAATTTTATTGCCTTTCCACCTGACGCTATGCCTTCTCTAAATTCGGCGGCACCACCATCAATTGCTCTTGTACCATCATAGTTTAGATTATGTTTGCTTACATCGGGAATGTCTGCGCTTTCTATTTCCTTAATAGCCTCTTCACTTAGAGCATTATTATATTCCCAATGATTAAATGGGAATTCATACTTTTTTGAGTTTTTCAGTATAGAATTAAGAAAAGTCATAATCTTTAAATCGTTTCTCTATATATCCCGATATTCTATCAGTTTCATTAAGTTTTTTATAATTCCATTCTTCCACTGTGTCTCCTAAGTTTTTAATTATTTCTAGGGATTTAAAAAGCTCAAAAAATTTTTTAAAACGGATGTTTTTTTTAATAGCTGGCATTTGGGCCACATATATTGGTCTTCCCGACATAGCTGCCTCAGATATCATAGATGTAGAGTCGCAAGTTACAATAATATGATTAGCTAGCTTAAGTGATGACAAGTAGGCTTTCTTATCAATATCTTGAATTATTATCTGGTCATCATCAAAAAAATTTTGAGCTTTATCTATAATTTTTTGTGGTGTTCTAATTGAAGGTATAAAAATTAGCTGATAACCTTGATTTATAAAATTTTTTTTAGTTTTAATAAAAATTTCCTCAATTATTTCCTCATTAAAATCATAATACTTATTTGGACCACCAGCGATAAACGCAATTACTTTTTCTTTTTTAATTCTAGGTTTTAAATAATTAATATTTTCCTCTAACTCTTTTTCGGTAAGATAATGAATTGCTCCTTTGGTTTTAATAACATTTTTTCCCTCAAGACCATCGTGCTCTGGCGCAATAACAAAATCAAAATTATTTAATGATACTTTTGGATCTTGAATATGAATGTTCATAATTTTACTTCCAAATTTTTTTTTTAAAAAGATGGATGGGACTACACTTTTTCTCCCACATGAAATTAATACATTAAATTTTTCTGATATATTATTTTTGAAAACAAAATTTTTTACAGGCGTTAATTTTGGAGGAATCATTTTCCAAAAATTATTTAGTTCAATTTTTTCGTGTATAAATTCAAGATTAAGAGCTTTGGCAAGCCCCTCAACTTGGCTAATCATGCCATGCATACCCTCGGTCAATAATAAACCTTTTAATTTAGTCATTTATCACTATATAGCTTTCATATGAATCAAAATCCAACTAAACACACAAAAGTGTTAATAATTGGGTCTGGTCCTGCTGGATACACTGCTGCAGTTTATGCTGCGAGAGCAATGTTGAATCCAATTTTAGTTTATGGGGCGGAGCCTGGAGGTCAATTAACCACAACAACAGATGTTGAAAACTTTCCTGGATTTGCTGATGTTATTCAAGGTCCATGGCTTATGGATCAAATGAAAGAACAAGCAAAAGCAGTTGGAACAGAAATGATTGAAGATCATATAAGTTCAGTAAACTTAAAAACAACACCTTTTGAAGCTATAGGTGATACTGGTCAAAAATATACTGCTGATAGCATAATAATTTCCACTGGTGCCCAAGCTAGATGGTTAAATATTAAATCTGAACAGGAGTTCAGAGGATTTGGTGTATCGGCATGTGCAACATGTGATGGTTTTTTCTTTAAAGATAAGGAAGTTGCTGTTGTAGGTGGAGGTAATGCGGCTGTTGAGGAAGCAATGTTTCTTACAAAATTTGCGTCAAAAGTAAAATTAATTCACAGAAGAGATAGTTTAAGAGCTGAAAAAATGCTTCAAAAAAAACTTATGGAAAATAAAAAAATTGAAATCATTTGGGATACAGTTGTTGAGGATGTAATTGGAGATAAAGATCCAAAAAATGTTAAAGGAATTAAAGTTAAGAATGTGAAAACAAATAAAATTGATGAAATAAAATTAGACGGTGTTTTCATTGCTATTGGTCATGACCCTGCAACGCAATTATTTAAAGATCAACTTAATATGGATAATGAGGGTTATTTGATAACAAAACCAGATTCAACAGAAACTAATGTACCAGGTGTTTATGCGGCTGGAGACGTAAAGGATAAAACATTTAGGCAAGCCGTAACTGCTGCTGGTATGGGGTGTATGGCAGCACTAGAGGCTGAAAAGTTTTTATCTCATTAAAGTGAAAAATAATCTCCATGTTTTCTTAGGCGCTACAGTTGCAGATGCAGCAGCCAGACCATTACATTGGGTATATAATCAAAAAAAATTAGATGTTTATATTAAAGGAAAAAAGGACTTTTCTTTCTTAAAAAAAAATAGAAGTCCCTTCTATAATATCAAAACCGGAAAAGTCTCTGGTTACAATGAAATTAGCCAAGTGATGTTTCACACACTACTGGATGGACACGAAAATATAGAGAAACGTTTCAAAAAAAAAATCCTTAAAAACTTTGGCCCTGGAAGTAAATATTGGAAAAATTTAAAACTGAGATCAAAATATAAGAAAGTCAAAGACTGGCGTGGTATAGTCAAGGGACCGTGGATACATCAAAATATTATTGAGACGGTAAAAAATATCAAGTTGAAAAAGAAGATCTCTGGTGGTGTAAAAGTCAATGAGTCAGATGGTTTTTGTGCTACTCTTCCATATTTTCTATATGGCTTTGATTTTAAAAGTTTAGAAAAAATTTTCAAAATTGTAACAGTATCAAAAATAAGTTTTAAATATGCTATGGCAAAATTTTATTTAATAGATTTTGCGTTGAAAGGAGCTAAAGACCCAGTCAAAGAATTCATTAAAAAATTCAATAGAAATCTTTTTTTTAAAGGAATTGTTAATGACATTAAAAAAATAAGAAAATTTGGAACAAAGTTTGATCCAACTACGATAAAGAAACTAGGTATGGCTTGTAGCTATCCAGGAACTTTTAACAGCTCAATATATACAATTATTAATTCAAAAAATTATAAAGATGCTATTTTAAAAACAATAAAGGCAGGTGGTTGCAATTGTTCAAGAGCAAATTTTACTGGAGCATATTTTGCAGCTTTAAAAGGTAAAAATTCTATTCCAAATAATTGGATTAAAAAAACAATCCCAGCAAAAAAAATTTTAAATCAAAAATAATTATTTGTTTAGAGCTTCACAAAAAGATTTAATTCTCGACATTGCTTTTTTTAAATTCTTCATGGATGTAGCATAAGAAATTCTAAAATAGCCATCTAAGCCAAAAGCAGAACCTTGGACAACAGCAACATTTTCTTTTTCAAGCAATCTTTGAACAAAATTAGTGTCAGTTTTTAATTTTGTTTTTTTATTTAACAATCCTTTACAGCTTGGAAATACGTAAAATGCTCCATTTGGGGTCAAACAACTTATGCCTTTTATACTATTAAGGCTTTTGACAACAAAGTTTCTTCTGTATTTAAATGCTTTAGCTCTAGTTTTTATAAATCCTTGTTTTCCATTTAATGCCTCAACAGCTGCAGCTTGACTTATTGAGGAAGGATTTGAAGTTGATTGTGATTGGATTTTTCCAATAGCTTTTATTATTTCCTTTGGACCAGCAGCATAACCTATTCTCCAACCAGTCATAGCATATGATTTACTTACTCCATTCATTGTAAGTGTCCTATCTTTTAACTTTGGAATTTGAGCAATTGTAAAAAAATTAAAGTTGTCATACCTGACATGTTCATAAATATCATCACTCAGAATAAAAATTTTTTTGTTTCTGGTTAAAATTTTTGCTAAATCGTTAATTTCTTTTTTTGAATAACCTGCTCCTGTTGGATTTGATGGAGAGTTAAGAATGATCCATTTAGTTTTTTTAGAAATTGCTTTTTTTAATTTTTTTGGAGTAAGTTTAAATCCCTCCTGTTCGGTACATTTGATTATTTTTGGTTTTCCACCAGCTAACAAAACCATATCTGGGTATGATACCCAAAAAGGTGCTGGTATAATTACTTCGTCCCCTTTATTAAGAGTTGCCATAAAAGCATTATAAAGAACTTGTTTTCCTCCTGTGCCAACTGTGATTTGATCTAAAGAATAGTTTAATTTATTTTCTCTTTTAAATTTCTTAATTATAGCTTTTTTAAGTTCAGGTGTACCGTCAACTGCAGTGTATTTTGTGTCTCCTCTTTTAATAGCTTTGATTGCGGCCTTTTTTATATTTTCTGGAGTGTCAAAATCTGGCTCTCCAGCTCCTAAACCAATTACGTCTTTACCAGCTGCTCTTAATTCTCTAGCTTTCTGAGTAACTGCGATAGTTGGCGATGGCTTAATTCTTTTTAAACTGTCTGATATTATGCTCATTGAAATATAAATTAATTCTACTACGTTCTTTAATATATGGAAAATACATATCAAGATTTAATTACTGATATTCAGAGTAAAAACCCAAAAATCAGTGGAAAACTTGAAGGTGGTAAAAAATTTAAAATCAAATCTGATTTCAAGCCAGCGGGTGACCAACCAGAGGCAATTAAAAAATTAGTAAACGGTGCAAATAAAGAGCAATTTAATCAAGTTTTGCTTGGTGTTACTGGGTCTGGAAAAACTTTCACAATGGCAAAAGTCATTGAGGCAACAAATAGACCAGCCTTAATTCTTGCTCCTAACAAAACTCTCGCTGCTCAACTTTATGGAGAGATGAAGACATTTTTTCCTGATAACGCTGTTGAGTATTTTGTGTCTTATTATGATTACTATACACCAGAAGCTTATGTCCCAAGATCTGACACATACATTGAAAAAGAAGCATCAATTAATGAACAAATAGATCGGATGAGACATTCAGCAACAAGATCACTTTTGGAGAGAGATGATGTTTTAATTGTTGCCAGTGTATCATGTATTTATGGTTTAGGCTCTGTTGAGGCTTATAGTAAAATGACTCTTACACTCCAAAAAAACTACGATTATAATAGAGAACAAATAATAAAGTCTCTAGTTGCGTTACAGTACAAAAGAAATGATCAAAATTTTTATAGAGGTACTTTCAGAGCTCGTGGTGAGTATTTAGAAATCTTTCCTTCTCATTTAGAAGATAGAGCTTGGCGATTAAATTTGTTCGGTGATAAGCTGGAGAAAATTGAAGAGTTTGACCCTCTCACAGGTGACCAAGTTAGAGAATTAAGTTTAGTTAAAGTTTATGCAAATAGTCATTACATAACTCCTAAACCAACTATTGAGCAAGCGATTTTAAATATAAGAAAAGAATTAGAAATTACTCTTAAAAAACATAAAGCAGAAAATAAATTGCTTGAGGCTCAAAGACTTGAGGAAAGAACTAAATTTGATCTTGAAATGATTGAGGCAACTGGATCTTGTGCTGGGATTGAAAATTACTCAAGATTTTTGTCAGGTAGAAAACCAGGCGAACCACCTCCTACTTTATTTGAATACTTTCCAGATAATACTTTGATTTTTGTTGATGAATGTCATGTAACAGTACCTCAGCTTAATGGAATGTACAAAGGTGATAGATCAAGGAAAAGCACGTTAGCTGAATACGGATTTAGACTTCCGTCTTGCATGGATAATAGACCATTAAAATTTGAGGAATGGGATTTAATGCGAACACAAACAGTATTTGTTTCAGCAACACCAGGACCTTGGGAATTAGAACAAACAAAAGGAAAGTTTATCGACCAAGTTATAAGGCCAACCGGATTAATTGATCCACCAGTGGAAATAAGACCTGCTAAAAACCAAGTAGATGACTTAATGCACGAATGTAAAAAGGTAATAGAAAAAAATCATAGAGTTCTAGTTACAACTCTTACTAAAAAAATGGCAGAGGATTTGACTGAGTACCTCCATGAAAATGGAGTGAAAGTTAGATACCTTCATTCCGATATTGACACTCTTGAAAGAATAGAAATTATGAGAGACTTAAGGATGGGTGTTTTTGACGTGCTTGTAGGCATAAATCTATTAAGAGAGGGTTTAGATATTCCTGAATGTGCTTTAGTTGGAATTTTAGATGCAGACAAAGAAGGATTTCTAAGATCTGAAACATCCTTGATTCAAACTATCGGAAGAGCTGCAAGGAATGTTGACGGCAAGGTAATATTATATGCTGATAAAGAAACAAAAAGTATCAAAAAAGCTATACAAGAAACAGAAAGAAGAAGAAAAATTCAGTTAGCTTATAATAAAAAAAATAAAATCGATGCGAAAACAGTAAAAAAAGAAATTAACGATATTCTAGAAAGTGTTTATGAGAAAGATTATGTAAAAATCAGTGAGGGTTCAAACGTTGGTGGAAATTTAAAAAAACATTTAAAAGCTTTAGATAAAAAAATGAAAGAAGCAGCCTCCAATCTTGAGTTTGAAGAAGCAGCAAAAATCAGAGATGAAATAAGAAAATTAGAGAGTACTGAATTAGAAATAACATTAAATCCAAAAATAAGACAGTATGATGTTAAAAATAAACTTTATCCCAAAGGAAGATCCACTATGGGTATGCCTGGTACAAAAGTTACCAAAAAAAAAGATAAAAAATGGAAGCACGCAAAATAATCATCACAGGTGGAGCAACAAGAATAGGTGCTGCAATTGCAAAAAAACTTTCAGGTCAAAATAAAGAGTTAGTTCTTCATTTTAATAAATCAAAATCTAAAGCACTAATTCTCAAAAAAAAATTAGAAGGCAATGGAACTAAAGTTTATTTAGTCAAAGGTGATTTAAGTAAAGAAAAAGATATTATCAAAATTATCAAATCAGCAAAATCTAAATTAAAGTATTTTGATTGTCTTGTTAATAACGCTTCGTTATTTGAGAATGATAAATTAGCAAATTTTAATAATAAAAGCTGGGAGAAACATATATCAACAAATTTAAAAGCACCTGCACTTTTAACTAAAGAATTTTCTAAAAATATTAGAGGAAATAATAACAATATTATTAACATTATTGATCAAAGAATTTTTAAACTAACTCCATATTTCTTTTCTTACACTATTAGTAAATCCGGTCTTTATACTTTAACAAAAACGAGTGCTATGAGCCTTTCTCCTAAAATAAGGGTAAATGGTATTGCCCCAGGACCTACTATCAAAAATCAAAGGCAGACTGAAAAACATTTTAAAAAACAATATCTTGCTACTCCTTTAAAAAGACAGGTTGATGTTAATGAGATTTGTAATGCTGTTGACTTTTTTATAAAAAGCAGATCTATTACTGGTCAAGTGCTGGCAATTGATAGTGGCCAAAGTTTAAACTGGCAAACACCAGATGTTCTAGGTAAGGAATGAAAAAAAATAATTTTAAAATTGTTAAAATTTATAAAGGAAAATCCCTTTTCAATTACGAAAAAAAGATCCTTATAAACGAGTTAATACTAGATTTAAAACTTGGATATTATGATTTTGAAAGAGAAAATGCTCAAAAAGTAAAATTTAGCCTTGAAATAGATTATCAAGATAAAAAACCATCAAATGATAAAGATTTAAAATCAATAGTTAATTATGGAACTATTGTTAAACTGATAAGAAAACTGGTTAAGAAAAAACATTATAACTTTTTAGAAACTCTTGCAGAGGCTGTTTTTGACGAATTATTTAAAGATAAAAGAATTGCTAAGATAATGCTCAAAATTGAAAAATTAGAGATTTTAAAAGAATGCTCATCTGTTGGTATTCAAATTACCAAAAAGAGAAGTCATGATAAGTTCTGATATTGGAAAAGAAATAATAAAAAAAGAACTGCCCTTAATCCCAAAACTTCCTGGTGTTTATAGGATGTTGAATGAAAAAGAAGAAATTCTTTATGTTGGTAAAGCCAAAAATTTACCAAATAGACTCAAAAGTTATGTAGCTGAAAAAAACCATATTATTAGAACCGAAAGAATGTTGTCACAAACTAGAAAATTGGAGATAACAACCACTTCTAATGAAAGTGAAGCTTTACTTCTAGAAGCAAATTTAATCAAAAAATATAAACCAAAATTTAATATTTTACTAAGAGATGATAAATCTTTTCCTTTTATATTCATTGGCAACAAAGATAAATGGCCACAAATAAAAAGACACAGAGGAAAAAAAACTACTGAAGGTTTTTATTTTGGACCTTTTGCATCTGCTGGATCAGCTAACTGGACAATTAAAATGATCCAAAAAATATTTCATCTTAGAGTTTGTGATGATACTGTGTTCAAAAACAGAGAACGACCATGTATTTTATACCAAATTAAAAGATGCTCTGGCCCATGCGTTGGTTACATAGAAAGTGAGGAATATAAAAAGACTGTTGATGATGCTATTGAGTTTGTTTCCGGTAAATCAAGGAAAATACAAAAAAGCCTCTCAGAGCAGATGGAAAAAGCTAGCGAAAATTTAGATTTTGAAAAAGCGGTAATTTTAAGAGATCGAATAAAGTCATTAAATATTATTCAATCATCACAAAGAATTAATGAGGCTAATCTTATAGAGGCTGACGTAATCGCAGGTTATAAGGAGTCCGGCAAAGCTTGTATTCAGGTTTTTTTTTATAGGTCAAAACAAAACTGGGGTAATCAATCTTTTTTTCCAAAACATGATCCCGATGAGAATTTAAGCAATATAATTAATTCTTTTGTCACACAATTTTATGAAAATAAAAGTGTACCCTCCTCAATAATATTATCTGAAGAGATAAAAGAAAAAGTTTTAATCGAAAAAACACTCTCTCTTAAAGAAAAAAAACAAGTTACTATATCAATAGCTAAAAAAGGGTCAAAATTAAAAGTAATTAATCAAGCGATAAAAAACGCTAAAGAGAGTTTAAATAGAAAGCTTTATGAAAGTCAAAATAATAAGGAATTATTTGAAGCTGTGGCAAGTAAATTTAATCTAGAGACCAATATTAATCTGATTGAGGTTTATGATAACAGTCATATACAGGGAACAAACAGTGTAGGCGCATTGATAGCTTATGGTGATGATGGATTTATTAAAAAAAGATATAGAAAATTTAACATCAAGCTTAAAAAGAATGAACAAGATGATTATGGAATGATGAAAGAGGTTTTGAATAGAAGATTTAAAAGAGCAATACAAGAAAAAGATAACTATTTAACTTTTCCTGATCTGGTAATGGTAGATGGAGGAAAGGGACAATATTCAGTAGCTAGAGAAACTTTAAATGAACTTGGACTTCATGATATTCCTATAATTGCGATTGCTAAAGGTAAATATAGAAATAGTGGAAATGAGACTTTCTTTCATAATGGTAAGGAATTTAAATTCATTAAAAATGATCCTACTTTATTCTTTCTTCAGAGATTAAGAGATGAGTCTCATCGTTTTGCAATTAGTGCTCATAGAGCAAAAAGGAAGAAGGGTATTAGTAAATCGCTGTTAGACCAAATTGACGGAATAGGTTCCATAAGAAAAAGAGCTTTATTAAACCATTTTGGATCAGCTAGGGCAGTTGAGTCTGCAAGTCTAGATGAAATTAAATCTGTGGAAGGGGTCGAAGAAAAAGTTGCGAAAAAAATATATAACTTTTTTCATGAATAAAAAAAATTATGCTTAAAAAAATACCAAATATTTTGACTATAGGAAGAATTTTAATTGTTCCTTTTTTTGTGTTAGCATTTTACTTGCCAGGTTTTTATGGAGATTTGACAGCGTTAATTTTATTTATAGTTGCATCTTTCACAGATTTTTTAGATGGAATGCTAGCAAGATTTCTTGGGGAAGAGTCTAAACTTGGAGAATTACTTGATCCTATTGCAGATAAAATTATCGTTGCAACTGCTTTAATACTTTTGGTAATGGACGGAACTATAAGAAATTACGAGGTAATAGCAGCAATTATTATCTTAACTCGAGAAATTTTGATATCTGGATTAAGGGAATTTTTGGCTAAGGGAAAAATAAAACTACCAGTTTCAAATCTAGCAAAATTAAAGACTGTATTGCAAATGGTTGCTATTGCACTTTTGCTTTCTGGTGAAACTGGAAACAAAATTATTAATTTTCAAGATTATAATGCTCAAACTATTGGAATAATTCTTTTATGGCTTTCGGCTGCTTTAACTCTTTTTACGGGATATGAATATATGCGAAAAGGTATTGATCATGCTATCTCAGAAGATAATAAAGATTAAGCTGCTTTTTTCTTTCTAACAAGTTTCTGATAACTTTCGTTAAGACCAATAATTAAATCACAAACTTTAAATTCATTTTCAGCGATACAAGAAACTGGGGTTACCTCTGCTGCAGTTCCAGTTAAAAAACATCCAACAAAATTCTTTAACTCTGAGGGGTTTATTTTTCTTTCATGAACTTTAATATTTTTTGATTTGGCAATTTCAATTACTGTTCTTCTAGTAATTCCATCTAGGAAAGAGTCTGGTAACGGCGTATGTAACTCACCATTCGAATCTTTAAAAAAAATATTTGCACCAGTAGCTTCAGCAATATTGCCTTCATGATCTAGCATTAAAGAATCTGTATAACCATTTTTTTCTGCCTCATGTTTTGAAAGAGTACATATCATATAAAGACCTGACGCTTTTGTATCCCATGGTATTGTATTAGGAGCCGGTCTTCTCCAATTAGAAATATTTAATCTAATCCCCTCAACTTTTAATTTTGGATCAAAATAGGACCCCCATTCCCATGTTGCTATTGCAACATGAATTTTTGTTTGTTGAGCTGAGATCGCCATCATTTCACTGCCCCTCCAGGCAACTGGTCTTACGTAACCATTTTCAACTTTTTGGTTTTTAATTATAGTATTTGAAGCAGCGTTTATTTCCGTTTCAGTGTAAGGAATTTCAAAACCCATTCGTCTTGCTGAATGAAAAAATCTTGAAGTATGTTCTTCTAATTTGAAGATTGAACCATCATAAACTCTCTCTCCCTCAAAAACACAACTAGCGTAGTGTAATCCATGGCTTAAAACATGCACTTTAACATTTGACCAATCAACTAATTCGCTGTTGTACCATATTTTACCAGATCTTTTATCGTAAGGTATCATGTATGAAATATAAAATTATTACTGAAAAATATCTGTGTATATATAATATGTCAATATAACTTACCTGTGATGAAAGAGCTTTTATATTTAAAAGATGAACAATTAAAACATTTAATTGAAAAATTATTTATAAGTTATAGAGAAACTTTTTCAGACTCAAAAAAAATTCTCAATAAATATCATATTGGCCTAGCTCATCAAAAAACTATTCATTTAATATCTATGTATGAGGGAATATCAATCTCAGAACTTATGAGGAAACTTAAAGTATCTAAACAAAGCCTAAATAGGGTTTTAAAAGATTTGATCAAGCTTGAAATGGTTTTTTTTAATAAAGACGAGACTGACACAAGAATTAAACATATCTTTCTAAATGAAAAAGGAAAAAAAATTTTTAAAGAGATTTTTGAAATACAAAAAAAAAGAATTTATAATGCATTGCTTAATTCGAGTTCTCAAGAAGTTCTTAATTTTGATGAAGTTTTAAAAAGAATAATTAATGGATAGTTTTCTGGCTCATATTTTAGTGGTTGATGATGATGAAGGAATAAGATCATTGGTTAAAAAATATTTAAATGAAAAAAAATATTTAGTCACCACAGCTGATACCGCAGAAAATGCGTCTGAAAAAATAAAGGTTATTAAGTTTGATTTAATAATTTTAGATATCATGATGCCTGGAAAAAGTGGGCTTGATTTTTTAAAAGAACATAAAGAATATATTAATACTCCAATAATATTATTAACTGCTAAAGGTGAGCCGAATGAAAGAATAGAGGGATTAGAAGTGGGAGCAGATGATTATTTAGCTAAACCCTTCGAGCCCAAGGAACTTGATCTTAGAATTAAAAACATAATTAACAAAACAAAAAAAAATAATTCTAAGAAAATAATAGAATTTGAAAATGTAAAAATAGATTTAAGTAAGCAGATAATTTTTCATGGTAATTCAGAATTTAAAATAAATAACACTGAGAAAACAATATTAGAGAAAATGATTAATAACCCAGGAAAAGTTTTTGAACGGGAAGAAATTGGCAGATTAATTGACTTAGATAAAGAAAGATCAATTGATGTTATCATAACTAGATTGAGGAAAAAAATTGAAATAGATCCAAAAAATCCAAAATTTCTACAGACTATAAGAGGAGCTGGCTATGTTTTATGGATTGAATAAATTTGTAAAAAATTTATTACCAAAAAGATTATTTTACAGAGCTTTGCTAATAGTTGCTATCCCGGTAATTTTAATTCAATTAATAATTACAATAGTTTTTTTTGATAGCCTTTGGATAAAAACTAACAAAGGAATGACAAGAGCATTGGTTAGTGAAATACAAACTTTCATCGAGGTTTATAGTAATGATAATTATGCAAAGGATGAAATAAAAAACATTTTTTCATTATATCAAGATTTGAATATCGAATTTGTTGAGGATGAAAATTTTAATTTCTCTTACAATGAAAGATGGTTTAGTCCAATAGACAGAACACTGAGAAGAGAATTAAAATCTAAATTTGGATTAGAAATATTTTGGTTTGATACTACAAGTTATAAAGAGTTAGTTGATTTAAGAATTAAATATCAAAATGGTTTCTTTAAATTTATAGTCCCTAAGGATAGACTGACAAGCACTTCTGCAAGACTGTTTGGATTATGGATAACTGTACCTGCATTCGTAGTAGTAATTATTTCGCTTATATTTTTAAAAAATCAAACAAGACCAATCACAGCTTTAGCTAAAGCTGCCGAAAAATTTGGAAGAGGGGAAAATGTAGATGAATTTAAGCCCTCTGGTGCAGCTGAGATACGTCAAGCAGGTTATGAATTCGATAGAATGAGAAAAAGAATTATGAGACATCTAAATCAAAGATCTGAAATGCTATCTGGGATTAGTCATGATTTGAGAACACCCTTAACAAGAATGAAATTACAAACCGAGTTTATAAAAGATAAATCCATAGCTAAGAAGTTAACCGAAGATATAAATGAAATGGAAAAAATGCTTAATGAATATTTGCAGTTTACAAGTTCCTCATTTATGGAAAAGGATGAGCTATTCAATCTAAGCGATTTAATAGATGAGATTATAGCTAAGTATAATAATGAAAACATTACAAAAGAAATATTACGAGAGGTTTATTTAAATGGTCGAAAAAATCTAATTAAAAGATGTCTTAATAATCTATTAGAAAATTCAATTAAATATGGGAATAAAATAAATATTGAACTTCAAAAGAAGAAAACAAGCATAATAATAAAAGTTGAAGATGATGGTCCAGGAATAGCAGAAAGTGAATATGATAATGTATTTAAACCTTTCTACAAAATAGACAAAGGAAGAGCAGACTCCAAATCAAGTGTAGGGCTTGGTCTGTCAATTGCATCTGACATCGTACGTTCCCACGGTGGTAATATAAAGTTGAATAAATCCAATTTGAATGGACTTGAAGTTAAGATTTTTTTACCCGTTTAACCTTTTTTTTTAAAACCTTTTTTTTTTCAAGTTCTTTCTCTAAATTTTCTACTCTTTTAGCAAGAATATCAAATTCATCCTTACTCGTTAATTTCATTTTGAATACGATTTCATCTCTTTTTGATTTTAAAATGTTTACTATCTCATTTTTTAAGTCTCTAGATGAGACTAAACCTTGTTCTAGAAGTTTAGTAAATTTATCAAAAACAAATTTTGAATTTTTCATATATTTATTAAATAAGTTATTATATCTTTAATCTATTATTATAATTAAAAATGTTCATTAATAATTTTGACCCAGTTGCATTTAGTTTATTTTCATTAGAATTTAGATGGTATTCTTTATCATATATATTTGGAATTCTTGCTGGATGGGTTTTGGCAAAAAGAATTTTTATAAAAGATGATAATTTAAAAGACAAATTTGACGACTACATTACTTATATAATTTTAGGTATTATAATTGGTGGAAGATTAGGTTACGTAATATTTTATAATTTAGATTACTATTTAGAGAATATTTTTGAAATATTTAAAATTTGGAATGGAGGAATGTCATTCCATGGTGGACTATTGGGTGTAATTGTGATGAGCGTATGGTTTGCAAAAAAACATAATCATAATTCTTATATTTATCTTGATATTGTTTCGTCAGTTGCGCCGATAGGAATTTTTTTTGGACGTATTGCAAATTTTATAAATTCAGAGCTTTATGGCAAAGAAACAACTTTACCATGGGGAATTAAATTTGAAAAAATTGATGAAATATATCGTCATCCATCTCAACTTTATGAGGCTTTTTTTGAGGGACTGTTATTATTTTTTATATTGATATATTTTCGAAAAGCGTCCTCAGCTAAAAATCCTGGTTTCTTATCTGGAGTATTTTTAATATTTTACTCTGTCTTCAGATTTTTTGTAGAATTTTTAAGAATGCCAGATGAACAATTAGGTTACGTTCTATTTAAATTGAGTATGGGGCAAATTTTATGTTTAGTTTTTTTTATATTTGGTTCTTATTTGACTTTAAAAAAATATGACCATCAAAAATAATTTTGAAATCTCTTTAGATAAATTTATCAATTTTGCTCTATATGATAAAAAAAAAGGATATTATATGCAAAAAAACCCTTTCGGGTTAAAGGGCGATTTTATAACTGCACCAAATATTTCTAGAATGTTTTCTGAAATGATAGCTGTATGGATTGTAGGTTTTTGGGAAAATTTAGGAACCCCAAAAAAAATTAATTTAGTGGAACTTGGTGCAGGAAACGGTGAAATGATGAAAATATTTTTAGAAACTTTTAAAAAATTTCCAGCGTTTTTAAGCTCATGTAATATTTTAATTCATGAAAAAAGTCTAAAATTAAAAAAAATTCAAAAAAATAAATTAAACAAAGAAAAAGTTATTTGGATTTCTGATCTAAAACAAATAAAAAAATTTCCAACTATTTTCATTGCAAACGAGTTTTTTGATGCAATAGCAATAAAACAATTTATTAAAAAAAAAGATCTTTGGTTTGAAAGATATGTAAATTTTAAAAATCAAAAAAAGCCTTTTTTTTGTGAAAGAAAGTTTAATATGAAAAAATTTGAAAAAGAAATTAATTACAATATTTCAAAAGACCAAAAATTTATTGAATACTCCTTAGTTGGAGCGGATTATTTAAAAAAAGTTGCTGGAATAGTTAAAAAAAATAATGGCGGTCTTCTAATGATAGATTACGGGTATATGGAAAAGAGGATGAAAAATACTCTTAAATCGATTTCAAATCATAAACACAACAGTGTTTTAAAAAATATCGGTACTTCAGATATTACTCATAATATCAATTTTTTCTTATTTAAGAAAATAATCAATCAATTAGGTGGTTTAAAAGACTTAATAACAACTCAAGGAAGCTTTTTAGTAAAATTAGGTATAAAAAATAGAGCCGAGATAATATCGCAAAATCAAAGCTTTTCAAAAAAAGCAGATATTTATTTTAGATTAAAAAAACTCATAGATGAGAAAGAAATGGGAAATTTATTTAAGGTAATGTTTATCAAAAACAAAAACAATAAATATAAGTTGGGGTTTAATTGATAGTTTCAAAAAAATTATCTAAATTTAAAGAGATCAGTCATGGTTTTTTTAATAAAAAAGGTGGATGTTCAAGAGGTATTTATAAAAGCTTAAATTGTGGACCAGGCTCTAACGACTACAAAACAAAAATTATCAAAAATTTGAGAATTGTAAAAAAGAAAATCGATAAAAATTCAAAAAATATTTTTTTACTCCATCAAATACATAGTAATAAATTTTTTTTCATCAATAAATATTCTAAGTACCTAAAAAAAAAGAAAGCAGATGCAGTAATTACTGACATTCCAAGATTACCTATTGGAATTCTTACAGCTGATTGTGCACCAATATTAATTTTTGATAACCAAAAAAAGATGGTAGCTGCTATTCATGCTGGATGGAAAGGTGCATATAAAGGAATTATTTCAAAAGTTATAAATTTCATGATTAAAAAGGGCTGTGAAACAAAGAATATGATTGCTGTTATAGGTCCTTGTATTGCTCAAAAAAGCTATAACGTAAAAGAAGATTTTAAAAGAAAATTCTTAAAAAAAGATAAAAGAAATAAAGTTTTTTTTAAAAAAAGAAAAAACTTAATTTATTTTGATTTATCAAAATATGTTAAATTACAACTCAAATTAATGAAAATCGCAAATATAGAGACGATAAATATTGATACTTTTCCCAAAAAAAATAATTTTTTTAGTGCAAGAAGGTCTTTGCATTTAAATCATGATGATTATGGTAGAAATATTTCATTAATTATGATTAATTAGAGTTCCTCAATGAAATTATTAACTGGAAACAGCAATAAAGTTTTAAGTAAAAACATCGCTAAATACTTAAAAACAAAACTTGTCAATTCAAGTATTAGAAAATTTGCTGATGGTGAAATATATATTGAAATAAATGAAAATATAAGAGGAAACAGTATTTTTATTGTTCAATCTATCTCTTCTCCAGCAAATGATAATTTAATGGAATTATTGTTATGTATCGATGCTTTAAAGAGGTCATCAGCAAAAAATATTACAGCGGTAATACCTTATTTTGGATATGCAAGACAAGATAGAAAGGTTGTTCCAAGAACTTCCATATCTGCAAAACTTGTCTCTAATTTAATAACTCAAGCTGGTGCTGATAGAGTGGTAACCGTAGATTTACATGCTGGTCAAATTCAAGGTTTCTTTGATATTCCCGTTGATAACTTATTTTCTACTCCAATATTTGCAAGACACGCTAGAAAGAAAATTAAAAGTAAAAAAATTATTTGTGTTGCACCTGACGTAGGAGGAACGGAAAGAGCTAGAGCACTTGGAAAACTTCTAAATGTAGGACTAGCTATTGTTGACAAAAGAAGACCAAAGCCTGGGCAATCAGAGGTTATGAATATCATTGGTGATGTAAAAGGACAAACTTGTATTTTAGTTGATGATATAATTGATTCAGGTGGCACAATTGTTAATGCGGCGAAAGCTTTGAAATCTCGAGGAGCAAAAGATGTTTATGTTTACATTACTCATGGGGTTTTAAGTGGAGATGCAATTAAAAAAATTAAAAGTTCAGTAATTAAAAATTTAGTTATAACCGATACAATAGACAATGTTCATAAAACTAAAAATGTTAAAAATATTGAGGTTTTACCCATATCAGGTCTTATGGGTGAAGCAATAAAGAGAATTTCAAATTCAACATCCGTATCAGATTTATTTAAATAAATTTCTTGATTATTTGTAAACATGAGTTAAAAAACTCTGTTTTATGAATTCAATAGAAGCTAACATTAGAGATAATTCCACTAAAGGGCAGTTAAACGCTATAAGAAATAGTGGAAATGTTCCAGCTATTATCTACGGTGGTAAAGATAAAAATCAAAAGATATCTATTTCTAAAAAATTACTTAAAACTTTTATTGAAAAAGAAAATTTCTTCTCAAACATAATTACTCTAAAAGTAGATGGTAGTAATCAAAATGTATTACCAAGAGAAATAAAATATCATATTTTAACCGATGAACCAATTCATGTAGATTTTTTAAGAGTGCTACCAGGTGTAAAAATAAAAATAGAAATTCCAGTAAATTTTATTAATCATGAAAAATCTCCCGGTCTTAAAAAAGGTGGGGTCCTAAACATTGTTAGAAGAAAAGTAGAATTAAGATGTCCAAGTGAAAAGATACCTGAAAATTTAACCTTAGACTTAGATGGTGTTGATATTGGTGAGAGTTTTAAAATCTCTTCAGTTAAATTAGATCCAGAAGTTGTTCCAACAATTCAAGGAAGAGATTTTGTAATAGCAACATTAGCAGCTCCAACAGTTATGAAAGAACCTGAAAAACCTGCTGAAGCAGAGGCTGCAGAGGGTGAAGAAGGTGCAGAGGGTGCAACCGCTGCAGCGGCTGATGGGGATAAAGCTGCTCCTGAGGGTGATAAAGGAGATAAAAAAGAGGGTGATGATAAAAAACCTGCTGACAAAAAACCTCCTGAAGAAAAAAAATAATCAACTAAATTGAAAATTAATCAATAGATCATGCTTTTATTTGTAGGATTGGGTAATCCAACACCAGACAGCGAAAATAATCGACATAATGTTGGGTTTAAAATTATAGACGCAATAAACAAAAAATTTAGCTTATCAAAACAAAAACCAAAATTTAAAGGCCTATTAACAACTGGCAATATAGGAAATGTTAAAGTTTATGCCATCAAACCTTTGACCTTTATGAATAATTCAGGAATTTGTATTAGAGAGCTTATTGAATATTTTAAAATTGATGCTCAAGATGTAATTGTTTTTCATGATGATCTAGATGTGGAATTTGGAAAAATTAAAGCTAAATTTGGAGGATCAAGTGCAGGACACAATGGAATTGCCTCGATTGATAAGTTTATCGGCAAGGATTATTCTAGAGTTAGAATAGGTATTGGTAAACCCAAAGGAAACATCGAGGTCGCAGATTACGTTTTACAAAATTTTGACGAAGATGAGTCATTAGGTATTGAAAAAATATCAAACCATATAAATGACTCAATTTCTTTTCTTGTTGAAAAAAAATTAGATCTTTTTTCTAGTACAGTAAATAATAAATAATGAGTTTCAAGTGTGGGATCGTTGGTTTGCCAAATGTAGGTAAATCAACTCTCTTCAATGCATTAACCAATTCAAATAAAGCTCAAGCAGCTAACTTTCCATTCTGTACAATTGATCCAAATATTGGTGTAGTTAGTGTGCCTGATTATCGATTAGAAAATTTAGCCAAAATTTCTAAATCAAAAAAAATTATACCTACTACTATTTCTTTTGTTGACATAGCCGGTCTTGTAAAAGGTGCATCTAAAGGTGAAGGTTTAGGAAATAAATTTTTATCTCATATCAGAGAAGTAGATGCTGTAATACATATGATTAGATGTTTTGACTCTAGTGATATTCAAAATGTAAATCCTACAGTTGACCCTGTTAGAGATCTTGAAATAATTGAGACAGAAATGAAGCTTGCAGATTTAGAGTCCATTCAAAAAAGACTTGAGAAAAATAACAAAAAAAATATTGATGAGGATCAAATTAAAATTCTTCAAAGTTGTTTAGACTTAATTAATAATGATCAAGATTTAGCAAGTTTAAAATCAGAATTTACCAAAAAACAACTAAATTTAAGTGGTTTATTGTCTTTGAAGCCCAAAATATTTGTTTGTAATGTTGATGAAAAAAGTGTCCAAAATGGAAACGCTTACACTAAATCATTTTTAGAAAAATTTGGTTTAGAAAACACTTTGATTGTATCGGCTGATATTGAAAATCAAATCAATGAGTTAGATAGTGAAGAAAGAAAAAACTACATGGAAATGATTGGTTTAAAGGACACTGGCTTGGATATGTTGATACAAAAAGGTTATAAGATTTTAGAATTAGACACTTTTTTTACCTCAGGTCCTGAGGAAACAAGAGCCTGGACTATTCAGAAAAATTGTTTAGCTCCAAAAGCTGCTGGTGAAATACATACTGATTTTGAAAAAGGATTTATTAGAGCTGAGACTATTTCTTATAATGATTTTGTTGAAAATGATGGATGGGTAAATTCTAAAACAAATGGAAAAATGAGATTAGAAGGTAAAGACTATATTGTTAAAGACGGTGACGTTTTAAACTTTCGTTTCAATACTTGACCAGATTCTCTTCATACTAAAATAAACTAAAACTGTTAATATAATTAAATAAACTATTGCTTTAAAACCCATTTTATGACGTGTTTCTAAATGAGGTTCTGCAGTCCACATTAAAAAAGTTGTAACATCTTTTGCCATTTGTTCTACAGAAGCATTAGTACCATCTGAGTATTCTACTAAACCATCAGAAAGTTGATTGGACATTTTAATCTTATTTCCATACATGTATTTATTATAGTAAACACCATCATCTAAAGTCACTCCAGCTGGTGGATCTTCATATCCTTGAAGGAGTGAATAGATGTAATCAACTCCACCACCTCTCGCTTTTACTAAAACAGTCATATCGGGAGGGTATGCTCCCCCGTTTGCAGCTTGAGCAGCTTTTTCATTTTCGTAAGGCATCACAAATTTATCCGATAACCTTCCTGGTCTCATAAACATTTCACCATCTGCATTTGGTCCATCTTTTACCTCGAAAGATGCTGCAATGGCTTTTGCTTGTTCCACTGAAAATTCAGGTCCACCCTCTTCCACTAAATTTCTATAACTTAGATATTTCATAGAATGGCAAGAAGAACAAACTTCTTGGTAAACTTGATATCCTCTTTGAAGTGCAGCTCTGTCAAACTTTCCGAAGGGACCCTTAAAACTCCAATCAGTTTTTAAATATTCAACTTTCTCAGCTGCATTAGAGTTAAATTGAAATCCAAAAAATAAAGCTATTAAAAACGATATTCTAAAAAAATTTTTCACTGATCTTTAAAACTATCCTTTTTTTTCACCGCTGCAAGATTAGGTGATCCCCCCAAAATTGGTTCGGTAATACTTAAAGGAACAGGTGTGGTCCTCTCTTTGAATCCTAAAACTGGCAATACAACTAAAAAATGAAGGAAGTAATATGCTGTTGCAATCCTAGCAATTAATAAGTAGAGACCCTCAGCTGGCATAGCTCCAACATATCCTAAAATTAAAACATCAGCCACTAAGATCCAATAGAACTGCTTATATAAAGGTCTAAAGACTGCGGATCTAATTTTTGAAGTATCTAACCAAGGAAGTGCAGCTAATATTAAAATAGCAGACAACATCGCTATAACACCTAGAAGTTTATCCGGAACTGATCTCAGAATTGCATAAAAAGGTAACAGATACCATTCAGGAACAATATGAGCTGGTGTTACAAGAGGATTTGCTTCAATATAATTATCAGCATGGCCTAAAATATTTGGTGTATAGAAAACAAAAAAAGCGAAAACAATCATAAACATCAACAACGCAAAACCATCCTTGATAACTATGTAAGGATGAAATGGGACTGTGTCTTTTGAAGGTTTTTTTATATCAATTCCAATTGGGTTATTGTTTCCAGGCACATGAAGAGCCCAAATATGTAAAACAACTAAACCTAAAATTAAAAAAGGAATTAAGTAGTGTAGAGTAAAAAATCTTGTAAGTGTTGGGTTATCAACCGAATACCCTCCCCATAACCATGTTACTATTCCCTCACCTACCAAAGGAATTGCACTAAATAAATTTGTAATAACTGTAGCTCCCCAAAAACTCATTTGTCCCCATGGTAAAACATAGCCGAGGAAAGCTGCTGCCATCATAAGCAGATAAATTATTATTCCAATAATCCATATAACTTCTCTAGGTGATTTATAAGAGCCATAAAATAAAGATCTAAAAATATGAATATATACTGCTAAGAAAAACATTGAAGCTCCGTTTGCATGTATATATCTTATTAACCATCCATAGTTCACATCTCTCATTATGTGTTCAACACTTTGGAACGCCATATCAGCATGTGCGATATAGTGCATTGCTAAAACTAATCCAGTTACAATTTGAGTAATCAAACAAAAAGTAAGAATTCCACCAAAAGTCCACCAATAATTTAAATTTTTTGGTGTTGGATAATCGGTTAAATGATTTGCCAAAGTTAAAAGAGGTAATCTGTCGTTAAACCATTTTCCAACTTTTGATTTTGGTGTGTATTCGTGTTCACTCATAAAAAATTATCCAATCTTAATTGTGTTAGCATCAACAAATTTGTATTCCGGAATTTCCATATTTGTTGGAGCTGGACCTTTTCTAATTCTTCCAGAAGTATCGTAATGAGAACCATGACATGGGCAGAACCATCCATTGTAATCACCTTTTTGATCCAAAGGCACACAACCTAAGTGCGTGCATACTCCAAGCATAACAAGCCACTCTGGATTTTTTGCACGATCTTCATCTTTTTCAGGATGCTTTAAATCTTCCAACTTAACAGATTTGGCCTCAGCTATTTCCTCCTGAGTTCTTCTTCTAATAAAAACTGGCTTTCCTCTCCATAACACAGTTATGGTTTTTCCTGGATTGACTGCGCTCACATCAACCTCAGTGCTTGCTAACGCTTTTACAGAAGCATCTGGGTTCATTTGATCTATCATAGGCCAAATCACTGCACCCGCCCCAACTGCTCCAACCGCGTATGTAGCTGTAAATAAAAAATCTCTTCTTTTAGTTTTCTTTTTCACTGTTTATAGGTTCTTATAATTCTATATGTTGATTTAGGTAGTTAATATATGATTACATATAATAAAAAAGTATTATTTTTCTACTGATAGAATGACACATAATCTAATTAATGATGGGCCAAAAATTGCACTATTTGAACCTGATATCCCTCAAAATACTGCCGCGATCATAAGAACTTGCGCCTGTTTGGGGGCGAAATTAGAAATAATAGAGCCTTGTGGATTTTTATTAAACGATAAGAGATTTAAAAGAGTTGTGATGGATTATATGGATGAAAAAGAGATTAGATATTATAAAAGCTCTGATCAATTTTTTGATGAGAAACAGAATCAAAGAATTATACTTATGACTACAAAAGCCTCTAGCCCATATACAGAATTTAAGTTTAAAAAAAATGATACAATTTTATTTGGAAGAGAAAGCGCGGGAGTGCCTGAATTTGTGCATAAAATGATAAATAATAGGTTAAAAATTCCGATGCGAAATAATAAGCGTTCTTTAAATATTACTTCTTCTGTTGCTATAATATTGGCCGAGTGTTTAAAACAAAATAAATTAATTTAAATGGATCTAGAAATAAAACAAAAATTGACAAGTAATTGGTTTAAATCTTTGCAGGAAATGTTCTGCAAAACTATTAGTGATTTTGAAAAAAACAAGATCAGTTTTAAGTCGACTTCATGGAAGAGAAATTTAAAAAAAGATGAAGGTGGTGGTGAATATAGAATCTTAAAAGATGGAAAAATTTTTGATAAAGTAGGTGTTAATTTTTCAAAAGTTTATGGAAAATTCCCAAAAAAATTTCAACAAAATATACCTGGCGCTCAAAAAGATCCTAGGTTCTGGGCATCAGGGATATCTGTTGTAATGCATATGAAAAATCCTTTAATTCCCGCGATGCATTTTAATACTAGATATATTTGTACGACTTTTGATTGGTTCGGTGGAGGTATTGATGTTACTCCATCAAAAAAAGATAATAAAGAAAAAGAACAGTTTCACAAAACTCTTAGAGATATGTGCAATCGACATGACAAAAATTATTATAAAAAATATAAAAAATGGTGTGATGAATATTTTTATCTACCTCATAGAAAAGAGCCCCGAGGAATAGGTGGTATTTTTTTTGATTATAAAAAAAACAATTTTGAAAAAAATTTCAAATTTGTCAGAGATGTTGGTATTACCTTTGAGACTATTTTTCAAAAAATTATAAATAAAAAAATTAAAAAAAAATGGACTTCTAAGGATAAAGAAAATCAATATATTAAAAGAGGAAGATATGCAGAATTCAATTTACTATATGACAGGGGTACAAAATTTGGATTACAAACAGGTGGTAATGTTGAGGGAATATTAATGTCATTACCTCCTCATGCAAAATGGAAATGATATGGATAAAGAACCAATTACCTTGAATGGCTTAAATAAACTAAAAGAAGAATTAATTTTTTTAAAAGAAAAAAAAAGACCAGAAATAGTTGCCGCAATTGCTGAAGCAAGATCTCACGGAGATTTAAAAGAAAACGCTGAGTATCATGCAGCAAAAGAAGAGCAGTCTCACAACGAAGGTAGGATAACAGAAATAAATGATATTATCGCAAGAGCAAACGTTATTGATGTTACTAAAATAAACAATGACGGCAAAGTAATTTTTGGTGCCACAGTATTTTTGGAAAATTTAGATACCGGTGAAAAGATAAATTATAAAATAGTTGGAAAAGATGAAGCAGATTTAAAAAAAAAATTGTTATATTTTCAATCACCAATAGGTAAAGGTCTTATTGGAAAAAATAAAAATGATCTTGTGGAAATAAATACTCCCGCTGGAATAAAAAACTTTGAAATTAAAGACGTCAAATATCTTTAACCTTTTATAATACTATCGATTTGTTTGTCGGAAATTTTGAAATTATTCCTGATCCACTCCTCCTCGATCAATTTCAGCATACTTCCCAACTGTCTTCCCTCTGGTATTTTATATCTAGTCATTAATAAATTAGCTCCAACTGGCAAACTTGGCGTAATCTTATTTTTATATAATTCTAGTAAGCTCAACAATTTCTTATCTAATTTCTTTGTTTTTATAATCTTAAAATTTATAATATCTAATACTGCTTGCTTTCCATCATAATATAAAACTTTATTTAAGTTCACTTCATTTAAAGTTTTTGATCCATTCTTTTCATTATAAAAGTTACTAATAGCATAAGCTCTTTTTTGATCTTTTTTTGAAATATTATATTTGTACAAGAAATATTCTAAATTGTCTGTTTCGTCTATTATCATTAAAAATAAAGTAAACATAAAATCCAGATCAACAAATAGTTCTCTCTTTACTTTGATTGCATCAATAATACTTTTGATATTCTTTAGCTCTGGAAAAATTAACAATATTAGGTCGATGCTGAATTTATCTTTTGATAAATTTTCTAATTTATTTGATTCTAATAATTTTTTTAATTCATCTAATAGTCTCTCTTTAGATATAATAGAAATACCGCTTATATTGATTTTTATTACTTTAATTATTTCCTCTTTGTGAGGCTGCTTTGAGTAATTTAAAAAAAATCTTAAGTATCTTAATATCCTTAAATAATCCTCTTTAATTCTTTTATCAGGGTTGCCAATAAAGCTAACCTGACCTATTTCAATATCTTTTTTTCCATTATAAGGATCGAATAAATTTCCATCCAAATCAGCATAAATAGAGTTGATAGTAAAATCCCTTCTCGCAGCATCTTTTTTCCAATCTTTGGAGAATTTTACTTTAGCATGTCTACCATCAGTAAAAATATCTTCTCTTAGAGATGTTATCTCATACTTATGATCATCTATGATTGCTGTAATTGTTCCATGCTCAATTCCTGACTCATAAAAATTAATATTATTTTTTTTTAAGATTTCAATGACTTCTGAAGGATTTAAATTTGTTGCTAAATCTATATCATCGACTTTCTCATTATTTAATATTTTTCTTAAACAACCTCCCACGTACCTAATCTCACTTTCAGATGAATGAGAATTTATAGCCTCAAAAATTTTTTTCACAGGTGTTGTTAATGAAAGTTTTTTGATATTATTCTTAAATGAGTAAAGGTTTTTTGAGCTCGAGAAGATTTTATTTAAAAAGTTTTTCATATTTGGCTGGGGCGCTAGGATTCGAACCTAGGATGCAGGTACCAAAAACCCGTGCCTTACCGCTTGGCTACGCCCCAATCTAATTTCGTATAACACAAAAAAAAGAATTTATATAGTTTTTGCAACTTTACACCAGCAATTTTTATATTTTCTACTAAATTTTTTTTTAACGTCATCGCATAATTTTTTAGATTTAAAATATGCGACAATTGCAGAACCTGATCCTGTCATTCTTACGAAACTCTTATTTGAGGATTTTTCAAGAAAATTTTTGATATTTTTTAATTTGGGAAACTTAGATAGAGAAATCGCCTCAAGAGAGTTATTGAGTTTTTTCAAATTATCAAAGATAAACATTTTCTTAGAGGGTTTATTAAATCTGGGTTTTGAGAATTTTTTAACACTTGAATATATCTCTTTTGTCGAACACCCAAAGCTAGGTTTAACAATAAGTGCATAAAATTTTTTACAGTTTTTAAACTCTTTAATCTCATTATTAGATTTAAGAATTGTAAAAGTAGAATTAAGACCCAGAGCTACATCTGAACCTACTGATTTACAAATTAAACTTAATTGTCCTCTGCTGGGATTAATAAACTTTTTCTTAATCAAATATTTTAATATATTTGCTGCATTCATTGATCCACCTCCTAATCCAGATTTTGATGGAATATGTTTGTTAACTTTTATCTCAAACTTGTGACCTGTAATTAATTTTTTTTTCTCTAGAATATTTAACAACTTTGAAATTGTATTTTTCTTGTGAATATTTTTTGAATATTTTCCATTAAATGAAATAATATGTTTTTTAGATTGAATTTCTTTAATAAGAATAACATCGTATAACGAGACAAAACCTACTATACTCTCAATCTTGTGTAGTCTTGAGTTTTTTCCAGTAACGTTAAGAGCTAAATTAATTTTAGCAAATGACTTTATCCTGGAATAGCCCATCTTAGAGTCCTTTAATTATTTTTGAATTTATTTTTTGTAATAATTCCTCATCTACATCCTCCATTTTAAATACACTTTTCCAAAAATACCTTGCTTGAATTTTTCTACCCAACATCCAAAGAATATCTCCATAGTGATCATTTACTATCGCATCATCTGGCATTAATTCTACAGCTCTTTTTAAATATGTTTCTGCTTTTATGTAGTCTTTTGTTAAATAATAAGCCCAACCAATTGAGTCTATTATATATGGATCATTCTCAGTTAAAGAATATGCTTTCTCTAACATTTCCATTGCTTCTTCAATTTTGTAATCTCTCTCCAACCAAGAGTATGCTAAATAATTAAGAACATAAGCATCATCAGGATCAATTTCTAAAGAAGAAAGCATGTCTCTATCTGCTTCTTCATAATTTCCCATTCGTTCATTGCTCGCTCCTCTTCTATAAAATAAATCTGATTTAACTTCTAAATCGTCGCTGACTATTCCTAGGACTATTGTGTAATATTTTATAGCTTGTTCGTACTCTTTTGCATTTTTATAAAAATTAGCAATATCAAATAAGATTTTTTCATTTGGTTTTTCAATTTTTTCAAAATTAGACTTAATAAATTTTAATGAATCTTTTGTGCTACTTTCTTTTGAAATAATTTGAGCTTCTTTTTTTAATCTATACCAATAATAGAAATCATCTTCTTTTTCAAATTCTTGTATAATTTTTTTAACTCGATCAAATTCTTCATTTGAATATAGATTTTCAGCGACTAATGATAAATTATAATGAAATTTTGGATTTAAATAATGAGATAAATATGAATAAAAGTTAGAATTTATAAAATCGTCTTGAGCAGAATGTAAATTAGATATTAAAAATAAAAATTCACTTATTAAGTCATTATGGTTTTTGCATGAAAAAATGGAGTTCATTTTTCTTTCATTGCCTTTTTCAATCCAACTTTTTCCTTGAGACAAAAGTAAAGAAGTATTGATAAATTTAATGTCATCAGTTATTTCTTTTGCTTCCTCTGTTTGGTTATTATCAATTAAATATGCTAAGTAAAAAAAAGTGTACCTGGTTAAGTCTGCATCGTCATTACCAACCAGCTTAGAGAAAAAAGTTTTGGTTTTTGCATCTCCCAAATAACACCTTTGAAAGGTTGTTGAAATTATTGATAGATTTCCGTAATTTTTTATATCATTGGGCAATTTTTTTTCTTTGAATACAAAAATGTAGTCTCTCAAATTATCTAAAATTGCTGAGTTAAATCGGTTAAGTTTAATGTATTTTTTAGACTTAGATATGTAATCCAAAGCCTTTGAAAAATCCTCTCGTCTTATACTGTCTATTGTTAATAATAAGTATTTTTCAAAAAATTCTGATTTATTTTTATTTTGTTTAACAATATTTATAGCTTGATTTACTTTATTTTCTAAGACTAGAGAGTAAACATATCTCTTTAAATAAGGCTCATGTTTATTTAATAAAATCTTGGAAGTATTAAAAAAATTTAACGCCTTTGAGTTATTTTTATTTTCAAATGCTACAATTCCAGAAAAATATTTTGATAAGTTTCTAGAGTCAAAATCATCAAAACTAGCACTTTTAGAATGCAAGGGATTTTGATAAAGTAAAAATAATATCAATAAAAATTTTAAATTTTTGACAAACATAATTGCACTTTATGACTAAAAAGATGTTAAATCAAAATGCCAAATATGATCAAAGATTTTTAGATAAAGTAGAGCCAAAATTTGAATTTAGTAATAAGCCAATAAATAGACTTAAAATTGTAAAGGAAAATAGCGTTCAAAATAAAAAAGGGAAAGAAGAGAGAATATTAAGACTAAAGAAAAAAATCAATTCAATTGAAGATTGTAATTTAAGAAATAATTCTAAAAATCTAGTTATGGGAGATGGTGACATAAATAGTCCTATAATGTTAATTGGAGAAGCTCCTGATGAAAAAGAAGACTTGGAAGCTAAAACATTTTGTGGAGATGTTGGCGTTCTTTTAAACAAGATGCTTTTAGCAATTAAAATTAAAAGAGAGAAAGTGTACTCTACTTACTCAATAAATTTTAGACCACCTAATGATAGAAAGCCAACTACTCAAGAGATAAAGCGATATTCAATTTTTCTAAAAGAACATATTTCAATTATAGATCCTAAAATTTTGATATTGATGGGTACCACTGCAATGGAGGCGGTAACGGGTCTTGGTAATCAAATCTCAAACGAAAGAGGAAATTGGAAAGAAATCATAATTGGAAACAAAACAATTCCCGTAATTATCACTTTTAATCCATCTTATTTAATTAGGTATCCAGATAAAAAGAGATTCTCATGGGAGGACCTAAAAAAAATAAGAAAAAAAGTAGAAGATTTAAATATTATAATTTAATGAAAATAATCGCTGGTGTAGATGAAGTCGGTCGAGGAAGTTTGGTTGGACCAGTTTATGCAGCTGCAGTTATTTTAAAAAAATCTATAAATACAAAATTACTAAAAGACTCAAAAAGTATATCGAGCTCTAAACGCAAAGTCTTATTTAGCCATATTAAAAAAAATTCAATTTGGGCAATTGGAAAGGCATCATTGAAAGAAATTGAACAATTAAATATTTTAAATGCCAGTTTATTAGCAATGAAAAGAGCAATCAAAAAACTTAAGAAAAAACCTTCACACGTATTAATTGATGGAAATAAATTACCTGAATTAAAAAATTACAAACTTAAATCTATTATTAAAGGTGACCAAAAAATTCCATCTATTTCTGCAGCATCAATTATTGCTAAAGTTACACGTGATAAAATGATCTCAAATTTAAGTAAAAAGTTTAAAGGTTATAGTTGGCAAAAAAATTTTGGATATGGTACTAGTCAACATTTAAAAGCCATAAAAGTTTTAGGGATTACAAAGCATCACAGGAAAAACTTCTCTCCTATAAATAGATTAAAATAGTTTTCACGTAAAAACACAATATGTAGTTATCGCCATGATAAGTCATACAAAACGAGTCTAAATAATTCAATCATAGGTTGACCCAAGAATCTTTTTGGAGTCTAATTTATTTTTTCAAAATGAATTTAGATTTTAAAAATAAATTAATTAACGGAGATAGCCTTCAGGAGCTAAAAAAAATTCCTGATGAGACTTTTGATTTAATTTTTGCTGACCCTCCTTACAACCTACAATTAAAAAGTGAATTAACAAGACCAGATAGATCTAAAGTAAATGCAGTAAATGATAAATGGGATCAATTTGAAAATTTTAAAAAGTATGATGAATTTACCTATTCATGGTTAAGTGAATGTAAAAGAATTTTAAAAAAAAATGGAGCTATTTGGGTAATTGGTAGTTACCATAACATTTTTAGAGTTGGAACAACTATTCAAAATTTAGGTTTTTGGATTTTAAATGACGTCATTTGGAATAAAAAAAACCCGATGCCAAATTTTAGAGGAACACGTTTTACGAACGCCCACGAAACTTTAATTTGGGCATCAAAGTCTGAAAAATCAAAATACACTTTTAATTATCAATCCTTAAAATGTTTAAATGACGATCTTCAAATGAGATCTAACTGGGAATTACCAATTTGTAATGGTTCCGAAAGACTAAAAAAGAATGGTAAAAAAGTCCATTCTACTCAAAAACCTGAGGCTCTGCTTCACAGAATTTTATTAGCAACATCAAATAAAAATGATTTAGTTTTAGACCCTTTTTTAGGATCAGGAACAACAGCAACAGTTGCAAAAAAACTGGGTAGAAATTATTATGGAATTGAAAAAGAAAAAACCTATTTTAAAGCTGCCGAACAAAGATTAAAGAAAGCAAAACCTATAGAAGATCATTATTTAGATACTTTGCAAAATGGTAGATCTAAGCCGAGAATACCTTTTGGATCATTGGTTGAATTAGGAATAATTAAACCAGGCACCACTATTTTTGATAATAAAAAGAAAATCAGTGCAAAAATTATGGCTGATGGCAGTATCAAACATGCTCAAACTGAAGGCTCAATCCATAAAGTAGCAGCTACAATTTTAGGTGCTGAAAGCTGTAATGGATGGACCTATTGGCATTATAACTTAAATGGAAACGCAGTTCCTATCGATTATTTGAGACAAAGGTTGATTTCTAATAGTTAGTTTTTATATATTCTCCCAAGGTAGCCCTCTAAAAACTTTTTATTTTTTACTAATCTTTTCAAAAAAATATTTCTTAAAAATGTAGTTAAAGGATTAGATAAATGAAAAGCAAATTGATTAAATTTTGAGCGATTATTAACCATCTTTATTTTATCAACTCTATTTCTAAAAAAATTACTCTTAGTATTATTCTCTATATTTTCAAATAATTCATATGCACCTTCTATTGATTGTGATGCGCCTTGAGCAAATGATGGTGAAAAAGCAAAAAAAGCATCTCCTACTAGATGAATATTATTATTATTAAACTCAAAAAAATCATGACTCACAAATACAGGGTATATCTTTAAATCATCAATATTATCAAAAAATTCCATACTTAATTGTGGAACTTTTTCTAAAATCTTTTTAATAAAGTTGTCATCTTTAAATAACGAGAAATCTTTTTGCTCATCCTCTGAAAGTTTATACTTCATTACAGCTATAAAGTTTAAATCTCCATCAGGGGATACTGGATAAATAACATAGTGAAAATTTGAACCTAAAAACAATGAGATGTTTTTTTTATCAGCTATATTTGACGAGCTTGGTATTATTCCTCTTATGGCTAACGTATCATCATATTTTGGCTGAATTTTATTTTTTGATAACAGATTTTTACTCTTTGAAAAGACACCATCTGAAATAATTAGATAGTCAAATTCATAAGCTTCATTATTTTCAAAAGCGATTTTAACGATATGATCTTGTTGTTCTATCGTTGAAATAGTGTGGTTAAATTTTATTTCTTTCTCTATATCCTTTTTTAAAAAATCAATAAGTGATGATCTTTTAAGAGTAGTATATTTACAATTTTCAGTATTAAAATCTGATATATTTAACTCACATATCTTATTAGAATTTTTAACTGAGTAAAAATTTATTTTGTCTGGATTAAATTTTTTATTATTTTCTAATTTATCAAACTGAATTTTATTTAAAAGTTTGATACTGTTGACAGATAATTGAATTCCGTAACCTTCTTTTAAATCGATTAAGCTATTTCTTTCAAAGATAGTTACTTGATATTTTTCATTTCTCTTAAATAAATTCGCAATGAATAGCCCTGAAATACCAGCACCAATTACAGCTACTTTTTTCATTATTTTTTTTCTAAATATTTAACAACTTTCTTAGTGAATGTTGGAAGCATATAATTATCTAATTTCCTTTTATCAAACCAATAAGATGAGGGAAATCTTTTTGCATTTTTGAGATATTCAATTTTTATGTTCATATTCATATTTGACATTTTAAAATTAAGATTTTCATTAAAATTTTTTGGGTTAGAAAGCTCTTCCATCGGAAAAATTGCTAAATTTTTTAGAAAGTTAAATCTTGTATTTTTTACTAACAGGTATTTTTGATTTTTTTTATAAACTTTAAGAATAAAATATTTTTCTTTATTCTTTTTTGTAATTTTAGCTAAATCAAAATCTTTCTTCTTATAAGATTTGCAATTTTTTGAGATTGGACACTTACTACATTCAGGATTTTTTGGTTTGCATATCATTGCTCCTAATTCCATTAAAGCTTGAGCATAATCGCTTGCTCTTGATGAAATTCCAAAAATAGATTTTTTTTCTATTAGATTTTCTTTTTGTATTTCCTTATCTTTTTTTAAATAAAGATATCTTTTTAAAACCCTTTCAATGTTTCCATCTAAAGGAATATAGGATTTATTAAAGGCAATAGCTAAAATTGCATTAGCAGTGTAATTGCCGATACCAGGTAAAGATATTAAATCCTCATAATTATTTGGAATTTCTCCATGATATTTACTAATTATGATTTTAGCAGTTTTTTTTAGATTTCTTACTCTCGAATAATATCCAAGACCCTCCCAAAGTTTTATCAATTCTCTATCTGGCATTTTTGAAAGTTTTTTAAGATTTGGAATTTTATTTATAAATCTATTAAAATAAGGAATTACAGTCACAACTTGTGTCTGCTGCAACATGAATTCACTTACCAATGTATAATAATGTTTTTTTGATTGTGAAACATTTTTTCGCCACGGTAATTTTCTCTTATTTAAATCATACCAATTAAGAATTTTTTTTGTTATTATTTGATCTTTCATATGCAATTCAAAAAATATACTAAGCAGAGAAATAGCATTCAAGGCTTAAGATCCTTTAAAGACACTTTGCCAAAAAATATCAAAAAAGTCATCAATAAGAAAGGGCACGTGTACTCTGAAACTATCAATAATTGGAAATATATTGTTGGAGAAAATTTATTTAAAGTTTGCTACCCCAAGTCTTTTAAAAATTCTAATAAGTTAGGTGTTAGCACTTTGTTAATTAACGTTAAAAGGGGGCATGAAGTTGAACTGGAATATTCAAGAAAAGATATATTAGAAAAATTAAATAATTTATTTGGTTATTCTGTTGTTGAAAAAATTAAACTAGCAAGTTTTGATGATGAAAAAATTAACCCCTCTACAAATGATGAAAGCTCCTATAATGTGACAAATCATGATTATCAAAAAAAGATAAATAGTGTTAAAAATGAAAAAATAAAGAAATCTTTAATAAAGTTATCAAAAGTGTTTAAAACAAAATGAAAAAAATATTTTTAATATTATTCTTGTTTTTTGGGTCGATAAGTATTTTAAATGCTGAAGGAAATAGAATCATAGCAGGAAATAAGGATGCGAAGATTACAATAATCGCTTATGAATCTTTAACATGTAGTCATTGCGCAGATTTTCATAAAAACGTATATCCTCAACTCAAAAAAGATTATATCGATACTGGTTTAGTCAAAATTGAATTTAGACACTTTCCTCTAGATGTAGCCGCTTTTAATGCATCAAAAATTTCTCAATGTAAAAGTAATGAAAGTTTGAAAATTTTAAATAGCCTTTATTCAAATCAACAAGCATGGGTCAGAGGGAAAAATGTGGAGGAAATTAATGATAATTTAAAAACATTCATTAAAAATCAAGGCTTCGATTTAGATTTTGAAAAATGTATAAATGATAAAAAAATAGAGGATTATGTGTTAAACGATCGAATCGAAGGTACTAAAAAATTTAAGGTTAATGCTACTCCTACGATTATTATTAATAACAAAAAGTTTGAGAAACCCCTTAATTATAAAAATTTAAAAAAATCGCTGGAAAAACTGATATAAACTCCTAATGGAGTTTAAAAAAATCCAATTGAACGGATTTAAATCTTTCGCTGATAAAACTAATTTCTTAATTGAAAATGGTTTAACTGGGATAGTTGGTCCTAATGGATGTGGAAAATCAAATATTGTTGAGTCCTTAAGATGGGTCATGGGAGAAACATCAGCAAAAAGTATGCGAGGATCAGGAATGGAGGATGTAATATTTTCTGGAACATCTAACAAAGCATCCAAGAACATTGCAGAAGTGTCTGTTACTGTAACTAATGAAAAAAATGAAGGGCCAATTCAATATAGAGAATTGGATGAAGTAAACGTAAGAAGAAAAATAGAAAAAGATAAAGGCTCAAAATTTTATATAAATGATAAGGAAGTCAGAGCCCGTGATGCTCAAATGTTTTTTGCAGATTTATCAACTGGAGCACATTCTCCATCGATGATAAGCCAAGGTCGTATAGGTGCAATCGTTACAGCTAAACCAGCCGATAGAAGGGCAATCTTAGAAGAAGCTGCAGGAATTTCAGGATTACATGTAAGAAGGCATGAAGCTGAATTACGACTAAACGCTGCAGAAAATAATCTTAAAAGAGCGGATGAATTAAGGCGCCAACAAGAAAGGCAACTTGTTAATCTTCAAAAACAAGCTGAAGAGGCAGCAAGATATAAAAATATGTCTGAAGAAATAAAAAAGATAGAAGCAGGCTTATATTATTTAAAATTATTAGAAATTGATAAAGAAATAAAAATAGAAAATGAGATTAATGTTGAAGCAGAGACTGAAGTAACAGACTTTAATAATAAGATCGCAGATCTTGAAAATTTAATAAAGACTGAAACTGAAAAAGTCACACCATTAAGGGAAAAGAATATTGAAAACTTATCTAAAATACAGAGACTTAATCTTGAGCTACAAAGTCTGGACGAAGAAAACACAAGGATACAAGATGAAATTGAAAATATAAAAAAAACACTTCAAACATTTGAGGAAGATATCGGTAGAGAAAAAGGAATAGTAATCGATGCAAACTCAAATGAAAAAAGATTAAAAGAAGAAAAAAATGAGTTAATAGAAATTGACTCCAAATATTATGACACTGAAAAACAGTCTGATAATGATTTAAACACCTCTAAAGATAAATTACAAAGTGAAATTGAAAAAGTTAAAGAACTTATTAATTCACAAAAAAATCAAGAAGCTATTTCAGCACTTGATAATTGTAAGCTGTTGATTGAAGCATATGCTGGGAGTTATAGTAAAAATGAAAATATAAAAAAAGAGTCTGTAAAGAGAAACGAAAGAATTAAAGTAATTGATACAGAGATAGAAAGTTGGAAAAACCTATTATCAAATTCTGAAAAAATGGTTTCCCAGCTTACCGAAAGAAGAAGTAAATTGAATGATCAATTAAGTAAATTAGACAATCAACCAAAATTACAGGCAGAAAAAAAAGGTCAAATAACTGAAGGGTTAAGAATTTCTGAAGAGGAAAAAAAAGAAAATGAAGAAATTATTAATTCAACAGATGAAAAAATAGAAAATTTAAGATTACAATTAAATGAAATCCAAGAGCAATCAATTCAGATAAGAGAGAGAAAAGCAAGTTCGGGTGCAACAGTTGAGGGATTAAAAAAAAGAAAAAATGATTTAATTGATAGAATTAATTCCGAATTAAATTTATCTGAGGAAAATATTTTAGAAAATTCAAATCTTTTCGGAGTTGAGGAACTACCCGATGCTGTAAATCAAGAGGACTTGCTAGACAAAAAAAAACAAGAAAGAGAAAAACTAGGCTCGGTGAACTTAAAAGCAGATGAAGAAACAAATAAGTATGAAACTGAAATTAAAAAAATGGAGAGCGATAGGGTCGATTTAGTTACAGCAATACTAAAATTAAAAGAAAGTATCAATGAGCTTAATCAAAAAGGAAGAGAAAGATTAATTGAGGCTTTTGATAAAGTTGATAGAAAATTTAACGAGGTTTACACAAAACTTTTTAATGGTGGAAGCGCCAAACTTGAATTAGTAGATGCTGATGATCCACTAGAGGCAGGACTAGAGATGTTGGTGAGTCCTCCTGGTAAGCGTCTCCAATCAATAACTTTATTATCAGGTGGAGAACAAGCGCTTACTGCGCTTTCATTAATTTTTGCTGTTTTCTTAACTAATCCATCTCCAATTTGTGTATTAGATGAAGTAGATGCACCTCTTGATGATGCGAATGTTACAAGATTTTGTAATTTGCTTGATGAACTTACAAAAATTACTGACACGAAATTTATAATTGTTACCCACCATGCTTTAACAATGTCTAAAATGAACAGACTATATGGAGTTACAATGCCCGAGAAAGGTATTAGTCAACTTGTAGCTGTTGATCTTCAAAAAGCAGAAAGTATGGTTGCCTAATTAAGCTGATTTCAAATGTCCAAAGATCCATTTAAAACTCGCTTAGAAATTGCAAAAAAAAAGGTTTTTGATAAAGAAAATAAGAAAAAAAATAACCCCTCTCCAATTGGTAATGCTTTTAAACTAAGCACTGAGCTGGTTTCTGCAGTAGTTGTAGGGACAATTATTGGGTTTATTTTAGACAAGACCTTTGGTACTAAACCCTGGTTAATTTTAATATTTTTTTTTGTAGGTGTAATCGCAGGAATAATGAATGTAATTAAATCTGCAAAAAAAATGCAAAAATAGATCGAAAAATATATGGCTGCAAATCCAATGACACAATTCGAAGTCTATAGAATTGGTCCTGAAATTAAAGTAGGTGCTTTTGATATTTCATTCACAAACGCCAGTTTGTTTATGGTCATAAGTTCGCTAGCTATTTTGATTATATTTAACCTCGGATCAAAAAAAAATTCATTGCTACCAAACAAAATTCAGTTGTTAGCTGAATTAAGTTATACATTTGTTTCAAAAATGATTAGTGATACGGCAGGCTCTAAAGCTAAGCCTTATTTTTCTTTTATATTCTCTTTATTTATGTTTGTCCTTTTTTGTAACATGTTTGGCATGATTCCTTACACCTTTACAGTCACAAGTCATATTATTGTTACTTTTGTGTTAGCGGCTTTTATTTTTATCGGTGTAACAATAATTGGTTTTATAAAACACGGTTTGGGCTACCTAAAATTATTTGTACCGAGTGGGGTTCCTATAGTGCTATTACCATTAATTGTAGTTATTGAGATTATCTCATATTTAAGTAGACCTATTAGTTTATCCGTCAGACTCTTTGCTAACATGATGGCGGGTCACACAATGATGAAAGTATTCGGAGGCTTTGTAATAAGCCTTGGGGTAGTCGGTGGATGGCTTCCACTGAGTTTTTCGGTTGCTTTAACTGGCCTGGAGATATTAGTTGCTTTTCTTCAAGCATATGTTTTTGCAATTTTAACCTGCATCTATTTGAATGATGCATTAAACTTACACCATTAATTAACAGAGGAGGATATAATGGAATTAGAAGCAGCAAAAATGATCGGAGCAGGTTTAGCGGCTATTGCCCTAGCTGGTGCCGGTGTTGGTATAGGTATAATTTTTGGTAATTACCTATCAGGTGCGATGAGAAACCCATCCGCGGCTCAGAAACAGTTTCCTAATTTGCTTTTAGGGTTTGCCCTAGCAGAAGCAACTGGGTTGTTTGGATTGGTTGTAGCGTTAATCATTCTTTTTGCATTTTAAATAGATGGTTAAAAAAATATTTTTTCAGTTAATATTTTTCAATCTCTTTTTTTTAAAAGAGGTTTTTGCAGCTGAAAGTGGAGGTATGCCTCAATTAAATCCAGAATTTTGGATTTCACAAATTTTTTGGTTAACACTTACTTTTGGTATTCTGTACATTGTATTATCTAAACTGATACTACCTAAGATAAGTGCAAACCTTGAATTAAGAAAATCGCAAATACAAGAAAATATTGAGGCAGCAGAAAAACAGAGAGAAAGTAGTGAAGCCAAGCTTAAAGAGTACGATGATATTATTTCAAAAAGTAAATTAGAGGCTAATAACATTTTTAAAGAAGCTAGAGAAAATGTGATCAAAGAAATAAATGCAAAAAAGGAGACTTTAGATAAACAAATTGATGAGGAAATCAAGAAAGTTGAGCAAGAGATAAATCTACTAAGAAAAGGTGCTTCAGAGAAAATTAATAAAATTGCAATCGAAACTACTTCAGAGTTATTAGTGAAATTAATTGGTACGGAAGTTAATAATAGTAGTATTTCCGCAATCGTTGATGATTTATCTAAAAGAAACGGGGATAAATATTATGGCAATTGATGCAACATTTTGGGTAGCTGTATCGTTTATTATTTTCTTTGGAGGCTTAATATATCTTAAGGTTCCGCAAAAAATAAATGAATTACTAAACAAATTAATTTCAGATATCAAAAATGAGATTGATGAAAGTGAAAAGCTTAGAACAGAAGCTAAAACTTTATTGGATAATGCTCAAAAAAAACTCGATACAGCTCAATCAGTCAGTAAGGAAATATTGGCTCAAGCTAAAAAAGACAGTGATAATCTTATTATTGAATTAAACGATAAATTTCATAAATCTTCAGAAATTAAAAAAAATTCAACAGAAAATAAGATCAATCAAATGAAAGACGCGGCAATAAAAGAAATAAAAGATGCTTCAATTAAAGTCGCGGTAGATTCAGTTAAAAAGATAATTACAACATCGGTTGATAAGTCCAAGCTTGATAACTTGTTTCAAAAAAATTTGGATGAAACAAAAGAAGAGTTAAAAAAAATCAACTCATAATACTCTTACAATTTTACAAAAAAGACTATAAATTATATAGATGAATTCCATTGTTATAGGTTCAGGATTTGGAGGGATAGCTGCAGCTTTACGTCTTAAAGCTAAAGGACATAAAGTTACTTTAATCGAAAAACATCGAGATCTTGGAGGAAGAGCTAGAGTATTTCAAAAAAATGGCTTCATTTATGATGGTGGACCAACAGTAATAACTGCTCCATATTTGATAAATGAATTATTTGAATTATTTCAAAAAAAACCAGAAGACTATATAAAACTCACTCCACTAAAAGTTTGGTATCAATTCATTTTCGAGGATAAATCAAAATTTAATTACTCTGGGGACGAGCTAGAGATGAAAAAACAAATAAAAGAGATAAATGAAAAAGATGTTAAGGGTTATGAAAAATTAGTCAATTTTACAAAAAAAATTTTTGACAAAGGTTTCACGGAGCTTGCTGATGTACCCTTTGATAAACCATTTGTAATGATGCAGCAATTGCCAGCACTACTAAAACTAAAAAGTTATAAATCTGTTTACTCTTTAGTCTCCTCATATATAGAAAATGAAAAATTAAGGAGAATGCTTAGTATGCACCCATTATTAGTTGGGGGAAATCCTTTTACTACAACTTCAATTTATGGATTAATCTTATACCTAGAAAAAAAATGGGGTATTCATTACTCAATGGGTGGAACAGGAAATATAATCAAGGGTTTTGAAAAATTAATGGATGAAGTCGGGATTAAAATAATTAAAGGTCACGAAGTTACCAAAATTATTTCAAACAAAAAAAAAATTACCAGTATCCAATTAGATGATCAAACAATAATAGAGTCTAACAATGTAATTTGTAATGCTGATCCTCCTGCTGTTTACGAGAAAATGTTAAATGGGAATACAAGTAATTCATTTCTTTTTAGATGGAAAAAAAACCGAATGGAATATTCAATGGGATTATTTGTCTATTACTTTGGTACCAAAAAAAAATACGATAATGTTGAGCACCATACTATTAAGTTTGGAAACAAATATAAAGAACATCTAGATGACATTTTCAATAACAAAAAATTGAATAACGATATTAGTTATTATCTTCACAGACCCTCTGCAACCGATAAAACTATGGCTCCCGAAGGTAACGATTGCTTTTATGTTTTAGTCCCAGTGCCAAATAATCAATCAAAAATTGATTGGTCTGTTGAGGGAGAAAAAATGAAAAATTTGGTTATTGATAAAATGCAAAATGATTTAATGCCAGATCTCAAAAACAATATTGTAGAAGATTTTTATTTAACCCCTGATTACTTTGAAAAAGATTTAAATACAAAATATGGTTCAGGTTTTTCAATCCAACCAAAATTTTCTCAATCTGCATATTTTAGATTTCACAATAAGTCTGAGATATACAAAGGACTTTATTTTGTTGGTGCAGGAACCCATCCTGGAGCAGGTGTACCTGGAGTGCTTTCGTCAGCAAAGGTATTAGAAAAAATTTTATGATGTCTGATAAAAGTTACTTATCAGTTTATGCAAAATCTTTTAATTGGGCGGGTTTTTTTTTACCTAAAAAAACATATAAAAAATGCTCTGCGTTGTATGATTTTTGTAGAGTTGCCGACAATATCGCAGACGATGAAGAAAAATTAGAAGTCAAAGAAATTAAATTCAAGCAATTTAAAAAAGATTTTGTTCAAAAGAATTTTGATAATCAAATTGTTAAAAATATGTGGGACCTTATTGATGAATTTAAAATTTCAGTAAAAATTATCGAAGATCTATTAGATGGTATAAATTCAGATATAAAAGATAAGGTAATATTAAATTCAAAAAAAGACCTTTTAATTTATTCTTACAGAGTTGCTGGAACTGTTGGTTTAATGATGGCAAAAATTTTAAAAGTTAATAAAAAAAGCTCTCTTAAGTCAGCTATTGATCTCGGTATCGCAATGCAACTTACAAATATATCAAGAGATGTAATTGAAGATTCAAAAATAAATAGATTTTATATAAATAAAAATTTTGAGGAAATTACATCGACTATAGATCTTGCAGATACCTTTTATAAGAATTCCTTTTATTCTATAAAAGACATTCCAATAAGTTTTAGATTTTCAATTTTAGTTGCAAGAAGGATCTACCGAAAAATAGGCTATAATATTCTAAATAAAAAAACGTTTGAAAATTATAAAAATTCTGGAAAAATTTATGTATCCAATATTGAAAAGAGTATAGAGACTATTTTTGCAATTTTTGATCTTATAAGGTTATCTCTAACTAGCATTAAGGAAGATCAGATTCAACATGATCATTTTTTAATTAATGAGGAAATAAATCTAGATGAAAGAATTTGACTATGTCATTATTGGTGGGGGGTGTGCTGGTTTATCTTTAGCGTATGAATTGGAAATTCATGAAAAGCTTAAAGATAAAACTTTGGCGATCATAGAGCCAAGAGATGAATACAAAAGAGACAAAACTTGGTCTTTTTGGAAAGTAACATCTCACAATTTTGATGATTGTGTAAAAAAAAATTGGGAAAATTTTTCAATTAATATTCCTAAAAAAACTAACTATTTGCAGTGTAAAAGTTCTCCATATCAAAGTATTGACAGTGGTTTATTCTATAAAAAAATTAATAACAAACTAAATGAAAATAAAAATATTTCCTACTTTAAAGATGTCAGTGAAATTAGTTTAAAAAATTCTTTTATTTTTAATAGCGTACCATTCATTAAAAAAGATTATCGAAATCTTTGGCAACATTTTTGTGGAGTGGAAATCGAAACTAAAAATAATTTTTTTGATGATGAAATTTTTAACCTTATGGATTTTGATTGTGATCAAAGAGAAAGTGTTCATTTTTTTTATACCTTACCCTACTCAAAAAATACTGCTTTAGTCGAAACCACTTGGTTGTCTAAAATTAATGACAATTCTCAAAAAGATTATGATAAACAGATAAAAGATTACATTGAAAATCATCTAAATTTGAAAGATTACAAGATAATTTATAAAGAGGAAGGGGCGATACCTTTATTTTACCCAATCGATAAGAATGAAAAAAATAAAATAAATATTGGAACTGCTGGTGGTATGACTAGATTGAGTACAGGTTATACTTTTCTAAATATTCAAGAACATAGTAAATATATTAGAGAAAATATTGAAAATATTGCTAATGTTAAAAAATATAAAATAAGCACTAAATATCAGTTTTTAGATGAAATATTTTTAAGAGTTCTTGAAAAACATCCAGAAAAAATGTCCGATATATTCTTTAAAATGTTTAAGGCTTCACCAAAGACTGTTATAAAATTTTTGTCCAATAAAAGCAATTTTTTCGAGGATTTGTCTATTATTTTAAGAATGCCTAAATTGACTTTTATAAAAGCGTTATTTTATTAGTAGAATTTTAAAATGAATAACAGATCAAAAAAAATAAATTTCAATCATTCTTTCATTTTTTTTTTAGTTTGTAATATTTTTTCATTGATAGCTTTTAAGTTTAGCACTTTGTCAATTTCACCATTTATTTGTTTGTTATTAATTTTAAGTATCGGTATATCTCATGGATCACTTGACAATGTAAAAGGAAGAAAACTTTTTCAAATTTTTGAAATTAAAAAATTTTATATTTTTTACTTGGCATATATTTTAATAGCCATCATAGTTATAATTTTGTGGATACTCATACCATATGTTTCTTTAATCATTTTTTTGACGGTTGCCTCATATCATTTTGGAAAAGAAGATACTCAGTTTTTAATAGTTGAAAACTCTTATTACAATCAATTTTTATTTTTGTTAAAAGGTTCTTTAATAATTTTTGCACCAATGTATTTCCATTTCAATGAGACAATATCAATATTCAAATTACTATTTATTGAAAATGAAAATTTCTACAATTTTTTAGATTTAATAGAGTCGAAAAAAATATTATTATATTGTATTATTCTATCAACTTTAGCAAACATTCTACTATTTACAAAAAATTTTGAGCTAAAGAAATTCACAATATTTTTAGATTATTTTTCAATTATAATAATAAATTATTATTTTTCTCCATTAGTAGCTTTTACAATTTATTTCTGCTTTTTACACTCTGTAAGACATAGTATCTCGTTAATGTCTGAATTAGACAGGGATGACCTTGGTAATGGATTTAAAATCTTTGTAAAAAAGGCTTTACCACTAACAATTATTACAGCTATTTTTTGTGTAATTGGCCTTTATTTACTAAATAATACTTACAATTTAGAAAGTTCAATTCTTAAAATTATATTTATAGGTTTGGCGTCTTTGACCTTTCCACATATATTGCTTGAGTATTTGATTGAAAAAAATGAAAAATAAACATTTGAAAATATTACTTTCTTCACCAAGAGGTTTCTGTGCAGGCGTTGAGAGAGCTATAGAAATTGTAGAAAAATCAATCAAAAAATTTGGTGCTCCAGTTTATGTTCGCCATGAAATTGTGCATAATAAATATGTTGTCGACGATTTAAAAAATAAGGGTGCCATCTTTGTTGAGGAGCTGGAGGAGATAGAAGATAAAACAAGGCCAGTTATTTTTTCTGCACATGGTGTTCCAAAAAAAATACCGGAAGATGCTAAAAACTATAACATGACTTATATAGATGCTACATGTCCATTGGTATCCAAAGTACATAGAGAAGCGGAAAATTTACATAAAGCTGGGTATCATTTAATTTTGATAGGACATCAAAATCACCCTGAAGTAATCGGTACCATGGGTCAATTACCAGAAGGATCAATTGATCTTGTTCAAAATGAGGATGAGGCCAAAAAATATAAACCTCACAACAACAAAAAAATTTCATATGTAACCCAAACAACGCTATCAGTAGATGATACAAAAGATATAATTCAAATCTTAAAAGATAGATTTCCTAATATAAAAGAACCAATGAAAGAAGATATTTGTTACGCCACAACGAATAGACAATTGGCTGTAAAAAATATTGCAAAAAAATGTGATTTATTTTTTGTAATTGGTAGTAGAAATTCATCTAATTCAGTTAGATTAGTAGAGGTCGCAAAAAAATCTGGCTGCTCTAACTCGCTATTAATTCATTCACAAAGTGAAATACCATTCGATTTAATCAAAAACTCAAATATAATTGGAATTTCCTCTGGGGCTTCCGCACCAGAAATTTTGGTCAATAATTTTATAGATGAGCTTAAAAATAAATTTACAGTCAGTATAGATGAAGTAGAAATAATCAAAGAAAATGTTGTTTTCAAAGCACCGAAAAAATTAAACTAAAATGGCTGTTTATACGAAAATAAGTAAAAAAGACATTTCTTATATTAATAGAAAATTTGATATAGAAAAAATTTTAGAATTTAAAGGTATAAAACAAGGAATTGAAAATACAAACTATTTACTAAAATCAAAGAATAAAAAATTTATACTAACAATTTTCGAAAAAAGAGTATCAAAAAAAGAATTGCCTTTTTTTATGAATTTGATGGATAAATTGAATAAATCAAAAATAAATTGCCCGAAACCACAAACAAAAAAAGGTGGTGGGTATTTAATTAATTTAAAAAATAAAGCTGCATGCATAGTTTCCTTTCTAAATGGAAAAGATAAAAAATCACTTAATTTTAAAAACTGTTATGACATTGGCAAAATGATTGCTGAAATGCACCAATCTACAAAAAAAATGAATTTTACTAGAAAAAACTCTATGGGTGTTAAAAATCTAAATCCATTACTGAAAAGTATAAGATTTAAGTCAAAAAAATTTACAAATGTAGAAAAATTTTTAAAAAATAATTTTAAAGATATTAAAATGAAATGGCCTAAAAATTTACCGAACGGGGTAATTCATGGAGATTTGTTTATCGATAATATCTTTTTTAAAAATAATAGATTGTCAGGGGTAATCGATTTTTATTTTGCAGCTAATGACTATTTTATGTATGAAATTGCAATTTGTGTAAATGCATTATGTTTTGATAAAAAAAAATCAAAGTTTGTGTTGAACAAAAAGAAAGTCAAAAATTTAATAAAAGGTTATGAAAAAATTAGGAAAATCTCAGTTAAAGAGAGGAAATCATTAAATATTTTATGTCGTGGTGCTGCAATTAGATATTTTATGACTAGACTTTATGACTATTCAAATACTCCTAAGACGGCATTAATTAAGATAAAAGATCCAAGAGAATATTATCAAAAGCTTGTAATACACAATAATTTAAGAACTTATAAAGATTATTTGAATTAATGATTAAAATATACACTGATGGTTCATGCATTGGCAATCCGGGTCAAGGTGGCTGGGCAGCAATAATATTAGATGAGGGGAAAAAAACTGAAATAAAAGGAAGTAAAAAAGATACTACAAATAATCAAATGGAATTATTAGCGCCTATAGAGGCGCTTAAAAAGATTCCAAAAGGAAGTAAAGTTCAAATTTTCACTGACTCTAAATATGTTAAGTCTGGAATAACAGAGTGGATACACAATTGGAAAAAAAATGGATGGAAAACTGCAAATAAAAAAGAGGTGAGTAATAAAGAACTTTGGACGGAACTGGACCAACTAAATAGTGAATTTGAAATAAATTGGAACTGGGTAAAAGCGCATTCAACAGATAAATTAAATAACGAAGTGGATTTACTTGCTAGAGATGCTGCAAATTTATAGTAGATTGTTCAATAAGTTTTCTGCAGAAGTTAAGCCGCATTCTTTAGTCTCTTCTTCTTCATGAATTTTAATAACTGTAAAATTTTCAATAACCATCAAATAACGATTTGATCTAATTCCCATTCCTTTTGCATTCCGATCAACTTCTGCACCAATTGATTTTGTAAATGACAAATAAGGATCAGATAACATTTTAATTTTATCTCCAGTATTATTAATCTCTCCCCAGCCATTCATTACATAAGGGTCATTGACTGATAAACAAAATATATTTTCTATTCCTTTTGATTTGATTTTATCTGCATTAGCTACAAAACCTGGTAAGTGAAGTTTGGAGCAAGTTGATGTAAATGCTCCAGGTAAACCAAACAAAACAATTTTTCCATTACCTATGATTTCTCTTAAGTTACTTTTTTGAGGCTCTCCATCAATAAGTTGAAAAATCTCTGTATCTGGAAGTTGATCTTTTATTTTAATTTTCATATCGAATTCATTACATATTTTTTAACTTTTTCAATATCATTTGAAAGAAGCTCAAATTTTTCTTTTCTGTCATAAACATATTTAAGACTTTCTGGTAAATTTTCAGTTTTTGATATTGCATCTTCTATTGCCTTTGGAAATTTACACGGGTGTGCAGTTGATAATACAACACAATTTTTTTCCAACCCTAATTTTCTAACAGCACCAATACCTACTGCAGTATGCGGATCAACTACCATCTGATGTTCATCATTGATAGTTTTTATCATTTTAACAGTTTCATTTTCATCAAGCATCTCAGATACAAAATTCTTTTTGATTTTATCTAAATCGTTTTTATCAATTTTATAGGTATTATTTTTTATTTCAGCCATTACACCTTTTGTAACTTCTGAGTTACAATCTTTTACATCATATAAAAGCCTCTCAAAATTACTTGCTATTTGTATATCCATACTTGGAGTATTTGTTTCCTCAACTTTCTTTTGACTATAGTCGCCGCCTGATATGGCTCTATGAAGTATGTCATTTTTATTTGTAGCTACGATTAGCTTATCAATTGGAAGGCCTAATTTTTTTGCTAAGTATCCAGCATAAATATCACCAAAGTTTCCTGTTGGAACAGAAAAGGATAAAGGCTGACCATTTCCAACTTTAAAGAAAGCGTAAAAATAATATACCGATTGAGCAATAATTCTTGCCCAATTAATTGAATTTACACCTGACATATTAATCGCTTTTGAAAATTTTTCGTCATTGAACATTGCTTTTACTAGATTTTGACAGTCATCAAAGTTGCCCTCTACTGCAATATTAAATACGTTATTCTCCTCATGTATTGTCATTAACCTTCTTTGTACAGGTGAAATTTTATTATTTGGGTGTAATACAAAAACATTTAAATTGCTTTTTCCTTTTAAAGCATCGATTGCAGCTGCACCAGTATCACCTGAGGTTGCTACTATTATATTAATTTTTTTTTGATCACGGTCTAAATGGTATTGATAAAAATTACCAATCAGTTGCATTGCGATATCTTTAAAAGCAAGTGTGGGTCCATGAAATAGTTCTAATACTTTTAGATTTCCGAGATTAGAAATTTTAACAACATCGTCAGATCTAAAATTTGAATATGATTTTGAAATCATAGAGATTAGATCATCTTTAGACATGAAATCTCCTATAAATGGATAAATTATTTCAGCAGCTAAATCATTGTAACTAAGATTTTTTAGATTATCTAATTCTTCCTTTTGGAATTGTTTAATTGATTTAGGAACAAAAAGTCCTCCATCATCAGCCAATCCTTTGAGGAAAACATCTTTAAAAGAAAAGTTTTTTTGATTATTTCTTGTGCTAATGTAATTCATTTAATAATTCTTTTTTCTAAAATATAAATATAGCAAAAGAATTGAAAGCGCTAACGAAAACCAAGTAATAGCGTATTTTTGATGATTATTAGAAATATTTGCAGTAATTTTTTTCGGTCTGGGTAACTGATAATTTCCATCTAAATAAATAATATATTTAGAAAAATTTTTACCTGTAAATTTTAAGATATCTTCTCTATTTAAACTAAACCAGTAATTTTCATCTAAATCATTATCTGGCTTAAAGATATTTTTTCTACCTTGTAATTTTAGGGTTCCAATAATATTTTTTTGATCAAATACGTTTATTTCTTGAGTACCCTTCTTTTCAAATGGTATCCAACCTCTATTTATCAAAAAATTTTCATCCCCAATGGTAATTGGATTTATTACTTCAAATCCAGGAGTACCAGACTCATTTAAATTGTATAAATAAATTTGCTTATCAAAATCTATAGACCCTGAAGTTTTAATTTTAAGAAAATTTTCTTTGTTTGCTTGAGCTAATTCAACTGGAGGATTTTTTAATGAATTTTCAATTTCTAAAATTAAATTATTTTTCCAATTTAGACGGATAATTTGCCACGTACCTAGGCCAATAAAAACAAAAATAAAGAAAATTATAAAGACGGAAAATAAAAACTTATGTTTCAAGGATCAAATTAACTTCCCCAAATATATATTGCAGCAAACAAAAATAACCAAACAACATCAACAAAATGCCAGTACCATGCAGCTGCCTCAAAACCAAAATGATGGTCTTTAGTAAAATGACCTAATTTTCCTCTCCATAAACATACTGCTAAAAAAATTGTTCCAACTATAACATGGAAGCCATGAAAGCCTGTTGCCATGTAAAAAACAGAACCATAAATATGATCTGAAAAAGCAAATGTAGCATGATGATATTCATATGCTTGAAGTGCTGTAAAAAATGCTCCAAGAATTACTGTTAGCACTAATCCTTGTATGAAACCTTTTCTATCACCTTCTAATAATGAATGGTGAGACCAAGTGACTGTTGTGCCTGATAATAGTAAAACTAATGTATTAATCAAAGGTATATCCCAAGGATCAAAAGTCACAATATCTTTAGGTGGCCACACGTTTCCAACAAAATCATTTGGGAATAGACTAACGTCAAAGTAAGCCCAAAACCAAGCAACAAAAAACATTACCTCAGATGCGATAAATAATGTCATTCCATAACGGTGATGAATTTGGACTACTGGGGTATGATGACCTTGATGTTCTGCTTCAATGACGACATCTCTGAACCACATATATGCACCATAAATTAAAAGAGCTAGTCCAAGATACATTCCCCATGAAACATCTGAATGCATGTAATACACAGCACCTATAGCTAATACTAGGCAAGAAAACGAAACATAAATAGGCCAAGGACTTGGATCTACTAAGTGATAATCATGTTTTTTTTCAGCTGACATTTTTTTGAATTATGATTGTTTATAATAATCTGTCGAGAAAAAAGTATACGACATAGTTACATCTTCTAGGTTTTTAACACTTGGATCATTAATCATTTCAGGGTCTAGATAAAAAGTCATTACATAGGTGGCTTTTTCTCCTGCTTTTAGTTCTTGTTTTTCAAAACAAAAACAGCCAAGTTTACTATAATATTTTCCAAAACTTGCTGGTGATACGTTAAAACTTGCTACACCGGCAGTTGGTTCGCTACTATAATTTTCAACTTCAAACTCTATTTTGTTAACTTGGCCAACTTTCACATCTATAACATTCGATTTTGCTTTAAAATCCCAAGGTAGATTATTCACATTAGTATCAAATCTGACACTTACAACTTTGTTAAGAACTATTTTAGGAGCACTGTTTGAAATTTGAGTAGTACCTCCAAAACCCGTTACTCTACA
>CACMCS010000001.1:157500-175542 GCA_902612225.1 uncultured Pelagibacteraceae bacterium | reverse complement strand
ATGTTAGATTTTTTTATATCAAGATTAATTACCTTAGATCCTTTAGATAAATGAGCCAATAATATTTCTCTGCCTATTAAACCTGAGCCTCCAACTACAAAAGTTAATCTATTTTTTAAATCAAAAAGAGATTTATAGTATTTCATTTTTTTCATAATTTATTTTTTTAACTTCACTCCACTGTCCGACGTCAACCCAATTTTTATCCTCGATAGGATAAAGACCTATTTTTAATTTCTTTTTTTTAATCAAGTTTATAAGTTCATTAAAATCTATCTTTTTATTTGTTGGCATTATTTTTAGGACTTTATCTTTAATAATATAAAATCCTGTATTAACTAAATAATTTTTTTTTGGTTTTTCTATTATTTTTGTTAAATAGCCTTTTTTTTTTGATTGAAATACTCCATAAGGAACTTCAATACTTTTAAGTGACGCAACAACAGTTATATAATTTTTTTGAATTTTATGAAAATTTAAAATTTCATCAAAATCTGCTTTTAAAATAGTATCGCAGTTGATCACAAATATATCTGTATTTATTTGTTTTTTTATTAAACTCAAGCTCCCAGAAGTGCCCAAAGGTTTTTTTTCTTCAATATATTTTATTTTAATTTTTTTTTCTGATTTTAATTCTTCTAAATATGCTTTTATCAATTTAGACTTAAAATTAACTGAAATTAAAAATTTATTAAATCCTTTATCAAAAAAATTATCAATAATATGCTCAAGTGCAGTCTTGTTTCCTATTGGTATTAATGGTTTAGGCAAAACCTCAGTAAATGGTTTAAGTCTGATACCTTTCCCACCTGCCATAATTACAACTGAATTTTTACTAAATTCTTGGTTTAAATTTTTATTTAAATTGAAATCATTTTTAGTTAACAAATCAACAATCTCATTTTTACTATTAATTACTGGCACAATACCAATGTATGTAAACTGGTTATTTTGAACTAATTTTTTTTTTGCCTCTGTTAAAGAGTATTTACCCTCTCTCAAAAAAATTATTTTTTTTTTGTTTGAAATCTTTGACACAGGGTCCGTTAAGTTAAACCCCTTCAATAATCCTCTTCTTATATTTCCATCTGTAATTGTTCCTTTTAATATTTTTTTATTATTTATTACAATCAAACACTTATGGTAATTTTCATTAATTTTTATAAGAGCATCTTTAATTGTCTCTTTTTCAGTAATTATTAGATTATTAAAATTTTTATTTATTATTTTCATAAACTTTAAATCTATCGCCTTTTTTAACTGATCCAAACCATTCAGTTACTCTAATATTTGAGTCTAGTGTTTTTACAATAAAATAATGCTTTTTTTTTCTAATAACAGTGCCTGCTTTATTATCATTTTTTATAGTAAGAAATTTACTACTACATTTATTAATTAATATCATTTTTCTTCCAATAAATCCTCTTGCCATTACAGAAGGTTTACAAATACCTCTTATTAAAGAAAATATTTCTCTAGATTTTTTATTCCAATTTATTAATTCATCACCTTGTCTTCTGCGTCTAAAATAAGAGCCTATTCTAGATACTTTAGACTGTTTATATGAATAATCTTTTTTATCCAAAACCAGCTTAATGGCTTTTAATAAAAGTTTAGAACAATTTATTATCGCGATTTTCAATAAAGTTTCAAAATTATCTTTATCTTTTATGGGAAATTTTTTTTTTACGATTATGTCTCCAGTATCAACATTTTTATCTAAAAAATGAACTGTAATTCCAAAATATTTTTCATCATTTACTAAAACCCAGTTAAGGACTGATCGTCCCCTATAAAATGGAAGGTCTCCCGCATGACAATTAATAATTTTTTTCTTATATTTTTTTATATAAACATCTCCGAAAATTTGATCATATGACATTGACACTAAAAGATCACATTTAAATTTATCAATCTCATAAAAATTTTTTTTAAGATTGATATTTTTTTTTATCAAAATTTTTATCTTATTTTTTTTTGCAATTTTTATTAAGTTTTTATCTGGATTAAAATATCTTAAACAAACAAAGGATACTTCATAATTCTTAATTCTTAATAATCTTTTCAAGCTCTCCTCGGCCCAGGCACCATCTCCAAAAAAACCTATTTTCTTCATTCTATAAATTTGAGCTACTTGGTATATTGATTATTCTTTTTTCTAAATTATTTGCACAACTCAACTTCATTCTTGGAAAGTTATTCAAATATTTATTTTTTGATAATATTTTCCATACTGGTCTTAATTGTATATTATTTTTAGCAGCTTTCTTTAAAAGTTTGATAATAGTTTTTTTATCTGCTTTTTTTAAAATTAAAGCATTCAACCAGTAATTACTCCTCGCATACCTTGGTTCTTGTAGTATTTCAAAATCTTCAAAATTACTAAATAAAAATTTATATTTTTTAAATAATTTTCTTTTATTCTTTAAAAATAATTTCAAATTTTTTATTTGAGCAATACCTAAATTTGCATTTAAACTTGGCATTCTAAAGTTAAAACCAAGCTCATTATGAGAATAATCCCAAGAATATTTTTTTACTCTTGAGTTTCTAGAAATATGATTAATCTTTTTTGCTATCTTTGAATTATTGGTTAAGACAGCTCCACCGCCGCCCGTAGTAATAATCTTATTTCCATTAAAACTTAAAACTCCTATATGTCCAAAAGTCCCTAAATGTTTATTTTTGTAAAAACTTCCCAAAGCTTCAGCTGCATCCTCAATTAAAATTAAATTATATTTTTTACTTATTTTCCCAGCCATTTCCAAATCACACGGATGACCAAAAACATGTGTAACGACTATTGCTTTAATGTGTTTTTTTGTTTTTTTGTTAAAATATTTTTTATTTTTTTTGATTGCGATTTTTTTTAAATAAATATCTAATTTTTTAAAATCAACCCCCAAAGATTTTTCCTCTACATCTATAAAATGAGGTGATCCACCTACATTAATCGTGGCATTAGCACTTGCAATGTAGTTTAATGCAGGTATTAGAACCTCACAATTCTTCCCAACCCCAGCTGTGTACAATGATAATTGCAAAGCTGATGTCCCATTGATGACAGATATTGCATATTTGGTTTTTGTTATTTTTCTTATTTCTTTTTCAAATTTACTGGTTTCTTCACCATAAGTTGAGACTGATTTGTTTCGTATAGAGTTTGATAGAAATTTTATTTCTTGACCACAAAAATTTGGTTCATGAAGTCTTTTAGATTTATTTTTAGTAATTTTACTAATTATACTGATAGTTTTATTTATATTTTTTGAATTCATAATATTATTTTAGTAACTGACTAACTATTTTAAAATCCAATTCATCATCAATATCAATAGACCTAGATTTTGGCATAACAAAAATACTCGTTTTATTTTGAATTAACTTTTTATTGTTAATCAATGAATTTCTTTTCCAAATATAAATTGAAGCATTTAAGTCGTAAGTAATTGGTGTATCTTGACGTCTTAAATATTGTTTTTTATTTCTTTTTACTAATTGTACTTTTGAATTTTTAATCTCAACCATATTAAAGTAGGGACTTCTAGCAGAATTCGTGACTGAAAATAAATTTGTACTATTAGATTTTAAAAATTTTTTATAAGCTTTTTTAATATCACTAACTGACCTTAATGGAGAGGATGCGTCTAAATCGATAACATAATCATATTCAATATTATATTTTTTTTCAGCATAAATTAAGGCATGTTTAATAGCTTCAATTTTTCCACTTTTATCATTAGATAAAATTTTAGGTCTTTTAACTAAATCATTAGCACCAAATTTTTTACAAATACTCAAAAATTTTTTAGAGTCGCTAGAAATAAAAATATTTGAAAAAATATTCGTTTTTTTGGCTGCTATATAAGAATAATATACAAGTGGTTTGTTATTTATTAATTTTATATTTTTATTTTTAACTCCCTTTGATCCACTTCTTATACAAATAGTACATAGAATTTTTTTTTTCATGAAATGTTCTGATCAGTTTTAAGATTTTTTTTGGCTTTTTTGTTAATGTAATATTTAAATTTCATTGGTGAAATCCCATTTGCAGGTCTTTTTGCAGTTAACATGGAATATTTGATAATTTCGCCCTTTACTATATTTTTTTTTGCGACAAGACTTTTCCTTACTGAAACTACATTTTTTTTCTCACAGGATTGAATAGATTTTATGTTTTGACCCAACATAATTTCCGTTTCTCTTATTTTTTCTACATAAGCTTTAAGTTGTTTTGGATTTAAAGAACATTTGTGATCTGGTCCTTTTAATTTATTATCTAAAGTAAAATGTTTTTCTATAATTTTAGAATTTTTAGATACTGCTATAGGTGCAGCATCCAAACCAATTGTGTGATCAGAAAAACCACAAGTGAGTTTCAATTTATCTTGCATAGTTTCTAGAGCACTTAGATTCAGATATTTTTTTTCAGTAGGATAGTCACTAACACAATGAAGAACAAATAACTTATTCTTTATAAATTTTAGCCTTTTTGAATTAATTATTTTTATTTTTTTATTTTTAAAAGCGTAAATTTTTATTTTTGAAATTACATTAATCGCATCCGTAATTTCTTTTAAATTACTCATCCCTGTAGATAATATGACTTTTGATTTATTTATGTTAATAGCATTTAGTAAAAAATGATTTGTGATCTCTCCTGATGGAATTTTTATTACTGAGTTTTGAAAATTTTTTTTATAAAAATTTAATGAGTTTTCATCAAATACAGAACACATAAAATCAATTTTTTTTTTTTTACATAATTTAAATAATCTAAAATATTCTTTATCTTTTAGTTCTAAATTTTTTAACATTCTAAATTGCGACATTTTTTTTTTTAGATTTTTAAATTGATATGGTGCTAATTTTGCGCTCTTTTTTGATAAACTTGATGCATTAAAAATTTGAAATTTTACTGAGTCAACACCACAATTTTTTGCAATTTTCACAAGTTTTTCTGCAATCTTATATTTGCCATTATGATTAACCCCAATTTCAGCAATTATATATGTATTATTTGTTATCTTATTTAACATCATAAAATTTTTTAAATGCTTCTTTTTTTTTTGAAACTATTTTTTTGCATAATGAAATCATTTTTGAAGATACATCTTTTTTAAAATATGGATTCTTAAATTTTATTTTTTTTAACTTTAAAATTTTTGAAATATTTTTTGTGATATGTTTTTTCTCTAAATTACATTGAAAAACACTCGGCCCAAAAACTCTTCCTAATTGGCGATTTCCAATATTTAATGTTGGTGTTCTTGCACTTGGTGCTTCTAAAATTCCACTTGAAGAATTTCCTATAATTATATCAGAACTTTTTAAAATACTAAAATACATGTCTGAACCAAGAGATTTGATTAATCTAAAATTTTTATTTTTTTTTTTTTTAAATTCTTTAATCTTTTTAATAAAATAATTTGCTCCAGTATCTGCATTATTATAAGTGAATACAAAATTAATATTATTAATTTTTTTTAAAGAATTAAGAAATATTATTATTTGTTTTTTGATCGATATTGAGCTTCTTGTTTCTGGATGAAACGTAATTAATGCTATCTTATAATTTTTATTGAGATTAAATTTTTTTATTATTTCTTTTTTGTTGAGTTTACGTGCATTAGAAAAATTTTCTACTCCTAAAGCTCCAGTTATATAAATCTTTTTTTTATCTTCGCCTAGTTGGATGAGTCTTTTTTGATAATCTGTATGGGATACAAAATGATAATTTGATAATTTAGAAATAGAATGTCTCAAACTATCATCAAATGCTCCACTTGTAACTTCTCCACCATGTATGTGAATTATTTTTTTTTGAAGAAAAAAACCTGCTATTGCAAAAATAAAAGCTTCGTATCTATCACCCAAAATTATCACCAAATCACTTTTTGATATTTTAACAAATTTTGAATATTCTAGTAAAGATTTTGACATAAATTTAAGCAGAGAATAATTATCAAATGAAATCGGTCCTTTTAAACTTTTATATTTAATTGTATTTTTGTCTTTTATTATTTCTTTGTAAGTGTATCCAAACTTTGAGGAAAAATGACAACCGCCTGCACAAATTTCAACATTAAAATTTTTTTTTAATTTATTAATTAAATTTTTAAGAATTCCATAATCTGCTCTACTGCCAGTAAAAACTAAAACTTTTTTCTTCATTTGTTATCTTCTAGTTCTTTTCTCAATTGATCATACTCCTTTGATTTTCTTTTTATAAAATTTATAGTTAGGTTGGTTTTTTTTGAAATTCCTTTTGGTGTGAGTATGTAAACATACTTAATTTTATCCTTATTATTTTTAAAATTTTGAATTTTTATTAAACCTTTCGATTTGAGAGATTTAACTAAATAATTTAATTTTCCCAAACTTACTTTTAAATTTTTAGCTAATTTTCTTTGATTTTGATTTGGATTATTATAGATGCTTCTTAAAACAGTTAATATATCATCATTATTTTTTTTCATGTTCAAACTTTGAACATTATAACTTAAATTATAAATATAATCAATTAAAAGTAATTTTTTTTTATATATTTTATTATTTCTTTTTCACCTGATCTAATTAAGTGAGAACCTCCATATGTTTTTAAATATTTATTATAATTTACTTTTTTTAATTTATTCTTTTTTATTTGAATTATATTTTTTTCAAGATTATCATCTATGTTTATACTTTTTAATTTCAAAATATCTTTATACAAATCAGAATTATATCTTTTTCCATAAAAAATTTTTGACCTTAGACAAATTATTTTTTTTTTTAAAAAAATAGCATCTACTATTGCACTAGTGTCAAAAAACAAAATTAGATCAGATTGAGTAATTAATTCCTGTGTTTTAAATTTTATTATTTGAAAATTTTTTAAATAATTTTTTACTTTTTTCAAATTTGCCAATGGATGAATAGAAACGATAACCTTTTTTTTTTGTGTTTCCTCTAATTTTTTTAATAGTAATGAAATTTTTAAATAATGAGTTTTAATATCCTCATCTGATATTTTGGTAAATTTCATTTGCCTATAATCAGGCTCCATATCTAAGAATAAAATTATTTTTTTTGATATTTTTTTCTTATTTAGTGTTGATAGGTTTCTACTAGAGGTAGTAACCATTTTTTTATAAATTGTTGGTCTTTTAAAATATCTTTTTTTCCTATTTTTATCAAAAGCATTGGTTATTTTTTTATTGCTTTCAAATCTAACATCTATTTTTTTAAAAATTCCTAATTCATAAAAAATTGGTGTTAGTTTTCTTGGTAAATAATATACAAATAATTCATAAATAAATCTTAAGTTATATTTCATAAAATAATAAACTGAAGCTTGCAAATTACCCGTATTAGCTATCATAAACTGAGTTATATTTTTTTTATTTAAATTAAAATTGATTAAATAATCATTAAATCCTTTACCGGTATTGTTTATTAATAATATTTCATCATTATCTATAAAATTGTTAAATTCTTTTATAGATTTAGGATTAAATATTTTAAAATTTGATAAATTTTTTATTTTTTTTGGTGAGAAATTTTTGCTTTTCAAATTAATTATCTTAAGATAATCTGAATTGACAAAATAAATATTTGTAAACTCTTTATCAAATTCTGTTAATAAGTTTCTCCAGGCGTTTAGGTATAATTCAATGTCATCAAATGAAAGTAGAAAAACAATCTTCTTTTCAGTCATTATATGTGATAATTTTTAGAGGAATAATTTTTGTGTATTTTATTTTTAACAAACCAATCTATTGTTAATTTTAATCCTTTTTTAAAGCCATCCTTTCCATCAAATTTTGGTTGCCATCCTAATAATTTTTTTGCTTTTGAAGAATCGGCGGATAATCTCATAACTTCACTTTTTTTTGGTCTTACTCTGTTTTTGTCAATAATTATTTTTTTTTTAATTTTTGTAATACTGCTAACTTCATATACAATATCTTTAATTGAAACATTGTAAGATGTTCCTAGATTTATTTGTTCACCAATAATTCTTTTACTTTTTAGTGCAAGGTAAAATCCGTCTGTTATATCTTTTACATAATTAAAACTTCTTTTTGTTGATAAATTACCTAAATTTATTGATTTCAATTTTGGATCTAAAGTTTGACTAATAATTGTTGGTATAATAGCTCTTAAAAGTTGTCTTGGGCCAAATGTATTGAATGGTCTAATTACGCCAATGGGTAAATCAAAAGACTTATTAAAAGAAATTGCCAACTGATCACCTGCTGTTTTAGTTGCAGCGTAAGGTGATTGAGCAACTAGAGGATGTTTTTCATTAATCTTTGAACTTTGAGCAGTTCCATAAACTTCGCTCGTAGATGTGTGAATAATTTTTTTTTGGTCATTTTTACATGCATTCATTATATTTAATAAACCCTTGATGTTAGTGTCTACATAACTTTCTGTAGCTTCATATGAGTAAGGTATTCCAATTAGTGCTGCTAAGTTGACAACTGATTTACAATTATTTACTGCTTTGTTTACACTTTCAAAATCTCTTATATCGCCGAAACAAATTTCTACGTGATTTAAAATTTTTTTATCTAAATCATTTAACCAACCAATTTGATTAAACGAATTATACTGAACAAAGGCTTTGATAGAACAGTTTTTTTTTACAAGACTTTCAACCAGATGCGATCCTATAAACCCTTCAGAACCTGTTATTAAAATCTTATTTTTCATAATTTATGATTATTAGTTGTATTTTGCATAATTAATTTGTATTTACTAGTCTAAACTTTTTTATTAATATGTTCATTTTTTGAACATAAACTAATTATTTATGAATATAAAAAATATTTTTTGGTGTAAGAGTTGTCTTAACATGTCAACAAGGCCAAGGATTGAAATTGATGAAAAGGGTAATTGTAATGCCTGTAATTGGGTAAATGAAAAGAAAACTTTAGATTGGTCTAAACGAGAACAAGAATTAAAAAAAATAATTAAAGATGCAAAAAGTTCTTCCACATATGACTGCTTGGTACCTGTTAGTGGAGGAAAGGATGGAACATTCGTTACACATCAATTAAAAACAAAATATAATTTAAGACCTTTGTGTATTACTATTAAACCTGCGATGGAGCTTGAGATTGGAAAAAAAAATCTTGAAAATTTTATAAAAGAGGACATTGATCACTTACATATATCTCCAAGCTTAAAATCTATGTCGGTGTTGGATAAAATTGGATTTTTAGACTATGGACAAGGATATTATGGGTGGATGACAGCAGTACACTCTGCAATAGTTAGAATAGCATCTAGTTTGAAAATAAATTTAATTATGTACGGAGAAGATGGAGAAGTTGAGTACGGAGGAACAACTAAGTATAAATATGAGCCTTGTTATGGCATAGAGCATATGAAGGAAGTCTTTCTTAATAATACATATGAAGATGTTATAAAAAAATCTAAATTAAGTGAAAATGAAAAATTTTGGTTTTCATTTCCTGAGGATTATTCGAAAGATATAAAAATTACTCATTATAGTTACTTTGAGAACTGGAATCCCTACCAAAATTATTTGCTTGCCAAAGAAAAATACGGTTTGGAAGATTTGGTGGCATCTAACACGGGAACATTTACAAATTTTGCACACAATGATCAAGCTTTAAGTGCATTACATTATTATCTAATGTATATAAAATTTGGATTTGGAAGAGCTACACAAGATGCAGGTATTGAAATAAGGCGTGGAGCAATGACTAGAGACCAAGCTATTAATTTAGTAAATTTATATGATGGAATTTTTCCAGAGGAACATGTTGACAAATATTTAAAATATTTTGGAATTAGTGAATCAATGTTTTTTGAAAACATAGATAAATGGGCGAATAAAGAATTATTTGAAAAAAAAAATTCTGGTTGGAAACCAAAATATAAAATAATTTAATAAATGAAAGAAGTAGCAATAATTGATTATGGGGCTGGAAACATGGCTTCAATAATAAACTCTTTAGAATATTTGGGTAGAAAAGTTAAAATTTTAAAAGAAGCAACAGATATTCATTATTCACATATAATATTACCAGGTGTTGGGTCTTTTGGTAAACTTTCTGACAATCTTAAAAGATTGAATTTTGATAAATACATAAGAGAGAGTCTTAAGAAAGGAAGTTTTCTTTTTGGTATTTGTGTGGGAATGCAATTAATATTCGAACAAAGTGAGGAGTCACCAGGTAAAAATGGTTTAGGATTGTTAAAAGGAAAGTTTCAAAAAATTTTACCAGTTGAGAATAAATTTTTGCCGCTGCCGCATGTTGGTTTTAGCAAAATTAATAATTATAATGTAAGGCTTTTTGATAACATTCAGAACGAAGCATATTTTTACTTTATTCACTCTTATTTTCTTAAAAAAGTTCAAAAAAATGTAAAATATTGCACATCAGAGTATGGAGAGAAATTTGTTTCATTTATTGAAAAAGATAATATTTATGCTTCTCAATTTCATCCTGAAAAAAGTCATAAAACAGGCTTGGCTTTAATTGAGAACTTTTTAAAATTATAACTTTAAATGCAAAATAAAAGAATAATATTCGGTTTACTATACAGTAAAGACTATTTTCACTTAAGTAGAAATTTTAGATTACAAAAAGTAGGGGATATTGATTGGTTACAAAGAAACTATGCGTTTAATGAAACATGTCAATACATTGATGAATTAGCTTTTTTTTTAGTAAGTAGAAAACACGATAAAGAAGAAAAATCAAAGTTTTTTAAGAATATTAATATTTTAAGAAAAAAAATATTTTCTCCAATTATGATAGGTGGAGGCATTCAAGAATTTGAGGATGCTAAATTATGTTTTGAAAATGGAGCTGATAAAATTTTTATTAATAGTGAGTTTGAAAATATAGATTTAATAAATAAAATATCAGATACTTATGGAAGCCAATCTATATCAATTGTTTTAGATTATAGAAAAATTGATAGAGAGTATTTAGTATATACAAATTTTGGGTCCAAAAAAAATAATTTGAGTTTAGAAAAAAATTTTTTGAATTTACAAAGTAAAAATATTGGTGAAATTATTCTCCATTCTATAGATCAAGATGGAACAGGAAATGGTTTTGATTTAGATATATTCAAAAATCTGAATTTATCCTCAAAAAAGCCACTTTTATTAATGGGGGGAGCAGGAAAACCTATAAACATAAAAGAAGCACTAAATGAGAAATTTATATCAGGTGTAATTACAGCAAACTTATTCAATTTTATTGGTAACACGCTTAAAGTCACTAGAGAATTATGTAAATCTAATAAAATACAAATAGCAAACTTATTTTAATTTATGATGTGCCTAAAATTTTTGAGAATTTATTTCGTCTACCTTATTTTGTGCATTTTTAAAACTATTAAAGAAAAAATTTTAAATTCAAGAAATACTATTAAAACTAAAAATAATTATCAAAATTTTAAAGAATTTAATAGTTATCTTGAGGAAGTTAAAATATTTAATAAAGTTGAAAAAGCTTCAAAAAATAAAATTCTAGTTACAGATTTTCTCTCGACTCCTGGCTACACACACACTTCTGGAGTGATAGGAAAATATCTTGTAAAAACAATTAATGGAAAAATTGATAGTTTTATAAGACAGGGTGATTTTAGAGGTAGAAAAATTTTAGAAAGTTTTGGAACTGACAAAATTTACAATTTAGATCAATACTCATTAACAATGACACTTGATAGTTTTTTAACGGCTGCAAAATTATTTTTAAAAATAAGGTCTATAGATGAATTTATTAAAATTAAATTAAATAAAGTGAATATTGGAATGATTGTTTACGATCATATTCTAAGACATGGAAGAACTGGAACTTTTGATAAATTTAGTTTTAAATATATATATTATTTAGCATTAGCAATAAATGTAGACAAAGTATGTAAAAATATTTTTAAAACCAAATACAAATATGCTGTTATTCTTGAAACCCAATTTATTCCAAATTCAATTATCTTTGAGAATGCATTATTAAATAAGTGTAAAGTTATTTCTCACGAAGGTGGTTCTGATAAGTTTACAGTCAGAATTTATAGAAATTTTAAAGAAAGATTTCAATCTAAGATAAGATTTCCTAAAAACATTTTTAATAGACTTCAGAAAAGTAAGAGAAAAAAATTTTATGAAAATGAAGGTAATAAACTTATTCTAAAAAAAATGAAAATTAATCAAATTGATCAAAATGATTGGGACGGTAAAAAAAATCAAATAACTAAAAAAAAAATTTGTCATATTTATAACTTTGATCCAAAAAAACCATTAATTGGAGTTTTTGCACATGATTTTATTGATGGAAATTTTATTAATTCAGGGAGAGTATTTAGAGATAAATATTCTTGGTTTGTCAAAACTCTCGATTTTGCTACAAAACATAAAGATGTAAACTGGATTATAAAAGATCACCCTACAGATCATACCAAGCCACCAAAGACTACTGGAAAAACAACCTATGATAATCTTTATAAGAATAATGAAAATATAAAACTTTTGCCCACTCACATTAAAAGTAAAGATTTACTTTCTTCAGTTGATTTGGTGTTGACCTGTTCTGGAAGTGTGGGAATAGAATTTCCATGTTTCGGTGTTAAAAGCATAATAGCTTGCAACACTTATTACAGTGGTTTTGGTTTTATAAATCCCTCAAAAGATGAAAGTTCATATTTTAAAGAAATTGAGAATACTATCAAAAATAGAAATTTTAAAATGTTAGATACAAAAATCAAAAAAGCTAATATTTATGCATATTTATTATACAACATAGGAATAAATAAATGTCCAATTATTCCAAAATTTAATTGGTCCAGAAAAGGATTTAAAGAAAAACAATTTTGGAGAGATAGTTGTAAGTTAATGAAAAAATATGATGCTAAAAATGATACTTTCTTAAAAAAACTTTCAAATCAAGTTGATAAAAATTACACTCACATGCTTAATCCATTTTAAAAAAATATTAAAAATTCAAATTATCTATTTTTTTTTAAATTTTAAATATTTACTAGCAAAATACATATGCATTAAGACATTCATCAAAGAAGAAATTGTCATGCTCAAAAAAATTATTAATAAACTAATTTTGAAATAATCTAAGCTTTCTGTCAAAAAAATTAAAGAAATTACACAAATAAATATTATGTCTCTTAATGATGCAAAAAATCTAAAAAATTTAGTTTTCCTAATGTAAGGACTTAGGTTTTTTTTGTTCTGTTCGTTTGACCAACGTACAAGAGCGGCAAACTTATCTAGAGTGATAATATCAATGAGCATCAAAGATGATGAAAAAATACCAAAAATCAATATATTTTGACTGCCCGTCAAATTATATGAATATAAGGTAATAGAAATAAAAAAAAACCCAAATATAATTGCATCGAATAACGCATCCATAAATTTTCCAAAAAATGACTTGGTTTTTCTGTATCTCGCTACGCTCCCATCAATATGATCTAATATTAAAAATAAGAAAAAACATAAAATTCCGTATTGGAAAAATTCATCTCTAAAATTAATCAAATATATTGAAAGTATGCCAACAAAAAAGTTTAAGATTGTTATTTGATTTGGAGTGAATCTTAAAATTAAAAAAAAAGGAGTTAATAAAATTGAAAATTTAGCCAATATAAAATCTACAATACATAAATTTGAAATATTTCGCACTTCACTATTAATAAAATTAATTTTTTGAATAAGTTTAAAGTACATTTACAAATAATTTCTTAACACATCATAAATTTTAAATCAAAAAAAATGTAAGAACATTTAAGTAGGTTAACATGTATAAATTATTATTTTAAAGATATAATTTTAAGTTAAATCGATATAAACAAATATTAAGCTATTTTAAATTCTAATCTTATTTATTAGCTTTTCTAAAAAACTTGCTTATAGTCTTGCTTTAGATAAATAAAAATTTTTTATATTGAGAATATGTGCGGGATTGTAGGTATATTTAGCTTAAAAGACACACCAATTAATAAAATTGAATTGGAAAATTTTAGAAATTCACTACACCATCGCGGACCAGACGGACAGGGCACATTTATAGGTGATGATCATAAAATAGGACTTGGCCACACAAGACTTAGTATCATAGATTTAAGTGATAATTCAAGTCAACCAATGAGTTACGACAACGGGCGATATCATATAACTTATAATGGTGAGATTTATAATTTCTTAGATTTAAAGCGAGAGCTCGAACAGAAAGGATATAAATTTAAAAGTACTGGAGATACTGAGGTTATTCTTGCATCTTATAAATGTTGGGGAGAGAAATGTAATCTAAAGTTTAATGGCATGTGGTCCTTTACGATATGGGATAACAAGAAGAAAGAAATGTTTATATCTAGGGACAGGTTTGGTGTTAAACCATTATATTATATGTCTAATGAAAATTTTTTTTTCTTTGCTTCTGAATTAAAATCTTTCATGCATTTAGAAAAAAAGAACAGACCAAATTTTGATAATAATTACTTAATATATTTGTCTCAAAGTTTTTCAAATCAATCTTATTTAACATCTGGAAATACATTTCTTAAAAATGTATTGGAATTACCCCCTGGTCATCATTTGAAAATTAATTACAATAAAAATATTAAAATTGAAAAATGGTGGTCAACCCTGGATCATCTAGAAAAACCATTAAAAAAATACGAGGACCAAGTTAATAGATTCAAAGAAATTTTCTATGATGCCTGTAGAATAAGAATGATAAGTGATGTTGAAACTTCAACCTCGTTGAGTGGTGGGCTAGATTCATCATCAATAGTCCATGTTATTAATAGTTTAAAAAGAGAGTCAAGAGATAACACTAGTATATCTTATCCACATAATACATTTATTTTGGATTATAAAAATGAAAAAAACAACGAAACAGATTTTGCTATTGCTGCTACGGAAAACTTATCCCTTATCAAAAATATTATTGAAGTTGATTTAAATAAGGCGAGTCCAGAAGATATTATAAAAATTATCTACCATCAAGAAGACGTGAGTGGTGATGATGGATTGGGTCCATGGAATATTTATAAAAATATAAGAAAAAAAAATATCAAAATTTCTATTGATGGACATGGTGGTGATGAATTGTTAGCTGGTTATTCAGGGTATCCAAGAATTTCTATGAAGGATTGTAAATTTCCTAGGGATTTATATAAATGGTTTGATTTATTTAAAATACATCTAAAAATGAATGAAGATGTGAATAAAGATGAAAATATTTTAAAGATATTTTTAGAGTTTATCGGTAAAAAATTTAAAAGTTATTTAAAATTTAACTCCACTCCAAAAAGTAATATCAACATTTTTAATCAAAAGCCTGGAAATTATCCATCTGTAGAATTTGATAAAATTGAACATTTAAGTAATTTAAATAAAGAACTTTATACGGATTATCATTATAGAGCTATGCAAATGAATTTAAGAAAATATGATAAATTTTCTATGGCACATGGTGTAGAATGCAGATTTCCATTTCTTGATTGGAGACTAGCAACTTATACTTTCTCCTTGGACTCAAAAATCAAAATAAATAGAGGCTTTTCAAAGAATATTTTAAGAGATTGTATGAAAAATAATTTGAATAATAAAATTTTAAAAAGAATTAAAAAGAAAGGTTTCAATCCTGCAAATAACTTATTCAATTCCACCATGCGTCAGTTTATAAATGACTCATTAAGAAGTTCTGATTTTAGAGATTTGGAATTTATAGATAAAAACAAAGTAAATTTATTGTTAAACTCAAAAAATCTTAACTACAAAGAAATATTTAAACTAGTCCAAATATCTTTTTTAATAAAAACTTTTTCAAAAGGTTTATCTGTATAAATGAAAAAAAACAAAGGTATATTATTTTGGATTACTGGATTATCTGGCTCAGGAAAAACTCAAATATCAAAAAAGATATATTCAAGTATATCAAAAAAATATGGACCAACTATTTGTGTTAGTGGAGATGAAATAAGAAAAATTTTAAACCTAAAAGGTTATGATAGATATCAAAGGTTAGAGATAGGTAAAAAGTATATTTACCTTGCTAAATTAATCACTGATCAAAAAATCAATGTTATTTTTGCTGTTGTTGGGTTGTTTCACAAGCTCCATAAAATTAATAGAGCTACCTTTGAAAATTATTTAGAAATATATATTAAAAGTGAAATCAATAAACTTAAAATGAAAAAAAAAAAATATTTTTATAGAAAAAAAGTAAAAAATGTTTGGGGTATGGATATAAATCCAGAATTTCCAAAAAAACCTGATATTATTATTTATAATGATTTTAAAAAGAATATAAATGAATTATCTAAAGAGTTGCTCTCAAAAATAAAAAAAAAATATTATGAAAAATAAAAAGAAAAAATTGGTCTACGTTGGAATGTCAGCAGATATTATACATGAGGGTCATATTAATATTTTAAAATTAGCAAATAAGCTAGGTAATGTAACTGTTGGGTTGCTAACTGATAAAGCTATATCGTCTTATAAAAGTATTCCTTATCTAGATTACAGAAGAAGAAAAATAATTATTCAAAATTTAAAATATGTGAATAAAGTTATACCTCAAAATACACTCGATTATGTAGCAAATTTAAAATTATTGAAACCTGATTATGTAGTTCATGGTGATGATTGGAAAAAAGGTGTACAAAAAAAAACTAGAGATAGAGTTATTAGAACACTAAAAGGATGGTCTGGTAAACTGATAGAACCTAAATATACAAAAAATATCTCGTCCACAATAATCAAAAATAAGATTCAAGAATTTAACTCTCATCCTCAAAATAGAGTTTCTCGATTAAAAAGATTACTTTCTTCAAAGGATATTGTTAGAATACTTGAGTCTCACAATTCATTAACAGGATTAATTATAGAAAATCTAAGAATAAAAAAAAAAAATATTTATGTAGAATTTGATGGAATGTGGTCCTCTAGTTTAACTGACTCTGCAACAAAGGGAAAGCCTGACAATTCCTCAGTAGATTTTTCGTCTCGGGTTTCCTCATTAAATGATATGATGGATGTAACAACAAAACCTCTTATTTTTGATGCAGATAACGGTGGACAAATAGAACATTTGCCCTTTCTTGTAAGATCCTTAGAGAGATCTGGTGCCTCTGCAATAATAATAGAGGATAAAGTAGGCCTTAAAAAAAATTCGTTATTTACCAATCAAAAAGGTACAAAGCAAGATAAGCCAGAATTGTTTGCAAAAAAAATTAAAAAAATTTGTGAAACACGTCAGTCAGATGATTTTTTAGTTATTGCGAGAATTGAGAGTTTTATCGTTGAAAAAGGGCTAAATGACGCTTTAAGGAGGGCCAAGATTTATTCAAAATCTGGTGCTGATGCAATACTTATCCACAGTAAAGAAAAAACACCAAAAGAAATTTTTTTATTTGCGAAAAAGTTTAGGAAAAGTAAAAACTTTATTCCTTTAGTAGCTGTTCCTTCAACCTATTCAAAAGTATATGAAAAAGATTTGATTAGAAATGGATTTAAATTGGTTATTTATGCAAATCAGCTTTTAAGAGCTGCTTATCCGGCTATGAAATTCACTGCAAGAAAAATCTTGGAAAACAGCAGGGCTTTTGAAGCTGAAAAGAAAATAATTCCAATAAAAGAAATAATAAATTTAATAAAAAATGATTAAAGTTAGTTCTTTAATTAATTTATTAAAAAAAAATAACAGTAATTTTTTTACTGGTGTTCCTGACAGTGTTCTTAAAGAGCTATCGTATTATTTAAAAAACAAAACTGAAAAAAATCATATAATAGCAACAAGCGAAGGTGCTGCTGTATCAATTGGAATTGGACATTATCTATCAACTAATCAAATTCCTTGTATTTATATGCAAAACTCAGGCCTTTCAAATGCATTAAACCCTCTAATTTCTATTGCTCACCAAAAAGTTTACTCTATACCACTTATACTGATTATTGGTTGGAGAGGATCTCCAAAATCCAAAGACGAACCTCAACATAAAGTTAAAGGTAAAATTACAAGAAATATTTTAAAACTTTTAAACATT
>CACMCS010000001.1:0-152500 GCA_902612225.1 uncultured Pelagibacteraceae bacterium | reverse complement strand
AAAGGAGGTAATCCAGCCGCAGGTTCCCCTACGGCTACCTTGTTACGACTTCACCCCAGTCGCTGACTATACCGTGGTCAAGGGTTTGAAACCTTGCCTTAAGGTAGAACCAACTCCCATGGTGTGACGGGCGGTGTGTACAAGACCCGGGAACGCATTCACCGTGGCACGCTGATCCACGATTACTAGTAATTCCAGCTTCATGCACTCGAGTTGCAGAGTGCAATCCGAACTGAGGTATCTTTTGAGGATTTGCTAAACGTCGCCGTCTTGCTTCCTGTTGTATATACCATTGTAGCACGTGTGTAGCCCAACACGTAAGGGCCATGAGGACTTGACGTCATCCCCACCTTCCTCCAGCTTATCACTGGCAGTTCTTTCAGAGTGCCCAACTAAATGATGGCAACTAAAAGTGAGGGTTGCGCTCGTTGCGGGACTTAACCCAACATCTCACGACACGAGCTGACGACAGCCATGCAGCACCTGTGTTTCGTCCGGCCGAACCGAAAACTTTAATCTCTTAAAGTCGCGACGAACATGTCAAGTGTTGGTAAGGTTCTGCGCGTATCTTCGAATTAAACCACATGCTCCACTACTTGTGCGGGTCCCCGTCAATTCATTTGAGTTTTAACCTTGCGGTCGTACTCCCCAGGCGGTGTGTTTATCGCTTTCACTGCGACACTGAAAATAAATTTCCAACGTCTAACACACATCGTTTACGGCATGGACTACGAGGGTATCTAATCCTCTTCGCTACCCATGCTTTCGTTCCTCAGTGTCAGTAATGATCCAGAAAGCTGCCTTCGCAATTGGTATTCTTTCTAATATCTACGAATTTCACCTCTACACTAGAAATTCTGCTTTCCTCTATCATACTCTAGCTGAAAAGTTTTGATGGCAGTTCCAGAGTTAAGCTCTGGGATTTCACCACCAACTTTTTCAACCACCTACGAACTCTTTAAGCCCAGTAATTCCGAACTACGCTAGGTCCCTTCGTATTACCGCGGCTGCTGGCACGAAGTTAGCCGGACCTTCTTATTCGGGTACAGTCATTTTCTTCCCCGACGAAAGAGCTTTACAACCCAAGGGCCTTCTTCACTCACGCGGCATCGCTGCATCAGAGTTTCCTCCATTGTGCAAGATTCCCCACTGCTGCCTCCCGTAGGAGTTTGGGCCGTGTCTCAGTCCCAATGTGGCTGATCATCCTCTCAAATCAGCTATTGATCACAGTCTTGGTAGGCCATTACCCTACCAACAAACTAATCAAGTGCAGGCTCATCCAATGGTGCATAAAGCTTTCTCCGTAAAGACTTATCCAGTATTAGCACAAGTTTCCTCGTGTTATTCCAGGCCACAGGGTAGATACCTACATGTTACTCACCCGTCTGCCACTAAGTATTGCTACTTCGTTCGACTTGCATGTGTTAGGCGTGCCGCCAGCGTACGTTCTGAGCCATGATCAAACTCTCAAGTTTAAAAACGGCGCACACTAGCTTCCATATAAATTCTAAGAATAAAATCTATATGATGTTGAAGTGTGTACGACAAATTTTGGTAACCTTAACCGTCCACACTTCTCTTCTTAAATTTTCACTTTTTCAAATAACTAATTGAGCTAAAAAGCTCAATAATCCTCTATTATTTATTGTTATTTCAATAATTTAATGAGAAAGTTCAGTGCTTATAGGCTAAAATTAAAGGAAATCAAGCAATTAAGGTTAAAAAATTGTTAAAAAAGCCTTAATTTTTGGGGTTTTTTTTGATTTTTTTTAATTGGTAAACTAATAATTGATGATTCAAAATTTTCTATGTTCAAAAGATTAAATATAAAACTAAAGGTAAAAAATGAGGTTTTAGCTCTTGCTATTTTGATTATTATCACCAGTATTTTTACAATTTATCATAATCAAACAAAAAATAGGATAAATGATAATTATAAGAAAGTAATTGAAAATTTTTATTTTAAAAAAACTGTAAATCATTTTTTTGAAAAATTTGAACCAAGATTTAAAAAAATTTCTCATAAAGTCCAAGAAGGTGAAACTTTTACAAGTATTCTCGATTTCTACTCTTTAGATAAAAAAGAGGCATCAATAATTAAAAATAAAATTAGTAAAAAAATTAATTTAAATAAATTAAATACAAATCAAAAAATTCTTTTTACAATTGATCAAAGTGATAATTCAATTAAAGAATTTATCTTTCAAATATCTAATAAAGAAAGAATAATTCTAACTCAAGACACTGAAAATAAAAACTTTACCCAGGAGATTGTTCTTACAAAATTAGAGAAAAAAATAATTTACAACGAGAGCTTAATTTTAAGAAGTCTTTATAAGTCAGCCAAAAATCAAAAGGTGCCTAATAATATAATAATAGAATTTGCAAGAATTTATGGTTTTCAAGTTGATTTTCAAAGAGATATAAGAAAGAAAGACAAATTTCAGATTATGTACGAGGCCTATTTCGATGAAAATAGAAAATTAATTGAAACAGGAAATATTTTATTCGCTAATTTAATTTTAAGCGGTGAAGATAATTCACTTTTTTATTTTGATGAGGAAAAAAATACCGGTCACTATGACAAAAATGGTAAAAGTGTTGAAAAAGCTCTTATGAAAACTCCAATTAATGGTGCAAGACTTTCTTCTCCTTTTGGAATGAGAAAACATCCAATTGATGGATTTAATAAAATGCATAAGGGAACCGACTTTGCTGCTCCAACCGGAACACCGATAATGGCATCGGGGTCAGGAGTTATTAAAAAAGCAGGCTGGTGTGGAGGGGGTGGAAATTGTGTGGTCATTAAACATAATTCAACTTATCAAACAATCTATGCACATATGTCAAAATTTGCGCGTGGAATAAGAAGTGGTGTTAGAGTTAAACAAGGACAAACTATTGGATATGTTGGCTCGACAGGAAAATCAACAGGACCACATTTACATTATGAGGTCCTAATAAATGGAAAAAGAGTGAATTCCCAAACTTTAAAACTTCCTTCTGGAAAAATTCTTAAAGGGGAAAGTAGAAAACTATTTGAAACAAAGAAAATTAAATTAAATGTTTTAAAATCTGAAAAAATAATTGGTTTATATTAATTTTTTAATTAGCTATTATTTAATTTGAGATACTGTTTTTTTTTCTTCAACATCATTTTGGTCTTTATCAACATCAACGATATTTTGTTCTTTATCAACATTAACAATATTTTGTTGAGAATTATTCATATTAGTATTTGACGAGTTAAGTTTTCTTTGAGCGTCTTGATAATTTAAAATTCGAGTAAAATGATCTGCATGTTGAAAGTAATTTTCTGACAAAATTTTATCACCACTAGATAAAGCCTCCCTTGCAAGATTACTATACTTTTCAATTAATTTTGATGCATTGTGGTTATTTCTTCCTGGGGATTTTCTCTGAAAATTCTCATTTTTTGAAAAATTAGAACTATATTTTGGTCTATCCGTATTGGATTTAAAACCTCTTTCATTTCTTCTGAAGTTGTTTCTCCTTACATTATTATTTCTAAATGTGACCATAAAATTTATTTTTTTGTGCTAATTATACATCGATCATTATTTGCTAAATCTTTTAAAACTTTATTAATATAGAAATTATTTTCAATTAACATTTTCTTTACCGGTTCTCTTTGATCATAACCAATTTCTAAAACTAGCTTACCATTTGTTTTTATCAATTTAGACGACTTTTTTATAACTTTTCTAATAACTGATAAACCGTCTAACCCACCATCAAGAGCCAACTTTGGCTCATAATTCTTAACTTCCCTATTTAATTTATTCAAATCTAACTTTTTAATGTAAGGAGGATTAGAAACAACTAAATCATATTTGCGAAAAATTAAATTGTCAACATCTGTTTTGATTAATTTTATTCTATTAGAAACACCAAGTTTATTTGCATTATATTGGCATATATTTATGCAATCTTGACTCAAATCAACACCTGTAGCTAAAAAAGACTTTTTCTCTTTCAATATTGAAAGAACGATACATCCTGAACCAATACCAACTTCTAAAAAATTCAGATTATTCTTGTTCTTATAAATATTTAAAACCTGCTCAATTATTATTTCTGTGTCAGGTCTTGGAATTAAAACCTTTTCATTAATTTCAAAATCATAATTCCAAAATGACTTTGAGCCAGTTAAATATGCAAGTGGTTTTCCCTTTGAACGTTTTATTATCAAATCTTCAAAATTTTCTTGATCACTTTGATCAAGTTCTTTGTCAAGATTTAATAAAATAAACTTCCTATCTTTTTTTATTGCTTGAGATAACAAAAGTTCACTGTCTAATAAAGCAGAATTAATCTGATTTTTTTTTAGTTTTTTAGAGGCTTTTTTTATTGCAATCTCAATATTCATTAATTTAAAGTATTTAAGGTTTCTTCTTGTGCTTGAAGGGTTAATGCCTCAATCATTTCATCAAACACCTCCCCATCTAAAAATTCATTAAGCTTATGTAAAGTTAGATTGATTCTGTGATCAGTAACTCTTCCTTGTGGAAAATTATATGTTCTAATTCTTTCTGATCTATCACCTGAGCCTATTTTACTTTTTCTATCTTTTGATCTCTCACTATCAATTCTAGACCTTTCAAGCTCATAAAGTCTAGACCTTAAAATTTTCATTCCTTTAGCTTTATTTTTGTGTTGAGATTTTTCGTCTTGTTGGGAAACTGAAATTCCTGTTGGGATATGAGTAATTCTAACTGCACTATCAGTAGTATTAACTGATTGACCACCAGGTCCTCCAGCTCTGAAAACATCTATTCTTAAATCACTCTCATTTATTTTAAGATCAACTTCCTCTGCCTCTGGTAGTACTGCAACTGTTGCAGCAGATGTATGAACTCTACCCTGCGTTTCTGTGTCTGGTACTCTTTGCACTCTATGAACTCCACTCTCATATTTTAAAGTAGAATAAATATTATTTCCTTTTATAGATGCAATTACTTCTTTTAATCCACCAGCCTCACTTCTAGAAATTGAAATTAATTCAATGCTCCATTTTTTTTTGTTACTTACTTTTTCATACATCTTAAAAAGATCTGAGGCAAACAAGCTGGCTTCTAAGCCACCTGTTCCAGCCCTAATTTCAATAATTGCATTTTTTTTATCTGCTTCATCCTTAGGCAATAGAAATAATTTTAATTTTTTTTCATTTTTCTCTTTTTGAGTTTCTAGATCAATCAATTCTGTTTCGGCCATTTTGATCATTTCTGTATCTGAATTTTTGTCCTCTAAAATCGTTTGAATTTCCTTCTTATTTTTTTCAAAAGAGATATAAAATTTGGCAATTTTAATAATTTCATTTAGCTCTGCGTATTCTTTAGATTTTTCAGCAAATGAATTTTTGTCAATTTCTGCAGAGGATAATTCTTTTTCTAGTAATGCATGTTTATTAATTAAATCGTTAACTGTTTTAAATGGTATCATTTCGAGTTTTTTATTTCAGACGCTTTTTTTTCAACCTCACTCACTACCTTATCAATCATATCGCTTGTAGAAATTTTTTTAGACTGCACTCCGGATAAATAGAGCATATTATTTCCTTTTTTACCTCCAGTTATTCCTATATCTGTTAAAGCTGCTTCTCCAGGACCATTAACTACACAACCAATTACAGATAAAGTAATTGGAGTTTTTATATGAGAAAGTTTTTTTTCCAAAATTTTTACAGTTTCAATAACTTCAAAGCCTTGTCTTGCACATGAAGGACAGGAAATTATTTTAACTCCCCTCTCTCTTAAATTCAGAGATTTTAGTATTTCATTTCCAATTTTGACTTCCTCGACGGGATTATCTGACAAAGAAATTCTAATAGTGTCACCAATACCTTCTAAAAGCAATGTTCCTAGACCAATAGAGGATTTTACACTTCCTGGTATAAAGGCTCCTGCCTCTGTAATCCCTAAATGTAGGGGATAATCTGTTGATTTTGATAATTGTCTGTATGCTTCAATTGATAAAAAAACATCTGATGATTTTACACTTATCTTTAAATTTTGAAAATTCTCGTCCTCGAGTATTTTAATATTTCTTAGAGCACTCTCAACTAATGCTTCTGGACAAGGTTCTCTATATTTTTCTAATATATCTTTTTCTAAAGATCCAGCATTAACACCAACTCTTATCGAGCAATTATGATCAATTGCAGCTTTAACAACTTCTTTAATTTTATCTTTACTTCCAATATTTCCAGGATTTATTCTTAAACAGCTAGCGCCAGCTTCAGCAGCTTCGATTGCTCTTTTATAATGGAAATGAATATCAGCAACTATAGGTACATCAACATGCTTGATTATCTCTTTTAATGCTTTTGATGACGGTTCATCAGGACAAGAAACTCTTACTATATCAGCTCCCTCTGAGCTAATTTGATTAATTTGCTTAATTGTAGCTTTTATATCTGTTGTAAGAGTATTGGTCATTGATTGAACTGATATAGGATTCTCTCCTCCAACTTTTACTTTCCCAACATTAATCTCTCTAGTTTTTCTTCTTTTTATGTCTCTAAAGGGTCTAATACTCATTTTTTTTTGCCTAATTTAAATTCTTTATGAAGTGCAATCAAAGCTTTTTGTGTGTTTTTTTTATCAATTAAAACTGAAATTTTAATTTCAGACGTTGAGATTACCTTGATGTTTATTTTTTCATTTGCCAATGATTGAAACATTCTAAATGTAACACCAGGTGTTGTTATCATACCAACCCCAATTACTGAAATTTTAGAAACACCTTTTTCAAAAAGTAATTTTCTATAATTAATAGTTTTGTTTTGTTGAATAATTTTTTTTGTTTTATTTAAGTCATCTGTTTTAATTGTAAATGTTAAATCTGTTTCTTTTCCATTAGCAGAAATATTTTGCACAACCATATCAACATTTATCAAATTTTTAGATAGTGGTTTAAAAATTGCAGCAGCAACCCCAGGTTTATCCCTCACACCTATAAGAGAGACTTTTGAGTCATTTTGAGTTGAAGATATTCCAGTAACAATTTTATTATTTACAATATTATATCTTTTAGTAATTAATGTTCCTGATTTTTTGGAAAAAGATGATTTTACCTCGATATCAATTCTATTCAGCCTTGCATCTTGTATCGAAACTGGCTGCATAACTTTTGCGCCAAGTGATGCCATCTCCAACATTTCTTCATATGAAATTACTTTAATTTTTTTTGCATTTTTCAATTTGTTAGGATCAGTTGTATATACCCCTTCTACATCAGTATAGATTATACACCTCTCAGCTTTGAAAAACTTAGCAAGCATAATTGCACTTGCATCAGATCCACCTCTTCCTATAGTCGTAATTCTATTTTCATCATTTAGCCCCTGAAAACCAGTAACCACTGGTATGCCACCCTTTTTTAAATATTTTATAATATTTCCTTTATTGATTTGATTAATCCTTGAATTTTTATATTTTCCTTTAGTCAAAATTGGAATTTGCCAAGAAAGCCAAGATCTGGATTCATACCCCTCATGGATTAATCGTCCCGCTATTAAAGAACAGGCCACTTGTTCACCCGAAGAAACCAACACATCATGCTCTGAGTCGGAGAAACCATCACTTATCTCAAATGATTTTTTTATTAACTCATTTGTCACACCACTCATAGCTGAGGAAACCACAATAACTTTGTAGTTTTTCTTTTTGTAATCAATTATTATTTTAGCAACCCTTTTTATCTTTTTAATAGTGCCAACTGATGTACCTCCAAATTTTAATACGACAATTTTCATGATAAAATAATCTTTTAAATTTAAAAAATATTGAATAAATACATGTTGAATATAAAGTCAACTTTAAATGAAAAATAACACAATAAATAAAAAAGAAATAGAAAAATTTTCTAAAATTGCTGAGGAATGGTGGGATCCTGATGGTAAATTTAAACCATTGCATAAATTTAACCCAATTAGAATTTCATACATAAAAGAAAATGTTATTAAGACATTCAAGCTTGATTATAATAAGACACCCCTTAAAAATATCAAAATTTTAGATGTAGGATGCGGTGGCGGTTTATTATCAGAACCAATGTGCAGGTTGGGTGCTAAGGTGACCGGCATTGATGCATCTGATAAGAATATCAAAGTTGCAAAACTCCATTCAGAAAAAAATAATCTTCAAATAGATTATTTTTGCTCGTCACCTGAAAAATTTAATACAAAAGATAAGTTCGATGTTATCTTAAATATGGAAATTGTAGAACATGTTGAGGATGTGAATTTTTTTTTGAAATCCTGCTGTAAACTTTTAAAAAAAAATGGACTTATGTTTGTTGCAACTTTGAACAAAACATTAAAATCTTATATTTTTGCAATAGTAGGGGCTGAATATGTATTGCGTTGGCTTCCAATAGGGACACATGAATGGGAAAAGTTTATAAAACCTGAGGAATTAATTTCAATACTTGAAAAAAATGATCTGAGATTAGACAAGGTAGATGGAATGAATTTTAATTTATTAAAGAATAAGTGGAGCGTAGGTAATGATAAATCTGTAAATTACATTGCCAAATTTATCAAAAATTAATTGTTATCTTTCTCAAACCATGGAACCATCTGAGCATCTATACCCTCTTCTTTAAGTTCTTTTAAGTCTTGTTTTGAAGCAGTACCGTAAATGCCTTTATTTTTTTTCTTATTGTTATAATGTATTGACCTTGCCTCATAAGCAAAGTTTTCACCGACATAATCAAAGTTTTTCCTAATAAATTTTTGATATTCATTTATAGTTTTCTTTATTTTTTGATATTTAATCAGATCCTTTTTTTCATTTTTATTTTTGAAACTTTCACTAATTAATTTTGGTGCCATCAAATTTTTTTCTACTTTTAGAGATCCACAACTATGACAATTGATCAACTTTTGCTTTTTAAGCTTATCGTATTCTTTGGAAGATGCAAACCAACTGTCAAAGATTAGTTCGCACTTTTTGCATATTAAATTATATTTGATCATAATTCTTATTTAATTACTATAATACAAAATTTCAACATAGCTAACTTCTGTAATCTGAATTAATTTTGATATATTCGTTAGTTAAATCCATAGTGTAAACTGTAAAACTTTTTTTTCCATTTCCAATATCAACACTAAGATTAATATCTAGGCCCTTCATATATTTTGCGGCTTCAATCTCATTATACTGATTATGAATTTTCCCCTTACTTACGATTACCAAATCACCAAATTTTATTGATAATTTATTTAAATTTATATCAACATCGGATTTTCCAATTGCCATAATTATTCTGCCCCAATTTGGATCCTCGCCTGCAATTGCAGTTTTTACTAATGGAGAATTAGCAATCGAAAAACCTATTTTTTTTGCATCGTTCTCAGATTTAGAGTTTAACACATTTATTGTTATAAATTTTGAAGCTCCTTCTCCATCGGCCACCACTCTTTTTGCAAGATTTAACAATAGACTGTTCAGGGCCTCATCAAATGACTTAATCTTTTTATCATTAATTGTTTTTATTAGAGTATTCTTTGCTTTTCCTGTCGAGAAAATTGAAATCATATCATTTGTACTGGTATCGCTATCACACGAAATAGCATTAAAAGTATTCTCAATATTTTTTTTTAGTAGCTTTTTTAATACATCATTAGAAATATCAGCATCAGTGAAAACATACGCTAGTGTAGTTGCCATATTTGGTTGTATCATACCAGAGCCTTTTGCTACTCCATAAATTTTAACAGTTGTACTTCCAATTTTACATTCTTCCATTGCTATTTTTGGCTGTGTGTCAGTTGTCATTATTGATAGGGCAACTTTCATCCAAATATATTTGTTTTGAGTATATTTAATATTTTTTATTAATTCTGGAATTTTTGACTTAATTTTTTCTTCAGGAAATTTTTCTCCAATTGTTCCCGTACATCCGAAAATAAGATTCTTTGGTTTAATTATTTTAGGATCATTTTCATCTTCTTTTTGTTTTTCTGTTAATTGTTTTGAAATTAAATCTGCCAGATGTTGCATGCTTTTATAACCTTGTTCTCCTGTAAATGAGTTTGCATTTCTAGTATTGACTATAAGTGAAAAAATTTTTTGAGTTTTTTGACTTAAATTCCATTTAATATTTTCTGACAAAATTTTAGACTGTGTATAAAGTGATGCAAAATTTGCACCATCACGAAAATAGAACATTGCTAAATCATCTCTTTTAGAGTTATATAAATTAGCACTAACTGAAGATACCGCTAAACCATCAAGGTGATCAAGGTCTTGATATTGCCCCATTTTTCGATCATGTGATTTTGAAGTTAAAAAATTTGATAAATTAATTCCCATGATATTTAAAATTTAAGTTAAATAACTATATTAAAAGTTGTAATTAAAATGTATATCAAAAACTAATGTTTAATCCTCTAAACTTTATTTCAAAATTTATTAAATCTGGCAATAAAAAAGAGCTAGATAGGATTCATAAAATATTAGAGCAAATCAATCTTTTAGAGGAAAATATTAAAAGACTTAGTGATAAAGAGTTTCCTGAGCAAACAATTAAATTAAAAGAGAAAATTCAAAAAGGAGCTTCCCTAAACGAAATTTTACCTGAGGCTTTTGCTTTAGTAAGAGAGGCCTCTTTAAGATCGAGAAGTGAGAGACATTTCGATGTTCAAATAATTGGTGGGGTTGTTCTTCATGAAAATAAGATAGCAGAAATGAGAACTGGAGAAGGTAAAACTCTTACAATTGCTTTAGCAGCATATCTAAATGCTTTGGAAGGAAAAGGAGTTCATATAGTGACAGTAAATGATTATCTTGCAAAAAGAGATTCGTTAGAGATGGGTAAAATTTTCAGTTTTTTAGGCTTAACGTCGGGCTATATAAATAATGATCAAAACGACGAGGAAAGAAAAAAAAATTATAATTGCGATATTACTTACGCAACAAACAGTGAATTAGGTTTTGATTACCTACGAGATAATATGAAATATTCAAAAGAAGAAATGGTTCAAAGAGAACACCATTTTGCAATTGTTGATGAAATAGACTCATGTCTAATTGATGAGGCAAGAACTCCTTTAGTGATTTCTGGTGCCGCAGAAGATAAAACTAACCAATATGTTGCTGTAGACAAAGTAATAAAGCTACTCAATAAAAATGATTTTGAGGTTGATGAAAAAGATAGGAATATTTTATTAACAAATGAAGGCATTAATCATATTGAAAGTTTATTTTCTAATGCAGGAGTTTTAAAAAATAATAATTTTTATGATCCAGAAAATATCGATTTAGTTCACTTTGTGAATCAAGCTTTAAAAGCAAATCATCTATTTAAAAAAGATAAAGATTATCTTGTTAAAGATAACAGCATCAAAATCGTAGACGAATTAACAGGTCGAATATTAGAGGGAAGAAGATTTGGTGATGGTCTCCATCAAGCTATTGAGGCTAAGGAAAAAATTGAGATACAGGCTGAAAATCAAACTTTAGCGTCTATCACTTACCAGAATTATTTTAAACTTTATAAAAAGATATCTGGATGTACAGGCACAGCGGCTACTGAATCTGAGGAGTTTTTTGAAATCTATAATCTGAATGTAATTGTAATTCCAACTAATAAAGAGATGATCAGAAAAGATTTTAATGATCAAATTTTTCGAACTGAAGCTGAAAAAAATAATGCAATCATTAAAAAAATTAGAGAATGTCATGAAAACAGTCAGCCTCTTTTAGTCTTCACATCTAGTGTGAGTAAATCTGAGATATATTCCAAATTACTTGAACAGGAAAAAATTGAACACATAGTATTAAATGCTAAGAATCATGAGAATGAAGCAGAAATTATTGCTAATGCTGGTAAAGCAAAATCAGTAATAATTACGACAAGTATTTCTGGTAGAGGTGTAGATATTCAACTAGGAGGAAAAAAAGGATCAATTCAAGACGATCAACTCAAAAAAAATAAAGATTATATTAAATCTATAGGTGGTTTATTTGTTATTGGAACTGAAAGAATGGAGTCTAGAAGGGTAGACAATCAAGCAAGAGGAAGAGCGGGCAGACAAGGAGACGAAGGAAGTTCTATTTTTTATGTAAGTTTAGAGGATGACCTCATGAGAATTTTTGGATCCGAGTCTATGAACAATATCCTTCAAAAACTGGGTCTTAAGGATGGTGAAAGTATAGATCATCCTTGGATAAATAAGGCTTTAGAGAGAGCACAGCAAAAAGTTGAGGCACGAAATTTTGATATTAGAAAAACTCTCATAAAATTTGACAACGTTTTAAATGATCAAAGGCAAGTGGTGTTTTCTCAAAGAAAAGATGCTATGGATAGTGAAAAAATTTTTGATTATTCAGATAATTTTTTATCAGAAATAGTTGAAAACTTAATAAGCCTAAAAATTCAAAAGTTATCAAATCCTAAAAATAATGAGTTTAACAATAGATTAAAGACTATTTTTGGAAAAAGTCAAAACGATGACGAATATGATGAATTAATGTCTTTAAGTGACACAAAACTAAGAGAAAAAATTTTTGAAAAATTCAAATTTGCAAGAGGAGAAAGATCTAAAATTCTTGGGGAAAATCAATCAAAAGAGTTAGAAAAAAGAATTCTTTTACAATCTATTGATTTTAATTGGAAATCACACATCCAATACTTAGAGCAATTAAGACAGGTTGTGGGTCTTAGATCATATGGACAAAGGGATCCTCTTATAGAATATAAAAAAGAAGCATTTGATTTATTCTCGAATTTACTGGACAAATTAAAACTAGATTATGTAAAAATATTGATGAATCTTAAAGTTTATAATGAACCAACCGAAAAAATAAACCAGAGACAATTAAAAGAAAAATTTAAAAACCTTGGCAAGAAAACAAGTAGAAATGATCCTTGTCCATGTGGATCTGGTAAAAAATTCAAAAAATGTTGTGGAGCTCTATAAAATAAATAAAGTCAGTGCAGCTACAATAACTAAAGTTACTACAGCAATTGCAATATTTTTTTTAGATTTAATTATTTCTTTAAAATCTAATCCAGAGGTTTGAATTGCGCTTAAACTTTCAGGACTAGACACAAATCCTTTGCTTCTTCCAATTTTTAAGAACTTATCTTTTCTATGATTGAGAATTTCTTCAGCATTTAAAGTTTTAAAAAAATCTAAATTTTGAGAAATAGAATTCCTTATATTTTCGAGAATCATATCTCTATCTCTATGAGCACCACCTAAAGGTTCTGGAATTATCTCATCAATAATATTTAACTCTAATAAGTCTTTGGCAGACAGTTTCATTGCTTTTGCAGCATCAAGCATTTTTTTTGGGTCTCTCCATAATATTGTTGCACATCCCTCAGGTGATATTACTGAATAAATTGCATTCTCAAGCATTAAAACTTTGTTTGAAGATGCAAGAGCTATGGCTCCACCTGAGCCACCTTCACCAATAACTATAGCTAAAGTTGGGACCTTAAGTTTCATACAACACTCGATTGACTTCGCGATTGCTTCTGCTTGTCCTCTCTCCTCTGCACCCACTCCTGGATATGCGCCTGGGGTATCTATAAAAGATATAATAGGAATATTAAACTTATCTGCTAGTTCCATTAACCTAATAGTTTTTCTATAACCCTCTGGTCTCATCATACCAAAATTTCTCTCAATTCGAGTTTCTAAGTTTTCCCCCTTCTCTTGACCAATTACTAATACTGATCGACCATTAAATTTTGCAAAACCAGTAATAACAGATTTGTCCTCTCCATAATATCTATCACCTTCTAATGAGATAAAGTCCTCAAACAAGTTATCAATAAAAAACTTTGATTTAGGTCTATCCTCGTGTCTTGCAACTAGCGTAATTTGCCAGGGATCTAAATTCTCATAAATGTTTCTTAGCTTCTCATCGATTTCTTCCTGAGTTTTAGAAATTTTTTTTGTATCAACTTCTGACAAACCTTCTTGATTAAAAGGATCTTTTAATTTCTCTAATTCATTTTCAAGGTTTTTAATATCTGTTTCAAAATTTAAATAATTCTTCATCTTTATATAATTATACTTATATAATAAAATGACAATAAAATGTCTATGATACTATTATGTAATTGACTTAAGTAAGCTAGAGTTTAAATATTTCATCATGACAGCAAAATATCATTCTGTAAATAATCTTAAAGTATCAGAGGAATTATTATTTTTTGTTAATAATGAGTTATTTAATGGTACCGATATTTCTCCTGAAAAATTTTGGGAAGATTTTGACAAAGCGGTTCATGAGTTAGCCCCTAAAAATAAAGAACTAATTGATTTTAGAGAAACACTACAAAAAAAAATTGATAAATGGCATATTGATAACAAAGGAAAAGATATTCAAATTAATGAATACAAAAGTTTTTTAAAAGAAATTGGTTACTTAAGAGATGAGGGTCCAGATTTTAAAATTGAAACAAGTAATGTTGACGAAGAGATAACTTCAATAGCTGGACCTCAATTAGTTGTTCCAATTATGAATTCTCGTTACGCTTTAAACGCTGCTAACGCAAGATGGATGAGTTTGTACGATAGTTTGTATGGAACTGATGTAATTGAAGAGTCTGAGGATAGTACTTCGGAAAGATATGATCCGGAGCGGGGAGAGATTGTAATTAAGTATGGTAGAGATTTTTTAGATAAGTATTTCACCTTAAAAGATTTTAGCTGGAGAAAAATAACAGGAATAGCAGTCCAAAATAAAAAATTAAAAGTGTTAAAAGGTGTTGATGTGACAAATCTAAAAGATGGAAATAAATTCATTGGTCATCGAGGTGATGCGGACAGCCCGTCAGCAATAATATTAAAAAATAATAATCTACACATTGAAATATTAAAAAATCCAAGAGCTTTTAGTGCTCAACAGGATCATGCAGGCATAAGTGACATAATACTAGAGTCTGCAGTATCTACAATATGTGATAATGAAGACAGTGTTGCGGCAGTAGATGCTCAAGATAAAGTGCTTTGTTATAAAAATTGGCTAGGATTAATGAAAGGAAATCTTGTAACAAGGTTTGAGAAAGAGGGAAAATTATTAGAGAGAAAACTTAATCCAAACAGAAGTTATATCTCTAAAGAAGGCAAAGGATCAAAATTACACGGTAGGAGCCTTTTATTAATAAGGAATGTTGGCCACTTGATGACTAATCCCTCAATAATTTTGAAAGATGGAAGTGAAATTCCAGAGGGATTGATGGATGCTTTTATAACAACAGCAGCAGCTCTTCATGATATTAAAAAAAAAGGAAATTCAAGAACTGGTTCAATATATATTGTAAAACCAAAAATGCATGGTCCAGACGAAACGGCATTTACAAATGAAATTTTTACTAAAGTTGAAGAGGTATTAAAATTAAAAAAATACACATGCAAAATTGGGATTATGGATGAAGAGAGAAGAACCTCATCAAATCTTAAAGAGTGTATTAGAACCTTAAAGCACAGAGTTTTCTTCATAAACACGGGTTTCCTTGATCGTACAGGTGATGAAATGCATACATCAATGGAGGCAGGACCAATGATTAAAAAGGGTGATATGAAATCTTCAAAATGGATTTCGGCTTATGAAAATAACAATGTTGATATAGGTTTGGCTTGTGGCTTTTCAGGTAAAGCTCAAATAGGTAAAGGAATGTGGGCTATGCCTGATAAAATGAAAGACATGTTAGATCAAAAGACTGGTCATCTTAAAGCGGGAGCAAATTGCGCGTGGGTTCCGTCGCCAACTGCAGCAGCTCTTCATTCTTTACATTATCACGAGATTAATATTTTTGATGTTCAAAAAAAATTGTCTAAAAGAGATAAGGCTAAAATTGATGATTTACTTACTATTCCTATTGCAGATAGACCGAATTGGTCAGTTGATGAAATCAATAAAGAAATTTCAAATTCTGCCCAGACATTACTTGGTTATGTTGTAAGATGGATTGATCAAGGTGTAGGGTGCTCCAAAGTACCTGACATAAATAATGTCGGGTTAATGGAGGACAGGGCAACTTTGAGAATTTCTTCCCAACATATTGCGAACTGGGTACATCACGGTGTTACAACTAAAATGCAAGTTATTGAAATAATGAAAGAAATGGCAAAGATTGTGGATAAACAAAATGAGAATGATCAAAATTATGTTAAAATGAGCTCTGATTATGATAGGTCCATAGCATTTCAAACTGCATGTGAACTTATTTTTAAGGGGAAAGAACAACCTTCCGGATATACAGAGCCTTTATTACATTTAAATAGATTAAAAAAAAAATCAGCTTGAATTAGAATTTATTTTAGATCTATTTTTAAAAGCAGAAAGAAGTGTGCCATCATCAAGATTTTCAATTTCTCCACCAACAGGCAACCCTTGGGCTAATTTTGTGATCTTTACATCTATATTTGATAAACTGTCCTGAATATAAAAAGCTGTTGTTTGGCCCTCAACTGTTGCACTAGTAGCTAAAATTATTTCATCAATTTTATCCTTTTTTACCCTTTCAATTAAAGAGTTAATTAATAAATCCTCTTTTTTGTGACCAACAGAGGAGATAGTACCTCCTAGAATATGAAAATATCCTTTGAAAATATTTGAATTTTCAATCGACCACTGATCAGCTATGTTTTCAACAACACAAATTTGATTATACTTTCTCTGTATAACCTTACAGTTATCATAAGAACACTCAACAGCTGATGATTTTAAGACACCACAAATTTTACATCTAGAAATATTTTTATAAACTTCTGCTAAAGTTTTTGCTAAAGGCTTTACAAGTTCATCCCTATTATTAATTAGTTTTAAAACTATTCTTTTAGCTGATTTAGGGCCCAAACCAGGCAACTTTGATATTAATTTAACAAGTTCTTCAATCTCAGAGGTATTTTGCATTTACTATAATGGCCATTTAAATCCAGGTATTCCTAGTCCACCTGTTGCTTTTGAAATTTCTTCAGCGGTTTTTGTTTTGAGTTGTGACTTAGCACTATTATGAGCAGCAACAATTAAGTCTTCAATTATAGTTTTATCTTCCCTCATAATTTCCTCTGATAATTTGATTGATTGCATTTCTCCCTCCCCATCAAGCACTACTGTAACTGAGTTCGAGCCTGAAATTCCCTCAACTTTTATTTCTTTTATTTTTTTCTGACTTTCTTTCATTTTTGACTCAAGTTCTTTTGCTTTATCTAAAATTTTTGTAAAATCAGTCATTAGTTTCATCCTCTCCTTTCAAATTAATATCAGTTAACTCAGCATCAGGAAAATTTTTTATTACATCTTTATAAATTTTTGAATTTTTTGCTTCATCCATTAAAGATCTCTTTATTTTTTGTTTTTTCTCCCTCATTGAAACATCGCCTTTTAATTGACTAAATGAAATAATCCATCTTTCACCTGTCCAATCAAAAAGTTTTGAGGAAAGATCTTTAACGAAATTTTTATCTAAATTTTCATTAAAAGATATCTCAATCATATTTTTTTCGAACTTTACTAGATTTACATTTTTTTCTAGCTCATACTTTAGTTTTATTTCTTTTTTGTCAGAACAGGTCTTGATTAATTTTTCTAAACTATTAATAAATATTTTTTTTTCTGATTTAACTTCTTTATGAATTTCTGGTTTACTTTTTTCCTCTTGATAAATATTTTTGATTTGATCTATTGGTTTTGATTGATCATTAATTTCTTTATCTATAACTGGATTTTCACTTACAGAATTTATATCAGTATTTTTCTGTAATTTTATAGAACTTAAATGCATCAGCCTTAACAAAAACATTTCCATTGATAAATGTTGATTAGAAACTATAGCAAGTTCATCAAGAGTCGAAATTGTAAATTGCCAAAATAAAATTAATACGCTTGGATCAAGATTTTTATTTAAATCTTTGATCTTTTGAAATTCTTGATCATTTAATGAAAAATTTGTACTTTCTAAGGTTAATGACTCAATATTTTTAAAGTAATAAAGTAATTCTAAGAAATCATTAATAAAGATTTTTGGTTCAACACCCTGGTCGTAAATTTTTCTATAAATCTCAATAACTTTAATCTCATCTCCTTTAAGAATAAATTCAAATAAATCGATTAATTGTGATTTATCAAAAAAACCAAAAATTTTCTGTGCTGATTTTAAATCTAGTTCAGTTTTTGGATTTAAAGTTAATAAAGCTCTGTCTAATAAGGATAGTGCATCTCTTACTGACCCTTCAGAAATTTTCACTATTAATTTTAATGCTTCATCAGTAATTTTGCCTCCCTCCTTATCCTTAATTTTTTTAATGTAATTAAATAATTCAGATGATCTAATTCTTGATAAATCAAATCTTTGACATCTTGATATAACTGTAATTGGAATCTTTTTAATTTCAGTTGTTGCAAAAATAAATTTTAGATATTCTGGAGGTTCCTCAAGAGTTTTTAATAAAGCATTAAATGCTTGCTTACTTAACATGTGAACTTCATCGATAATAAAGATCTTGTAATTTGACGATGTTGGTCCATATCTAGAAAACTCAATTAATTCTCTAACATCGTCAACACCAGTTCTGCTTGCAGCATCCATTTCTAAAACATCGATGTGATTTGAATTAGTTATAGCATCGCAATTATCACATTTAACTTTACACTTATTTTCAATTCCATTTGAACAATTAAGTGCCTTAGCAACTATTCTTGCTATAGTGGTTTTTCCAACTCCTCTTATTCCAGTGAATAAATATGCATTAGGAACTTTATTAGCTTTTATTGAATTAGTTATGGTTTCTACAACTATATCTTGACCAATAAGATCATCAAAATTTTGTGGTCTATATTTAAGTGCTAATACTTTTGAATCATTGCTCATATTTACGAGGAGACTAGAACCTGAAAAACTGTCTTTACGACTGCTTCCGTTAAGATCTGGTCGGGTTCAAGCAGCATCCACCTCTAGCCTCCAAAACTATTATAACAGTAATAATTTCTTATCTACAAGAAAAGTTATTTATTTATTTCTCTTTGTTTGTCAGCTTCAAAAACACCTAGGACGTGAAAATCTTGACAATGCAATCCTAAATCTTCTAGTGATTTTTGTACTCTTGGTTCTTCAATATGACCATCTAAATCACATAAAAAGAAAAAAGAGTCGAAAGAATTTTTTTCAGGATAACTTTGCAACTTTGTTAGATTTACTCCATTAATAGCGAACCCTCCCAAAGATTGATATAAAGCTGCTGGTTTACTTTTTAATTTAAATAAAAAAGAAGTAATATATTTTTTTCCCCTAAATTCTGGTTGTGATATATTTTTACCCATAACAAGAAATCTTGTTAAGTTTCCTTTTTCATTTTCTATATTATTTTTTACAATTTCTAAATTATATGTTTTAGCACTTAATGATGAAGCTATTGCAGCTTTAGTTTTGTCTTTACTTTTTGAAACCATTTCTGCGGATCCAGCTGTGTCAGCTCTTACATGTTCAGTAAGTCTATTTGATTTTATAAATTTTGAACATTGTGATAGTGCTTGGGCATGAGAATAAACATCCTTGATTTCTGAAACTTTTGTTCCAGGTAAACCCAGTAAATTATGTTCTATTTTTTGAAAATACTCAGCATAAATATTTAACCTATATTCGAAAATTAAATATTCAATTCCTATGTTGCCAGTAATTCTATTTGACTCTGGAATAATAATTTTTGAATTTGTATCTTTTGAAGCTTGAACAAAACAATCATCAAAAGTTTTACAGGGCACTACTTCAGCATTAGAGTCTATGGATAAAGCAGCTAAATGAGAATACGCTCCAAAAGTTCCTTGAAAATAAATTTTACTCATTATGACTTATATTCCATTATTTTTTTTATAGCCATGAAATCTTCCTTAGTATCTACTCCAATCGGTGATGATTTTGCTAGAGCTACATTGACATTAATGTTATTATCTAATGCTCTTAGCTGTTCCAATCTATTTTCAATTTCATTTTGCGACTGTTTAAAAGAAATAAATCTTTTTAATATTTCTACATTATAACAATAAATTCCTAAATGATGATAAGCCTTATTATTTTCTTTATTTAATTTTCTCATAAAATTTATTGCTCGAGGAAATTTTGTGTCATCTAAACTTTCTTCTGTGATTACCTTAACAATATCGTGATTTTCAAAAACCTTTTTGTTATTAATTTTTGCTGCTAAAGTTCCTAAATCACGCCTGGTTTTGATCATATGCTTATTTAATTTTTGAATATCCTCAATATTCATCAGTGGTTCATCTCCCTGTAGGTTCATGATTAAATCTATATCTGTTCTACCTAGCTTTACAAAAGCTTCGTAAATTCTATCCGTTCCTGTTTTGTGATTATTGTGTGTCAAAATTGCTTCTCCACCATTTTTTTTCACATCTTCGATAATTTCTTGATCTTCTGCAGCAACAAATACCTCTCCAATATTAGCTTCTTGAGCTTTTTTATAAACATGAGAAATGATTGATAATCCATTAATTTTAAGCAAGGGTTTGCCTGGTAATCTTGATGCTGATAATCTGGAGGGAATTATAACTAATGTCTTCATTTTTCTTTTAATTTTTCATTACAATATAAATAGAGGCAAAAATGTACATTAAAAATATAAGCAATTTTATATTTATAGTGCTATATGTTCGAAATAATTTTAATAAATGGATTCTTTCGAGCTAAATAAAATAATAGCTGCAATATTAATGGTAGCACTTCTAATAATAGGTATTGGAAAGCTTTCAGATGTTATTTTTCATGTTGAAAAGCCTAAAACACCTGGTTACTCAGTTGAGATAGAGCAGGCTACTGTGGTAAGTTCACAAACAAGCTTGCAACCGACTGAAGAGAAAGTTGATATTGCTGCATTAATCGCCATGGGAGATATTACTACAGGAGAAAAGGTTTTTAAAAAATGCGCTGCATGTCATTCTATTGTAAAAGGTGGAAAAAATAATATTGGTCCAGCATTGTATAATGTTGTTGGTAGAGATGTGGGTGCTGTAGATGATTATAAATATTCTAAAGCTCTTGCCGCCTACGGAAAAGCCTGGACTTTTGAAGAACTTAATGGCTATCTGCTTAAACCAGCTAAATGGATTAAAGGAACTAAAATGGCTTTTGCTGGATTAAGAAAAGAAAAGGATAGAGCTTCTGTTATTTTGTACTTGAATCAAAATTCAGATAATCCGTTGCCATTACCTTAATTTTCCAAAACAATAAAGTAATATAGATTTTTGAACATGGACTCTGTTAAGAGCCTGTTGCCAAACTTTAGATCTCTTACTTAAAAAAACATTTTCTTCTACCTCTTTACCTCTTGGCAAGCAGTGAAGAAAAATACAATTTTTTTTTGCAAAAGTCATTAAATTTTTATTTATTTTAAATTTTTTAAATTGATTCAATTTTTTTGATTTATTCACCTTATCGTTCATGGAAATTACTTTATCCGAAAAAATAACATCAGCTCCTTTAACTGCTTTTTTTGGATCGTGTAATATACGTATTTTATTATTATTACTTTTAATATATTTCATTATTATTTTACTTGGTTGATATTTATTTGGACATCCAATACTGAGTTTAAAAGAAAATTTAATTGATGCTGCTATTAAAGAATTCAAGACATTATTAGAGTCGCCAATCCAAGTGATATTCAGCTTTGATATTGGTTTCTTCTTAATCTCCTCAACAGTAAAAATATCTGATAAAATTTGAGTTGGATGAGAACTGGGGCTAAGACCATTAATAATTGGTATAGATAAATATTTTTCAAATTCTTCTAATTTTTTATCACTATCGGTTCGAAGCATAAAAGCGTTTCCAAAATTTGATAAAATTTTTGCTGTATCTTGAATACTTTCTCCTCCCTTTGACAGATGGAGTTCATCTGGTCTAAGTGTTAAGGTGCTTCCACCCAGCTGCTTTATTGCTAAATAAAAACTTAATCTGGTTCTAAGACTAGATTTCTCGAACATTTGTATCAATAATTTTCCTTTTAATGGTGCTCCTTTATCAATTTCAAGATTATTTAATCTTTTTCTCATTCTCTTTCGTCTTTTAGCATCAATAAGGATTTTTTTTAAATCCCTTACAGGAATATCTTTTAAATTTAAAAAATTCCTCATTTAATTAAGCTCTTTACAAACTTTATTAATAATTTTTAAAGAAAGATCCAGCTCACTTTTTTTAACATTTAATGGAGGAAGTATACGAACGACATTTTCAGAAGCTCTTATTGTAAGCAGTTTATTTTCCATGAGTTTTTTAATAAAAATCGTTTGATCTTTATAAAGTTGAACTCCGATTAAAAAACCTTTTCCTCTTATACTCTTGATTATTTGTGGGTATGCCTCTTGAATATTTCTTAATTCAAATAAAAAATATTTTGATAAATTTTCAATATTTTTTAAAAATTTTTTACTTGAAACTATATCCATTACAGCATTCCCAACAGCCATAGCCAAGGGATTGCCACCAAAAGTGGAGCCATGTGTCCCAGGTATCATTCCGGAAGCAACTTTTTTATTCATTAAAACAGCACCTAATGGAAATCCACCACCTATTCCTTTCGCAATAGGAACTATATCAGGTTTAATTTTAGATTTTTCAAATGAAAAAAAGGTACCTGTTCTTGAAATTCCACACTGCACTTCATCCAAAATCAATAATATTTTTTTCTTATTACATAACTTTCTTAATTCTTTTAAACACCAGTTCGGTATTACCTTAATACCTCCTTCACCCATTATAGGTTCGATCATTATAGCTGCTGTTTTTTTTGTAATCTTTTTTTTAAGAGATTTGTGATCTCCAAATCTAAAATGGTCAAATCCTCCAACTTTTGGGCCAAATCCTTCGGTCATTTTCTTTGATCCACTAGCATAAATTGCGGCTAATGTTCTGCCATGAAATGAGTTTTTTACACATAAAATTCTATTTTTATTTGGTTTTCCAATAGAGTAAAAATATCTTCTAGCTACTTTTATTGCTGCTTCTGTAGCCTCCGCACCACTATTTTGAAAAATAACATAATCTGCAAATGTTTTCTGGCAGATTCTTTTTGCCAATTTTTCTCCTTCCGGAATTTGAAAGGCATTTGAAACATGCCAAAGCTTTTTTGATTGCTCATTTATTGTTTTTACCAATTTTGGATGCGCATGACCAAGCGAGTTAACTGCAATACCTTGAACGAAATCTAAATACTTTTTATTATTTGTTGAATATAAATAGCTTCCTTTTCCATGCTTAAAGGAAATTTTTTTTCTATTATAATTTTTTGCCAAATAAGTCATAAAAAATTTATCTATATATCTCTATATTTAAAGATTACATCGATACAAGTATGGATTGAAATTTTTTTATTTTTTTTTGTTAATAACTTTAAATATCATCTTGTTATTTTTTAATATAAACCACTATATAGTAGTTATATACTAAATTAACACATTATGTAGTTAGAAAATGAGTTGGACTGACGAAAAAGTTAAAAAATTAAAAGAACTCTGGGGCAAAGGAAATACTGCTAGTCAAATTGCAGAAATTATCGGTGGAATTAGTCGTAATGCAGTTATAGGCAAAGCTCACAGATTAAATCTTTCTGCTAAAATAAAGACAAGATCTACCAGTATTAACCAAAATTCAAAATCAAGTCAGGAAAATACTAAAATTAAATTAGGCAGAGGTAGAAGAAGCAGATTTAAATCTTTGATAATTGAAAAAGACTTTGAGCCAGAAAATCCAAAACAACTCGAGGAGTTAGATGATAACTTGTGCAAATGGCCAATCGGTCACCCTGATGAAAAATCATTTTATTTTTGTGGAAGAACATCTTTGAAAGATTTCTCATATTGCAAGCTCCATTTATTGTACGCTTACCAGCCAAAAGGTAAAAAAGAAGAAAATAATGACAAAAACGATATTCAAGAATATATCGAAAAGAAAATTCAAACTGGATAATTAAATTTTTAATTTTTCTCTCTATTTTTATAATTATATTTTTCTCTGGAAAATTCGCCACCTTCACGCCACATATAACAATATTTTTTAACTTCATCTCTAAAGAAAAGTCTTCCAGGTAAACCAATATCTGAGTTGGTTTTATATTTACCTGAGGGAATGTTGTCATATTTAAGCAACCTTAATTGATCTTCAGTTAGCAAAGGTTTGGGAAGTAATTGAAAAAATTTTGCAGATAATTTAGCAAAAGCTAGTGGAAAAGGAATTAATAACCTTTTTTTATTTATCAAATTTAAAAGTATTTCTAGAATCTCCCTAAAGGTTAATGTCTCAGGACCTACACACTCTATTATCTGTGTGTCAGAGCCTTTAGAAATTATATGATAAATTATATCTGTTAAATCCAAACAATGAATTGGCATGAATTTTGTTTTTCCTGAGTAATATAAGGGAAAAATTGGTAGTCTACTCAACAATGTCATAAATTGAGTACTAAAATTGTCAGAATTCGAAAAAACTATAGATGGTCTTAAAACTATACTTTTGTTAAAATTCTCTAAAATCTTCTTTTCGCCTTCAAGTTTTGAAGTTGCATATTTAGAATCTTTAGCGTCATTTATACCAAGTGCAGACACATGAATAAATTTATCTAATTGATATTTTTTACAAAGTTTTGCCAATATCGTTGGAAAAATAGCATGAATATTTTTAAAAGTGTTGCCTCTTCTTTTTTCGTACAAAATCCCTACTAAATTTACACAGTAATCTGCTTTACTAAATAGTTTCTCAATTTTGTCATCATCGAAAATGTTTGCTTCTACTATATCTATATAACCAGCATTCGCTTGTGTTTTTATTTTCAAACCTTTTTGATGAATATTTCTGGTTATTACCGTGACCTTGATGTTATTTTTTGTAAGTTTTCTAATCAGAAAACTTCCAATTTGACCACTTCCACCAAATATTAGACAATTTTTTGCTTTCATATATATATGTTACTTTAAAATATGGATATTAAACTTCACAAAAATGACTTACCAGATGATTTAGATTTAGGCAATTTAATAGCAGTTGATGGAGAATTTATGGGGTTAAACATTAGACGTGACCCATTGTGTCTTATACAGATTTCCACTGGTAATTTAGATGCACATATTGTTCAACTAGATAGAATTAATTATGAGGCTCCAAATTTGATTAATGTTCTTCAAAATTACAAAATTACAAAAATTTTCCATTATGGCAGAGCAGATTTAGCCTTTATTAAGTATTATCTCAAAACTGAAACTAATAATATATTGGACACAAAAATTGCCTCGAAACTATCCAGATCTTATTCAGATAATCACTCTTTAAAAACTTTAATAAAAGAATTTATAAATGTGGATATAAGTAAACAATTTCAAAGCTCTGATTTTGGTGGCGAGCTAACCCCTGCACAACTAAAATATTGTGCTAACGATGTAATATATTTACACAAAATTCATGATGAGCTGAATAAAATCCTAATAAGAGAAAATAGGTTTGACTTATATAAAGAATGTCTCAAATTTCTAAAAACAAGGGTCGATTTAGACCTTGCTTTATTTAAAGATGATATATGGGCTCACTAAATAAAAAAACAAATTTTAAAAAGATAGCAAAAGAAGTAATTGATTTAGAAATTAAAGCCTTACAAAAACTTAAAAAATCTATAAATAAAAATTTTGATAGAGCTGTAAATGCGATTGTAAACTGTCAGTCAAAAGTAATTTTATGTGGAGTTGGAAAAAGCGGAATTATTGCAAGCAAGATATCAGCAACTCTCTCATCGATTGGAACACCCTCTTTTTCTCTTTCAGCAAGCGATTGTTCTCACGGTGACATGGGCAGTATATCAAGAAAAGATGTTTTAATTTTAATTAGTTATTCTGGAAATTCTCTCGAATTAAAAAATATAATTAATTATGCAAACAGAAATAAAATTTTATTAATTGGGATTACATCAAAAAAAAAATCTGATCTATTTAAAAATAGTGATATTTGTTTAATAACTCCAGAAGTCAAAGAAGCTGGCCTAGAAATGATACCAACTTCTAGTACAATAAATCAACTTAGCATAGGGGATGCTTTGGCTATCTCGACCTTAAAAAAGAAAAAAATCAATAATTTAGATTTTAAAAAATTTCACCCATCAGGAAGCCTCGGGGAAAAGTTAAAAACTGCAGAAGATTTAATGTTAACAAAAAACAAGATACCTTTTATAGATGAAAATAGATTAATGACTAATGCATTAAAAATCATGACATTAAAAAAACTTGGAACCCTAATTGTTAGAAATAAAAAAAAACATACAACAGGGATTATCACTGATGGCCAAATAAGACGATTTAATTCAAAAAATATTAATCTTAACACTTTAAAGGTAAAAGACGTTATGACTAAGAAACCTGTAAAAATCGATAAGAATATTTTAGCTACGAAAGCTCTTGCAATCATGAATGAAAAAAAAATTACTAGTCTTTGTGTTTATGATAATAAAAAAAAACTTATTACAATAGGTATTTTACATATTCATAATATTTTAAATAAAAAAATTTACTAATGTAAATGGAAAATAAAAAAGTTTTTCAATATGGTCTTTTAGTTTTACTTTTTTTAACAAGTTTTCTATTTTATTATATATATTTCTTCGAAGATACTGACACGATTAAAAAAAGTAAATCAGAAAATATATTTGAAGAAAAAAAAATAAATATTAATCAGGATAATGAAAATAAAAATATAATTGAAAATTTAAAATATGTATCTGAAGACTTATTGGGTAATACATATACAATTACAGCTCAATCAGCTACTCTAGAGGAAGACAACTTAAATAAGGTTCAACTTTTTGAAGTAAACGCAGATATTAAAAGAAAAAATCAAGAAGTTATTTATGTTTATTCTAAAACAGCTAATTATAATAAGATTAATAATAATACTGTTTTTAAAGAAAGTGTTAATGTTAATTATGGAGATCAAATAATTGACTCTGAGGTTTTATATCTAAATTTTAAAGATAATTTGATAGAAATTTTAGAAAATGTTTATTATGTAAATAAAAACACAAAAATTAAGGCAGATAAAGTAGAAATTGATTTAATCAATAAAAAATTAAAAATTTCTATGATAAATAAAAAAGATAAAGTAAATATTATAAGTAAATACTAATTATGGCTATAATCAAAAAATTTCGAATAAAAAACTTCAAGCAAGAAAAAGAACTATTAAGATTAGAAAAAATCTCTGTATATTTTGCAAAGCGTAAAATATTAGAGGATTTAAACTTGAGTTTAAATCAGGGAGAAATTCTTGGTTTATTAGGTCCTAATGGAGTTGGTAAATCAACAATTTTCAACATTATTATAGGTTTATTAAAGCCAAATTATGGATCAGTTTTTATCGAAAAAAAAAATGTTACACAAGATCCGATATTTAATAGAACAAAAAACTATAAAATTGGGTACGTACCTCAGCATGGGGGATATTTTCATGATCTTACTTTGAGAGAAAACTTGAAAGCAATAAGTGAAATAGTAATAACAGATAAAAAGTTGAGAGATGAAAAGATAAATCTTTTAATCTCAAAATTTGAACTTGAACCTTTACAAAATATAAAAGCAGAGTTTTTATCTGGTGGACAAAAAAAACGTTTAGTAATTTCTTTGGCATTGTTAAGTAATCCCAAAATTTTATTACTCGACGAGCCGTTTGCAGCTTTAGATATTATGACAATAAAAAATCTTCAGCAAATAATTGTTGATTTGCAGACTAAGAATAATATATCAATAATTTTATGTGACCATCAAGCAAGAGATCTATTAACTTGTGTAGATATAGCAATGGTGTTGTCTAATGGAAGAGTGGTTGCAAAAGATACTCCCAATAATCTCATTAAGAATATCGATGCGCAAAACGCGTACTTTGGTGACTCTTTTAAAATTAATTAATTCAAATAAATGTCAAATTTTGTAAAAATAAATGATAAAATAAAAAGATTTAATAAAAGTTTAACAATAGATGGTGATAAAAGTCTATCTATTAGATGGGCCTTATTATCTTCGCAATCTCATAAAAAATGCCGATCTTCAAATCTGCTTTACTCCGAAGATGTTATTAGCACCTTAAATTGTTTAAAAAAACTTGGTGTTAAAATTAAAATTTCGAAAAATTTTTGTGAAATCGTTGGTTTAGGTTTAAATGGATTTAGATATAAAAATAATTTAATTTTAGATGCTGGTAATTCAGGTACTCTAGGAAGACTTATACTTGGTTTATTAGTCCATTCAAAAAATAAGATCAAGCTTAAAGGTGATAAAAGTTTATCAAAAAGAGATTTCTTAAGAGTAATAAAACCTTTAAAGAAATTTGGAGCAAAATTTTATAGTAATTTCGGAAAACTTCCAATTGAGATAGAGGGAACAAATTATTCAAAACCAATAAAATATTATGAAGATAAAGGATCTGCACAATGTAAAAGTGCGGTAATGCTTGCTGCTCTTAACACGTCTGGAGAGACTGTTATTAAAGCTAAAAAGTCTAGGGACCATAGTGAATTACTTTTTCGTTACTTAAAATTACCAATAAAGATTATTAAAAAAAAGAAATATGATATTATTAAAATTAGAGGTAAAAATAGAATACCTGCCTTAAACTATAAAATTCCCTCAGATATAAGTTCGGCTGCTTTCTTTATTGTATTAACTGCACTTTCAAAAAAATCAAGACTTGAGATAAAAAATGTAAATATTAATCCATCTAGAATGGGAATATTTTTTATTCTTAAATTAATGGGAATAAAAATATCAAAAATGAATATCAAAAATTATAAAGGTGAAAAAATTGCTGACTTAGTTGTTAAAAGCACAAATAAAATCAAACCAGTCAATTGTCCTACAAAATTTAACAGTTTGGCTATTGATGAATTTTTACTTATATTTTTAGTTGCCGCAAAAGCTAGAGGAGTTTCTTATTTTAAAAATCTATCTGAATTAGACCAAAAAGAAAGTCCAAGGCTTAAATGGGGTTCAAAAATCCTTAGCAAAATTGGTATTAAAAATATAGTTACTAAGAGTAGTATAAAAATTTATGGAAATCCAAACTTAAAAATTAATAAAAAAATTACAATAAAAAACTTCCTCGGTGATCATAGAGTTTTTATGACGAGCGTCATCGCAGCTTTATCATTTGGGGGCAAATGGCAGATATTTGACAAAAACTCAATTAACACATCTTTTCCATCCTTTTTAAGAAAAATAGATCAATTGGGTGCAGACTTAGAGTGATTTTCTATAAAAGTTAAAATAATCAATAAATTTGTTCACATTTCATTAAAAAATAATATTTTTTAACGATTTTGATTAAATTTCATTCTTGATTAAAACCATTATTTTATCTAAATATTCCTGATTTTTAAAATTAAATATGAGATATTAGTTAAAATATAAATGGAAATATACAAAGACTTATCAAATCCTGCCTCCAAAGAGTTTGAAAAATTATTAAATAATCAATTCACGAAAAATACTATTGAAGAAGGAAAGATAATTGAAGGCAAAATAAATAAAATTACAGAAAAATTTGTTTTTTTATTTATAGAGGGACTAAAAAGTGAGCCTGTCTTAGATATTAATGAACTAAAGAGTATGGGTCTTTCTAAAAATATTGTAATAGGAGAGACAATTCCAGTCCTTCTAGAAAAAATTGAAGACAAGAATGGTGACGTAGTCGTTTCAGCAAGTAAAGCTCAAAAGATTAAAGGTTGGGATAAACTTGTTGAAGCATATGAAAAAAAAGAACCTATCATGGGTAAAATTACCTCTAAATGTAAAGGAGGGTGTATTGTTGAACATATGGATACCGGATCTCTTATGTTTTTACCCGGATCACAAATAAGTGATAAACCTCTTAAAAATATAGATCATCTTATGAATGAGCCACAAAAATTTGCTTTGATCAAATTAGATAAAGTCAGAGGTAATGCTTGTGTTTCACGAAGAGAAATAATTTCATCATTCAAAAAAGAGGATAAAGCAAAAATTATAGAAAAATATAAAATAGGTGATATAATAAAAAATGCAGAAGTAAAAGGTTATAGTTCCTTTGGATGTTTTTTTAATGTCAATAATGAACTTGATGTTCTTGTACATCTGCAAGAAATTTCATACAGCCGGGTGAGTCATCCTGATGAAATTTTTAATATCGGCGAGAAACATGATTTAAAAGTCATAAGTGTTGACAAAGAAAAATTACAAGTTGGATGCTCTATAAAACAGTTATCTCCAGATCCATTTGAGCATATTGAAAATTATGAGTTAAAAAAAATCTATAAAGCTAAAGTTGTTAAGATTATGGACTTTGGGGCTTTTTGTGAATTAGAGCCTGGTTTAACAACATTGTTACACTCAAGTGAGCTTAGCTGGACAAAGAAAAACGCTTCTGTAAAAAAAATGTTTAAAGTTGGTGACGAAATTGACTGTGTAATAACTGAAATTGATAAAGCTAAAAGACGAGTTGCAATTTCCCACAAACTAACAAAAGAAAATCCTTTTGAAACATTTGAAAAAAAATATCCAATTGGAACTGAAGTAAATGGAGAAGTGGTTAATAAAAATGAGTACTCTTTATTTGTAAAAGTAGAAAATTTGGAAATTGATGCCTTTTTACATTGTAACGATTTAACTTATCTTGATAATGGAGAAGATGAATTAAAAAAATATAACAAGGGTGATAAGATAAGAGTAAAAGTTTTAGAGATAAAAACAGATGATCAGAAAGTTAGAGTTGGATTTAAACAAACTCAACCAGATCCTTTTAAATGGTTTGAGGACAAAGAAGCAAATAATATTATAACTGTAAAAATTGTTTCCACTGATAGTAAGGGGCTTATAGTGAGGCCAGAAGGTTGTGAGATGGATTTTATTATTAAAAAAAATCAAATAGCAATAAACCCAGCAGATGCAAGGACATCTAGATTTACTGGGGGAGAAAGAATTGACTGTGCAATCTCAGAAATAGATTTTAACAAAAGAAAAGTTTCATTAAGTATAAAATTATTAGAGGAATTAGAAAAGAAAGAGGCTTTAGAAAAGTATGGATCAGAGGGATCTGGAAAAAATCTTCCTTTTTCGTCACTTTCTGAAGATTTAAGTAAAAAAAATAAAAAATAAAATTGGCTATTGTAAAATCAAAGCTTTTAGAACAATTATCAAAAAACTATCCTAACTTTTTAAAAAAAGATTTAGATAAATTTACAAATATAATTTTAGAAGAAATAAAGATCTCCCTGAAACGTGGAGAAAGAGTTGAATTAAGAGGTTTTGGAGTTTTTTCTACTAAAATTCAAAAAGCAAGAATATCAAGAAATCCAAAAACAAATAAAAAAGTTGATACTCCTGAAAAAAAAACAATTCACTTCAAAATGTCAAAAGATTTGTTTAAAATTTTAAATGATGAAAAATAAGAAAATATTTATTGCTTGTGATAGCACTAATATTTTAAAAATAAAAAAAATTATAAAAGAAACTCAAAATAAAAAAATAAAGATTGGATATAAGTTCGGTTTAGAATTTTTAAACTCAAAGAATGGAAGACGTTTTTTATCCAAAATAAAGAATAAGATAATATTTGCAGATCTTAAGATCCATGACATTCCAAATACTTGTGTGTCAACAATTAAAGCAATTAAAGATTTAAATATAAATTACTTGACTATTCATATTAGTTCTGGATTGGAGGCTTTAAAAGCCTGTAAAAAAATATCAGGAAAAACAAAATTAATAGGAGTCACAACATTAACTTCTTTAAATAATAAATCTTTAAAAGAGATTGGTTACAGCAAAAATATAAATCAACTTGTGTCTCATCAGGTGAAATTAGCAAAAAAAGCTAACTTAGATGCTATTGTATGTAGTGCTCATGAGGTTAAAATAGTAAAAAAATTTTTCAAAAAAGAAATAATTACACCTGGAATAAGATTTAATACAAAAAGAGATGACCAAAAAAGAGTTGTTACTCCAAAGCAAGCGTACAAGAATGGTAGCGATTGGCTTGTGATTGGAAGGCCTATAACAAAAGGCAATATAAAAATAAATATTCAATCATTAATTGATCATTTAAGTCAATGATCAAAGATTTAAAAATTTGTGGGATCTCAGATCCTAAAACATTAAATTATATTTTAGATCACCCACATCCACCAAAATTTATTGGTTTCATCACAAATTACAAAGAGAGTAAAAGATATGTTAAATTTGAAAATTTAAAAAATTTGGTAAACGTTAATAAAAAACAGTCTAATTTTGTCTCAGTGCTTGTGAGTCCAACGAATGAATTACTAGAGAAAATTAAAGATCTTAATTTTGATTATTACCAACTTTATGATGTTGACCCTGTCAGAACTTTTGAAATCAAAACAAAATACAAAATTAAGATAATTTCAGCACTTACAATTTCAAATAAAGAAGATGTAGATAAATATAAAGATTATCTAAAAATCTCGGATATAATTCTTTTTGACTCAAAAGGTTACCATAAGTCTGAGAGCTTTGATCATAATTTATTAGAACAGGTGCCTAATGAAGTAAATAAAATGATTGCAGGAAATATTCAAATAGATGATATTCCTAATTTTAAAAATAAAGACTTCATAATTGATTTATCTGGATCAATTGAAAATAATGAAGGAAAAAAAGATATTAATAAAATTGATAGATTATTAAGATTATTTGCAAAACCATGAAACTTAAAAAAGGAATACCAGTTATAGATCAAGGCGATAGACTTGGATTTTGGGGTGGTAAATTTGGAGGAAATTTTGTCCCTGAAACATTGAAAAAACCTATAGAGGACTTAGAAATTCTTTTTAATAAACTCAAGAAAGATAGAAATTTTATCAACGAGAGAGATAAATATTTTAAAAATTGGGTAGGTAGTCCTACTCGTTTTATCAAATTAGAAAATTTAACAAAACATGTGGGTGGGGCTCAAATTTGGTCTAAAGTTGTATCTGATGCAAACGGAGGCGCGCACAAAATTTATAATGCAACTGTTCACTGTTTGCTTGCAAAGCGTTCTGGAAAAAAAGTAATTTGTGGAGACACTGGTGCTGGGTATGCAGGTAAAATGTTAAGTATGGCAGCCAAAAAATTTGGTTTAAAATGCAAAATTTTCATGGGTGCAAAAGATATTCAAAGGCAACAACCCAATGTAAGAGCGATGAAAAAAAATGGTGCAGAGGTTATTCCTGTATACTCTGGAAGTCAAACTCTCGTAGATGCCGTGTCTGAGTGCATGCGTTATTGGGTTGCAAATTGTGATAAAGTGGCAATGTGTGTTGGTAGCACTGTTGGCCCAGCTGTTTTCGTTCGTATCTGTGGATGGAGCACAAGTCAAATATCAAGAGAATTAAAAACTCAATTAGTTGATGAGTTTGGGTCAGTTCCAAAGAAACTCAAACTTTATAATTGTGTTGGAGGAGGAAGTTCTAGTTTTGGTTTTTGGAATGAGTTTATGGATTATGATAAAAAACAGTGTGAATTTATTGGTGTAGAAGCTGGTGGACCAGCAAAAAGTAAAAAACATGCGGCTCCACTAACATATGGATCTAAAATAGGAATTCTTCATGGCGCAGCACAATATGTAAATCAAAATACTGATGGTCAAATAGAGGAAACAGAGTCAATTTCTGCTGGACTAGATTATCCAGGTATTTCTCCGCTTCATTGTTTTCTTAAAGACACAAAAAGAGCAAGATACACTGCGGCAAGTGATGAAGAAGCTTTAAGAGCATACAAACTAGTAACAAAGTTTGAAAAATTAAAACCTTCCTTAGAACCAAGTCATGCTTTCTCAGTTGCAATAGCAGAGGCAAAAAGATTTAGTGAGGATACAATTGTTGTAGTAAATAGTTGTGGAGATGCTTACAAAGATCGAGCAATAATAGAGAGAAGATTGGGAAAAAAATATGTCTAATCTAATCAGTTATGCATTTAAAAAAGCTAAAAGTGAAAAAAGGCCTGCTCTATTAACTTATACCGTAGCTGGAGATAGTTCAAAAAGACAATCCTTGGAAATATTAAAATCAATCTCTAAAAAGGTTGATATATTGGAGATTGGTGTGCCTCACAACACTCCAGTTGCCGATGGAAGTCAAATTCAAACAAGCTCATATAGAGCAATAAAAAATGGAATTAAGGTAAATGATATTTTTAAAATAGTAAAAGATTTTAAAAAATTTGATAAGTATAAACCAGTTATATTGATGGGGTACTACAATATGATCTTTCAATATGGTGAAAATGAATTTTTAAGAAAATGTAAAATTTCAGGAGTAAATGGATTAATAGTTGTAGATCTGCCTTGGCCTGAAAATAAGAAATTTGCAAGTAAATGTAAAAAAAGATCAATATTTTTTATTCAATTACTATCACCGACTACTACTAAAAATAGATTAAAAAAAATAATTAAAGACTCACATGAAATGATTTATTTCATATCTATGCTTTCTACTACTGGAGGGAAGCTTAAAGTTTCCTCCAAAGAAATATTGTCTAACTATGATAAAATAAAAAAAATCAACTCAAAAAAAAATGTTGTGATTGGTTTCGGTATCACTGAAAAAACTATAAAATCACTTAAAAAAGCTGATGGTTTAGTTGTTGGAAGTGCTATTTGTAGGGAAATAACGAATTCTATAAAAAAAAGACAAAATCCGGTCACAAATGTTTATAATGTCGTAAATAGATTAAAAAAAAAAATTAAATGAATTGGATAACAAAAATAATCAAAGCTGGAGAAAAAATAAAAACAGCTATTCATAAAAGAGCAACTAAAGATGAAATTGCTAATAGTGATTGGACTAGTTGCTGTAAGGGGCCAATTCTAAAAAAAGATTTAGAGGAAAATCTTTGGGTGTGTCCTGAGCCCGGATGCAAAAAACATCATAGAATTAGTCCAAAACAAAGATTTGATATTTTGTTTGGTAAAAATAATTATGAGATATTTAAAACCCCTATTCCAAAGGATGATCCTCTAGGATTCGTTGATAGCAAGCCTTATAAAGATAGATTAAAAAGTGCTCGAAAAAAAACTGGCCTGGATTGTAGTATGGTCGTGGCAGAAGGTTCTATCAATCAAATTAAAATTACTGCAGTTGCATCAGACTTTAATTTTATGGGTGCAAGTATTGGTGCAGCAGAAGGTGAAGCTTTTTTATATGCGGCTCAGCATGCAGTAGATAATAAGCAGCCACTACTTATGGTTGCCACGGGTGGGGGTATGAAAATGCAAGAGTCATCAATCTCATTATCTCAAATGACGCGTACTACACTTGCAATTAATGAAGTAAAAGCCGCAGGGTTGCCTTACATAGTTTTAATGGCAGATCCCGTCGCTGGAGGAATTACAGCTAGTTATGCAATGTTGGGTGACATTCATATTGCGGAACCCGGTGCACTAATCGCTTTCGCTGGTGCTAGAGTCATCCAAGGAACTGTAAAAGAAGAATTACCTGAGGGTTTTCAAAGAAGTGAATATGTTCAAAAGACAGGGTTTGTTGATATGATTGTTGAAAGAAAAGATCTTCAAGAAAAAATTGGGATTTTAATTTCAATTCTATTAAATAAGAAACCTGTTATAAGCACTGAAGAAAATGAAACTTCAGAAGATAGTCAGTCACTTACAAAAGCTGCATCCTAAAGAAATAGATTTAAGTTTAGACCGTATAAAAATTCTTTGTGAAAAATTAGGCAATCCTCAAAAAAAAATAAAAGCAATATCAGTAGTAGGAACAAATGGTAAGCAATCTACCATTAATGCAATTTTTTCGATTCTCAGAGAAGCAAAAGTAAAATGCAATGTTTATACGAGCCCTCACATTCAAAAAATCAATGAGAGGTTTGTTTTTAATAATAATATGCTTAATGATGATGAATTAATTGATCTTTTTGAAGAAGTTGAAAAAATAAATGATCAAAATCCCTTAACTTTTTTTGAGGCTTTGTCTGCTTGTTATTTCTATAAAGCTGCTCAGTATCCTAACAATATTAATTTAATAGAAGCAGGTTTGTTTCATAGGTTTGACGCCACTAATATACTAAAAAATAATTTAGCAAGTGTAGTTTGTTCTATTAGTAAAGATCATCTTGATTGGTTACCAAAGGATCAACAAACTATTGAAAAAATTGTATTTGAAAAAACATCCTCTCTTTTAAATTCTAATATAATTGTATCTAAACAAAACTCAGTTAAAACAACTGAAAGTATCAAAAAATCAATTTCACAAAACTTATCTAATAAATTATTTTTTAATGAAAATTATAGTTATTCTAATGGAGAAAATGGTTTTTTTTATTATGAAGATAAATTTGGTGGCTTAAAACTACCATTACCAAATATTCTTGGACAATTTCAGTTAGAAAATATTTCAACAGCAATAGCAACAATAAGACAGTTAAATTTAGAGGTTAAAGATGATGATATAAAAAATGCAATGACTAAAATTGAGAGTATTGGCAGATTACAAGAAATAAAGTCTGGAAAAATTAAAAATCTAATCAAAAATAACCGATTATTGTTAGATGGAAGTCATAATGAAGATGGCGCTAGAGTTTTAAATGAATATCTCCAAACCTTAGATTGTAATAAGCATTTTATTATAGGAATGATGTCTAATAAAGATCATGAAAAATACATTAGTTACTTTAAAGATATTTCATCTCTAACCACTGTTGATGTCCCAAATCAACCAAACGCTATCAGTGGTAAAAAATTAAAAGAAAAATTTGGTAATGTTTCAAATGTTAAATATGAGGAAAATATTGAGAAAGCAATAAAGTCCTTAACACTTAAAGAAAATGATATGTTAATAATTACAGGATCTTTATATTTAGCAGGCGAAATATTAAACTTAAATTAGATATTTTTTTCTAAAAATTCTTTCATATGGCTTTCTGGTACGCCACCAACTTTTCTATCAACCTCAACACCTTTTTTATAGATTATCACTGTTGGAACACCTCTTATTCCCGCAGCACTTCCAGTATTAATACCACCATCTTCTATATCAGCATAATAAAAACCAGCTTTGTCTTTATACTCAACAGCAAGCTTGTCCATAATTGGTTTTAAAGACTTACAAGGCCCACACCAAGCTGCACTAAACTGGATTACCGAAACGTCTTCACTTTTAATTTTGTTTTCAAAATCTTCATCTTTAAAATCTATAAGCATAAATCCTTTCTATTAATTTGTTTATTAAAGTCAACTAGGCAATTTCATATTTCTTTTCAATAGACATAATAAAATCATTTATTTCGTCTAGTTTATTTAATTCATTTTTATCATCTCTTTTATCTGCTTGATCTCTCAAATAGTCAATTTCATTGTATGCCATATTTACCGTTTGCCACTTCTCCTTGTTCTTACTTAGTATACGTCTTGCAATTTCACTTTTAATATTTTTATATAAATCTGGTGGTAAAATTTGTGGCGCTTCCTGATAAATAATTTTTTGTCCAAACCAACTACATCTTTTGTCTTGAAATTTATCCAGTAATCTCAACTTATCTTCCCAAGATGAACTATGCCAGGTTTTAAAAAGAGCAGTATCTTTATTAGGAATAAATTTTTCATACAAAGTTTCTTCAGGTAACAAATCTTCCTGGGTTTTAGTTTGCTCCTTTTCCTCTGCTGCCTCTCTATTTATAATTTGTATATTTTTACAAAAATTTTCATTATTTCTTACCATTTGTGCTCTTTTTTTTATTGTTTCTAAATCTAGGTCTGAATAGGGTTTTTGTTTTAAGGCAAACTCTTTATCTAAAATTACTGGAGCTTTATTGGTTTTTAAAACTCTTGTAGCCTTAGGACTATATTTTTTTAATATATCTCTTAATTGATTTACTGATAAATTTAATAATGGTTCTGGATCTCTTCTTAAATCCCAAACATATCCCCACGATGCGTAAGATGGATGAAAACAATGATTTGGATGTAGTGTGCTAGTGAGATACATCATATTTCTACCCTTCACATTTTCAAAAATAGAATATATGCCTTCATTTTTTAAAAACGTTTCTACGCTTGTTTTCGTTGATGTTTTTAAAAATGTTTCCCAATTTTCTTTATGTTTATCCCTAATAATTCGAAGTACTTTCAATGAATTTTGAGCATCAACGTAGGCGGTGTGGCTTGCTGAAGTGTCAAAACCTTGCATTCTTGATAAAGATTCAAGTGCTAGGCTTGGGTTCCCTGCTTCCGTTAATTCTGTTTTTAAAGTTTCAGAATTTAAAGTTTGAGCTGCTCTAGCTATATGTAATCCATCATGTTCACTATTAGGTGATGAGTGAGTAGCATAAGGATAACGATTGCCCTTAAAAAAATTAAAGTGAAACATTCTTCGATCAAAATTTAAATTTGACCAACCCATAAACATTGCTGGGGCACATTTAGAGAAAAAGTTTTCAACAGCACCTAAAAAGTCATAATGTGAGTAATTGCCTTTAGTTAGTAAATCAATACTAGTTGAATTAACAAGTAAAGCCTTTGCGCTTGGCACCTCACCTTCTGGCATTCGCCCTCTAATATTTAATTTTCCAATTTCTCTTAAATTTTTATCAACTACAACAGCTCCAACTTCAATTATGGATCCCCATATTGTTGAGTTTGTTGTCTCTGTATCGTAAATTACAATCTTATCCATTTTTTATTAAACTTAATTATTCATCTCATTAAATTTTTTTAATCTACCTAAAAACAAATTTTGATACGTTATTAGTTCGGGCCCTTGAATCTTAAACTCTTGAAATAAATTATCCACTGTACAAACTAGAATAACACATGCATTGATATTTGAATTGTAAACAACATTATGCGCTAAAGAATAGGCAGCAGTTTGTAAAAACCAAGAGTCTATGTACTCAGCTTTTTTTGGTTTGTTGGACTGCTTGAAATCAATTATTGTTTCTTTTCCTTCATAAACACCGACGCAATCTGCTGTGCCTGCATATCTATCAGGATAATGCATAGTGGCCTCCACACCATATATTTCCTCTAATCTGTTTGTTAAACCCTTATCAATAATTTCTTTTGCCATTTTTTTATATTGTTCATTGTCTTCAAAGAAACTCAAATTTTCTCTACCTAAAAGAAAAGACTCTAAATAGCTGTGCATTTGAGAACCTCTGCTACTTGCTGCCTTTGTTATAGCTTCAGCTTCTTTGTGACCGGTTCTCTCTCTCCAGTTAGCTAAAGCTGCTTTATCTTCCTCGGACTTTGTTGCATCAAGTATTGATGTTACACTCGGTAACTTTGCTTCTCCTAATACGTATCTTCTTATTCCATCTTCTGTCGCTCTTGAACTTGTAGGATAGTCATATTTTTTGTTCCAACGCATGTGATTTCTTATAGTCGGTATTATCTGAAAAAAGAAATTATTTTTTGACTTGTTTATTTCTTTCAACAAAACTCTCAACGTTCTCTGTTAGAACAGCTTTTTCAACTTGCTCGGGATCTTTGATATTTTCTAAAGTTCTAGTTATTGATCTTGCATCTTTTCCAAAACTATCAACAACCGTCATGGCCTCTTCAAGTTTTTTTCTTAATTTATAAATATTATCAAAATGACTAGAAAATCTCGTACTTATATTTTTTAAATGATCATAAATCTCTGTTGCGTGTTTTGAAATTTTAAGAGACTGAAAGCCCATGTGTAAAGACTGTAAATAAGCTGAAAGAGTATTTGGGCCACAAATTACTATTTTATATTTTTTCATTAATTCTTGAGTTAATAACTCTTTAGTGCTTGGGTCTTGATACTCTGTTAATTCTTTATAAAGACTTTCTGTAGGAGCATACACTATTGCAAAATTTGAAGTTTTAGGTGGAACAATGTATTTTTCCATTACACTCTTTGCTTTAGCCTTAAACGCACTTGCTAATTTTATTCTAGCATCAGCAACTGCCTTCTTATCATCTGTCTCGTGCGCATCTGTAATTGCCTTAAATTTTTCTACTGGAAAATGAGAATCTACCGGAACCAAAACATCTCCTTGAAGCTTGATTGCAAATTCTACATTTTCACTGGTATCTTCTTTCATTTTGACATTGGTCATATATTGAGACGCAGGTAATAAATCTTTAATTAGAGCATCCAAAGAATACTCAGCTAGAGTTCCATATTTTTTGACCCCTGCTAAAATTTTAGTAATTCCCTCTTGACTTTGATTTAAGAGCTTTACTTGTTCATTAAAATTACCAACCTTCTCATCAACTTTAGTAAGTGCCTCGGTCATATCCTTTGTAACCCCAGTTGATAAAGAGTTAAATGAGGTAGACATCGAGCTTAGAGATGTATTGATTGTAGAGTTTAAGCTATCTTTTAATCTAATAATTTCCGCATTCAAATTTGCTATTTCATTAGTCTCATCAGCTCTGTTCTCTTTCTTGGACTTTATATTTAAATACAAAATAGCCAAGATTGCTCCAAACATTAAAATCAAAATTATTAATAAAATTGTGTCCATGATTCGTAACTTGTATTATAAGGGATTTTTATGGAATTATATCTTATTTTAAAAATTATTTTTGGAATAGGAGTTCTAATAGCTACTTATGCAGTAATAAGAAATTTAGATATCATCAAAATTATTCTTATATACTTTAAAGATAAATTACTTAGAAAGTAATTTTACAAAGTTTTTTAAACCTTTTTTTTTACTATTTTTTTTTGAGGTAAAAATACAAGCTTGAGATTTTAAGATTTTTCCATCTTTCAATATACGTAAGTTATTTGCCCTAAGAGTTTCACCAGTAGATGTTATGTCTGAAATTAATTCAGCTGAACCAGTAAAAGGGTAAGCTTCTGTTGCTCCTAAACTATCAACCAATTTAAATTGGGTAACACCTTTTGAAAATAAAAAATCCCTAGTTAAATTTGGATACTTAGTTGCAACTCTTAATCTTTTTTTCTTTTTATCTCTAAATTCAAATGCAATTTCCTCTAGGTCAGCTATTGTTTGAACATCAATCCAGGGATCAGGTATAGCTACAACTAGATTGGCATTTCCAAAATCAAGTCTTTTAATAACATTTATTTTGTTTTGGGTATTTATCTCGCTTTCTTTTAATAAATCAAAACCAGAAAAGCCAATATCTAAAGAGCCATCTCCTAATCTCTCAATAATTTCTCTAGCGTGCAAATATAAAATTTTTATGTTTAATTTATTTTTTATTGAACCTATCAAATCTCTTTCCCCTCGCTCAGAAATAAGCTTTAATCTTTTTTTAGTAAAAATTTTTAAAATATCTTTTCTTAACCGGCCCTTACTTGGTATTCCTATATTTATTAAATTTTTCATGATTGATAATTTAAATTAAAAGCTGCTCCTACTGCTGGTGTTTGTTTTTTTGAACCAAGATCAGAAATTAATTTGTCATAACGACCACCATTACAACAATTAATAATTTTCGACTTAAATTTAATATCTATTTTAAAAACTATGCCAGTGTAATACTCTAATTGTCTACCAAAGGCTGATGAGAAAACCACATTCAATTTAGATATTTTGTTTTTTGAGACAGGAAAATATTTCTGGTCAACAAAAAGGTTTATTTTATGTTTTTTAAAGAATTTATTTAATTCCTTTGCAGCTTTATTTATTGGACATTTAATTTTTAGAAACTCTTTAATGATCTTCGATGTATTACTTCCTTTACTTGCTCTTCTTGGATCCTTAATCTTTTTATCAAACCTTTCTAAAATTTCTTTTAATGTTCTACCTGCAACAACTGATGATTGATTATCCTTTAACATTTTTAAATATCGTCTTTTATCAACTTCAACAATAGTTGGATCTACATCAGAATTTGTCTCTAATCTTTTTAGTAAATCACTGAAATAATCTTCTCGCCAAAAATGTCTTGTAAGTCTTAATTTCCATCTCTTCGGTATATCTAATTTAGATATTAAAAGGTTAAAAATTTCTACATTGCCAATAGTGAGTGTGCCAGTTGAGTATTTCAAATTTTTTAGTGATTTAAGTGATGTATTTATTATTTCTTTATCATCATTTTTTTCATCTTTTGATCCTATGATCTCAAAACCAACTTGATTTCGGATTATAGAGTCCATTTTATTCTGAGATTTTCTGTAAGCCTGTCCGCTATAAAATATTTTTTCTTTACCCTTTAAATTATTTTCTAAATATCTAAGACAAGAAGCAATGGTAAGGTCAGGTCTTAAACATAATTCATTACCTGTCTGATCTGTAAATGAAAAAATAAATTTTCTAAAACTTTCGCCAGATCTTTGAACTATATGATTAGTCTCAATAACTGATGGTAATTCAATATATTTAAATCCTTTAGACTGAACTGATCTAAGGATTCTGTTAGATAAATTTTTTGATTTCATTTATTAAATTTTCTTTTGGAAATGTAATTTGGTTATTCTCCCCTTTAGCCCCAAGTAGATTTTTTAATGTTATTTTATTATCTTTAAATTCATTTTCACCGCAGATAATTGCGACGGGACATTCTCTTTTATTAGCATAAGTAAGTTGCTTACCAAGATTTTTTTTACTATCCAAGAATATTTCAGAATTGATATTATTTTTTCTTAAATTATCTAAAATCTCGTAATAATTTTTTAAATATTTTTCATCCATTACACAAACAATAACTGGATTTTGTGTATCAACCTCTATTTGATTTAATTGCATCATTGCAAATAGTAATCTATCAACGCCAATACTCACACCTGTCCCTGGAATATCTACACCCTTAAATCTTGAAATTAATTTATTATACTGTCCTCCTGAGCAAATACTTCCAATATCAACTTCCTTACCTTTAATATTTTTTGCTTTAAAATTTAGATTGGTTTCAACACAAAACCCATCGTAATAATCTAAACCTCTAACTATCGTAAAATTAGTTTTTACTTGATCAGAGTAATTTCCAAAGTTCAAAACTTCAAACAATTTCTCTAACTCTTTGATGCCCTCTTGTGTAACAGGATTTTTAAAATTTTCCTTAAGTTCTTTTAAATCTTTTATCTTTAAAAAATTTAAGATTTTTGAAGCTTGAACATCACTTAAGTTTGCCCCTTTTGTTATAGCTCCACTTTTATCTTTTCTCTCTTTTTTTAATAATTCTTCGACATCCTTTAAACCAAACCCAGGTTTATCGAGTTTGTCTATAGCTCTCATTACTTTGATTTGTTTATCTTTTTCAATTTTCAAATCCTCAATCAGACCTTGAACGATTTTTCTGTTACTGACATTAATAGTAAACTGATCTTTTTTTAAACCACAATCTACTAAAGTATTTGAGATCAAATTACACAGTTCGGCATTGGCTTGGGCTGGATTAACATTTCCAACTATATCGCAATCTGCTTGAGTAAATTCCCTATACCTAGCATTTCCAGATTTTTCATTTCTAAATACATTTTGAATTGCATATCTTTTATATATTGAGGGAAGCTCTTGATTATTCTGTGCAACAAATCTAGCAAGTGGACTTGATAAATCATATCTTAAAGTAATATCTTTTTCACCATCATCAAATGTAAACACATCAGACATAGGATTATTCTCATCCTCTGCGAGAAAGGAGCCAATATTTTCACTAATTTCAAATGATGGTGTCTCTAATGGATCAAATCCATATTTAATAAAATTTTTCTCAATAACCCTTAATAATCTTTTTTTGAGAAGTAATTTTTTATTCCATCTATCTTCAAAACCTGAGGGTAATCCAGGAATTAATTTATTTTCTTTATTCATTTTTTGGTACCTTGAGTAGGTTACGCTCCTACGACTTCGGATCCACAAACCGACGTGATACTATTTCACCATCAAGGCATATCCTTTTTTGTTTTATCTTATTTTGTTGTTATTTAAAATTATAATATAAGTGATTATTCGCTAGCTTTAGCCAGCATGGAAATGAGCGTGCACACCTCTATTAGTTCCTCTAAGAGCAAGTCTAAGAGTAGCTGAGTTTAATCTGTAATTAGTCTCATTTTCATTCATGAACCGCGTTTTAGACAAAAATTGAAATTATTCAACCCTAAAAAAAAGGACGTTTCTTATTTCTAAGAAAACGCCCTTGTAAAATATTTAAATTAATCTAATTTTTTTAAATTTACTGCTGAAGGGCCTTTTGGACCATCCTCTAAAGTAAATTCTAATTTATCTCCCTCATTTAGAAATCTCATTCCTGCAGCTTTTACTGCGCTTGCATGAACAAAGGCATCTTTCTCTTTATCGTCTCTTTCTATGAAACCGTAGCCTTTTTTACCATTAAACCATTTTACTTTTCCTTGAATTGTACTCATCTTTTTACTCGCCTTTTTGTTATTTATTTAAAGTAGAAGTTAAATTCTTTATATATTAATTTCAAGATGTTTTGGTGGTGCCTCGGGAAGGATTCGCACCTCCGACACAAGCCTTTTCAGGGCTCTGCTCTACTCCTGAGCTACCGAGGCAAAAAGTTATCCCCTAAAGATAATTCTGCCTTTAGTAAGGTCATAAGGTGTCATTTCCACAGTCACATTATCACCTTGTAATACTCGAATTCTGTTTTTTCTTAACTTACCTGCAGTATGTGCTGTCACTACATGACCGTTCTCCAATTGAACTCTAAACATAGCATTAGGTAACAAGTCAGTTACTTTGCCCTTAAATTCAAGTAAATCTTGTTTTGACAAATTTATTTTCTCCTAATTCGTTTTTTTACAGATTGAGCGTGCGCGGCCAACCCTTCATAATTTGCAAGAGTTATAACTGATGGTCCAAGCTTTTCAATACCCTTTTTTGATAAGTTTATATATGAAATTCTTTTGTAAAATTCATTAACACTTATACCGCTTGAAAATTTAGCAGAACCATTAGTTGGCAATATATGGTTTGAACCAGCATTATAGTCAGTCATTGCCATCACAGCATATTTTCCTAAACAAATAGAACCAGCATTTTTAATTCTTGAAATAAAAGATTTGTAATTTTTTACATTTAATTCTAAATGCTCAGGAGCGATTTTATTAACAATATCAATTATTTGTTTGTCTGAGTTTACTTGAATTAAAATTCCGTTCTTTGATAAACTTTTTCTTGCGATAGTTGTTCTTGAAATTTTTTTTAATTGTTTAGAAATTTCTTCCTTGGTTTGAATTATTAAGTCTTTACTTTTAGAAATTAAAATACATTGAGCAAGTTCATCATGTTCTGCTTGACCAATAAGATCACTTGCTATCCAGCCTGGATTTGAAAATTTGTCACCAATAACGGTTACTTCTGATGGTCCAGCTATCATTCCCTCAACACCAACATCCCCAAAAACTTCCTTTTTAGCAGCTGCTACATACTTATTACCAGGACCCACAATCTTATTAACTCTATTAATTTTTTTTGTTCCATAAGCAGCTGCTGCAATCGCTGATGGGCCACCAATAGAATATATTTCTTTAATTTTACATTTTCTAGCCGCATAAAGTACTGCAGCGTTTTGTTTTCCTTTGTATCCTGGATTAATCATAATTATTCTTTTTACTCCTGCAACTATCGCAGGGATAGCATTCATTAAAACACTTGAAGGATAAGAGGCTGATGATCCTGGCACATAAATTGCAACAGATTCGATTGGTAGATATTTGTATTCTAATTTATTTTTTAATTTATCTGTGTAAGAAATATTTTTAAATTTTTGTAATGAGTGAAACTTGTAAATTCTTGAATAAGCTAGATCGATAGCATTTTTTACTTTAGGGTCTAGAGAATTAATGGATTTTTTAATTTGACTAAAACTTGGTTTAATTACTCTGTTCTGGTTAAATTTCTTCTCATACTTTAACAATGCTTTGTCACCATTTTTTTTTACATCATTAATTATTTTAATAACAGAAACAGAACTAGTTTGTAGTTTGGTTTTTCTTCTTAATAATAAATCATCTAACTTTTTATTAAAATTTCTAGATTTACTATTTAATATTTTCATATTTAATTAATCTCATTTTGATCCTCTAACCTTACTTCAATCGTTTCTGTAGTCAAAACAATGTGACTATTATTATCAAAAATTAAATTTATTTCATAATCATCTTTATTTTTCAAATAATCGATGCCAATTAAGTTTAATATTTCCTCCTTATTTGCTTGATCAATATTTTTAGATTTAACCTTATCAACAAAATCAAATCTGCAAATGCTGTTTATTTTCTTATTCATTTGATCAGACTCAATTTTAATTCTTTCGATTGATACTAGAAAAACTTTGCTTGACGCTAAATACTTAATATTATCAACTTTTGTTTTTGAGCCTGAAACACATGCGGAGATCATTTGCAATCCCTCTTGATCATTTGCAATAATTTTAGCTAGGTATTTGCTCACTATTTTAATCTTTTTATTTTAACACCAATTTTTTTTAATTTATGCTCAATATTTTCATAACCACGATCTAAATGATAAATCCTATTAATTATTGACTTACCTTTAGAAACCATCGCTGCTAATACCAATGAAACTGATGCTCTTAAATCGCTAGACATTAATTCAGCACCTATAAATTTAGTATTTCCATAAATGTAAGCTTTATTATTCTTTACATTTATTTTTGCACCAAGTCTGCGCAGTTCTGCTACATGCATGAACCTATTTTCAAATATATTTTCAGTGATTGAACTTTTTCCACTTGCTTTACACATCAAAACCATAAGTTGTGATTGTAGATCAGTTGCTACACCTGGATATTCTTTAGTTTTAATATTTTTAACGGATCTAATTTTTTCTGGACCTCTGATAAAAATTTTTTCTTTATGTGCTTTTATTTTTGCACCAAACCTTTTTAATAATTCTAATTCGGTTTTAATAATTTTTGCATCAAAATTCGATATCTTCAAGTTTCCTTTTGCCAATGTTGCTGCCACACAAAAAGTACCAGCCTCTATTCTGTCAGCCATTACAGAGTATTGTGTTGGATTTAAAGTTTTTACTCCAACAATTTTACATGTTCTCCCAATCCAGGAAATCTTTGCTCCTGCTGAATTTAAAAACTTTGTTAAATCTTTTATTTCAGGTTCAATTGCACAATTTTTTAAAATAGTTGTACCTTTTGCTAAACAAGCTGCAATTATAGAATTTTCTGTAGCTCCTACAGTCTGTCTAGGAAACTTTATAGTTGTTCCTTTTAATTTACCATTTGATTTAGCTAAAATATAGCCATCTTTTAAAACATAGTTCATCCCAAGTTTTTTCAAAGAGTCTAAATGATAATTTATTGGTCTTGCTCCAATTAAACATCCACCAGGTAAAGAAATTTTTGATTTATAATATCTGGCAATTAAAGGACCTAGGACCAAAATTGAACCTCTCATTGTTTTAACAAGAGAATAACTTGCGAATGTTTTTAGATTTTTTTTGTTGTATATTCTTGCGATTCTTTTGTCTTTAGATAAAATAATTTTCGAGCCTAAGGATCTTAATAAACTTATCATTGTATTGATATCATTTACCTTTGGTAAATTTTTTAACACAACTGGCTGATTGAATAATAAAGTCGCTGCTAAAATTGGAAGTGAGGAATTTTTAGATCCTGAAATTTTAACTTCTCCCCTTATCCTACTTGGGCCTTCAATAGAAAACTTATCCATAAATTATTTCTTAATTTTTGCTACTTGAATTGTAGTTTGCCCCTGATATTTGCCATTCTTGGACTTATATGTTGTCTCTGGTTGGGTATCTGATTTGAAAAATAAGAATTGAGCAATACCCTCATTAGAATATATTTTTGCTGGGTTAGGTGTCGTATTGCTTAGCTCTATAACTATATTTCCCTCAAATTCATTTTCAATTGGTGTTACATTACAAATAATACCTGTTCGAGCATAAGTACTTTTTCCAACACAAATGCATAAAACATCTTTTGGTATTCTAAAATACTCAACTGTTTTTGCTAAAACAAAAGAATTTGGTGGAATTATACAATAAGGTCCTTTCCTCTCAATAAAATTATCCTCAGAAAAGTTTTTAGGGTCTACTAAAGAACTGTTAACATTGGTAAATATTCTATACTCATCTGATATCCTTACATCATAACCCATACTACTAAGGCCATAAGATATTTTACCCTCAGAAACTTGATGATCTAAAAATGGTTCGATCATATTGTGTTCATCACACATCTTTTTTATCCAAGAGTCGGGCTGGATAGACATTACCTATTTTTCTTTTTATTTTTTTTTTGAAAAAGTTTTCTTTTTTTTAAATTTTTTTTGAGAGCAAAACTTAATCGCTCATTTTTATCTTTTAAATTCATTCTTTATCTGGATTAGTTAAAAAATCCAGAGTAATTGGTTTTGATGCATCTAAAACCTTATCTTTATCACTATCTTTTTTAACTCCATCTTTAGCCAAACGCTTTGCTTTTCTCTCTGCAAGCTTTCTCTCTCTTTTGGCTTGCTTTTCCATAAGTTTAGCACTTTTTGTTGATTTATAATCGTAATGAATACCCATAAAATTCCTTTATGTTATATAAATCAAATTGGCCAAAAAATTAAGGCAATAATTTGAAATAATTACAATATAATCAATTAAAAATTGATTTTAAATAGTCTGCCCTGATAGTTAAGTGGTATAACGTATCCATGGTAAGGATAAATCCTAAGTTCAATTCTTAGTCAGGGCACCATTTATATAAAGAATGATCGATACAATTAATTCAAATAAGTATTTTAGATTATATATATTAATATTATTTATTTTTAGTGTTTTTTACTTGTATGGAAAATATAATGTTGGTAACGACTCTACAATTTCTGAATGGTTGATAAATTATGAAGGCGGATTCACAAAAAGAGGTTTAATTGGTCAAATTGCTATAAGTATAAGTGAATTATTAAATTTCAGTTTACGACAATCAATCTTTTATTTTCAAATTTTTTCTATTGGTATATATTACTTATTATTAATAAACTTTTTTAAATCTGTTAAGTTTAATAAAATAATCTTACTAAGTATTTTCACTCCAATATTTCTTTTATATCCTGTTGCGGAAATTGAGGTCTTGGGAAGAAAAGAAATTATTATCTTCTCTTTTTACATAATTTATCTAGCACTTCAAAATTTCAAACAAAAAAGTTATTTCAGAATATTTTTGCTGCCTTTATTGATGTTGATATGGGAACCGGTAATCTTTTTTTTTATTTTTTGGTTAATAGTAGATTACATAGAGGGTGTTTTTGAGAAAGATTTTAAATCAATAATTAAATATCTATTCACTTTTGTGCCAGCTATTTTAATAGGTGTTTATATTGCTCTCAATCCAATCTCCGAAGCTGATCATAAAAACATGGCTATTTTTTTAAAAGAAAATTTTAATGAAAATTGTTACATGTCTTGTGCATTATTATTGAGCAAATCCTCTATATATGACCAATTTCAAGCAAACTTTAATCTCTTTAATTTTGAAATATTTTTAAGATATTTTTTGATTATTTTAATTGGTTTTGGACCACTGTTTATAATGATAAAATTTTCACAATTTAGAAGACTAAATAATAAAATGTTTTTATTTTTAATTGCGCTACCAATACTTATCTTATTCATGATGATGTCTGATTGGGGCAGAATAGTAAATATATTTTATACTTTTTCTATTATCTCGTTTTTGAGTCTTTATAAAAAAAAGTTTGTGTTGATTAATAATGAAATTTTAAGAAATTTTTTTGTAAAAGTTTTAAACAAAAAATATATATATACATTTTTTTTTATAATATTTTGTTTTGGATGGAATCCAAAAACTAGTCTTACCGGAGATATTGGATCAAATCCTTTATGGAAGATTCCTTATAATGCAAGCAAAAGAATTTTAGGATTTGATAATTTTAAGTTATTCCAAGACAATATTTTAATAGAATGGCATAAAAAATATATAGAGTAGATCAATTTTTATAAAATATTTTTCTACCGATAACACTTAATAAGACCAAAATAAAAAATCCAATCAAAGGTATATAAATTTCAGAGGATAATATCAGCTCAAGAAACCCAGGTGCTTCTAGATTTTTGTCAATTAATTTTTCTATACCACTTCCAATCGACACAGCTAAAAATATTTGTGGAATAATACCAATTAAAGTTGCAAAGAAAAAATTCACAGCTCTTACATTAAAAATTGTTGGCAATAGACAACTAATTTGCCAAGGGATCCCTCCAATAAATCGATAAATTAAAAGATAAATAAACTCTGACTTTTTAAATTTTGTTTCCAGGTTTTGATATTTGCTTAAAAATTTCTCCCTAATTAAATCTTTAAGAAAATAATTTCCAAAAATATATAAAAAAGTAGCACCAATGCTTAAACCTAAAACTACAATAAAAGTCCCAATCCATTTGCCCAAAATGAAACCGCCCATTAAAGCAACTGGAGAGCCAAATCCTAAAAAAGGAAATACCCATAGTATTGTTAAAAATAAAAAAACTAATGATATAAAAAATAAATTTGAAGCTTTAAGATCAGCAAAATATGATCTGTTGTTTTTTATAAATTCGTAAGATGTTATTTCTTGAAGACTAAATTTTGAAAAAAATAGTATTAAAAATATTATCAATAATGCTAGGTAAGATAGTCCTATAAATATTTTAATTTTTTTAGTTTTTTCCATGATTAGTTACAGTATTTATAAAATCTTATATTTGCTATTTATATATTTAATTACTATAAAGGTCGAAATTTTTAATAAATTTAATTCATTTTATGAAAAGAACTTATCAACCTTCTAAAATCAAAAGAGCAAGAAAACACGGTTTTAGATCAAAAATGAAAACTAAGGGTGGTAAGAAACTTTTAGCTAGACGAAGGGCAAGAGGCAGAAAATCGTTAACTGTGTCTGGTTAATCAATGAAAAGCAAAATACTTGCTCTTTCAAAAAACGAAGAATTTAAAAAGTTACTTCAACAAAAAAAAGTATCAAATAAATACGTCACAATTTTTTTTGGTTATATAAATAATAAAAACAAAAACAGATTTAATATTTCATTTGTAGCAAAGAAAAAAATTGGAAATGCTGTTAAAAGAAATAAAATAAAAAGACGACTAAGAAACATAATGAATGATGCATTTAAAAAAATATCAATAAATTTGCATTATTCATATCTTGTTATTGCTAAGCCAACTATGCTAAATAATGAATTTAAAATAATAAAAGAAACCTTGTTTCAAGAATTTATTAAAATGAGCAAATGAATATTTTTACACAGTTATTGATCAAATTTATTAAAACCTACAAATATATAATTAGTCCATTGATTGGTCCCTCATGCAGATACTTACCAACTTGTTCTGAATATAGTATTGAGGCTCTCAAAACTTATGGTTTTATAAAAGGTCTTTCGCTAAGTTTTAAAAGAATTATGTCATGCCATCCATGGGGAAATAGCGGATTTGATCCAGTTAAAAAAGAGATAAAAGCAAAAAAATAATGGACTCAAAAAATACAATAGCAGCTATAGCATTATCTTCAGCAGTAATAGTTTTATATTCATTATTTTTTATTCCTGAAAAATCATCAAAAGACCAAAATCTTGTTGAAAAAGAAAAAATAGAACAAAGCACTGATACACCAATCTTAGAACAAAAAGAAACTTTTGATGAGATTTCAAGAAAAGATGCCTTAATTGAAAGCGAAAGAGTTGAATTCGAAAATTCTAATGTAATTGGTTCGATATCTTTAAAGGGCGCTGCTATAGACGATCTAACTTTTAAAAATTATAATGTTGAACTTGAAAGTAACGAAAAAATAATACTATTAGGACCTAGAAATATTAAAGAAGGTTATTTAATTGAAAGTGGATTTGTAACCTCTGATAAAAACATAGATATTCCTACATCAGAGACCATATGGTCTATTAAAGGAAATAAAAAATTAACTGAAAACTCTCCAATTAAATTATCTTGGACTAATGATCAGGGAATTACATTTGAAAAAGAAATTTCTTTAGATGATAAATATTTATTTTCAATCAAACAAAGAGTTATTAATAAAACAGATGGAAAATATGACTTTTATTCTTATGGTCAAATTATAAGAAATGAGATTCCAGACATAATAGATTTTTTAATACTTCATGAGGGGTTAATCGCAACTTTGGATGACGAATTAATTGAGGAAGATTATGACGATATTCAAGAGAAAAAGTTTACAAAGACTGCTCAAAAAGGTTGGTTGGGTATAAGTGATAAATATTGGATTACTTCACTAATACCTCCAAAAAATAAAGAGTTTAAAACAACATTTGATTATAGAGATAAATTTAGGGCAAATTTTATTGCAACTGAACCACTTGAATTGGGTCCAAATAATTCTATTGAAGAAAATTTACAAATAATAGTTGCTGCCAAAAGAGTGGATGTCATTGATGGATATGCAAAAAGTTTAGGCATCGATAAATTTGATCTTGTCATTGATTGGGGATTCTTATATTTCATAACAAAACCCTTGTTTTTTGGTATTGATTATTTTTTCAAACTACTTGGTAACTATGGATTAGCTATCATAGCTATAACAATTTGTATCCGTCTTGTTTTCTTTCCTTTGGCAAATTTTTCTTTTAGAAGCATGGCAAAAATGAAAGCTCTCACTCCAGAAATGGTAAGATTAAAGGAGCTTCATAAAAATGATAAAATGAAATTACAACAAGAAATGATGGCTCTTTATAAAAAAGAAAAAGTCAACCCAATGTCTGGTTGTCTTCCGATTCTAGTTCAAATACCAGTATTTTTTGCTCTGTATAAAGTTTTATTCGTTACAATAGAAATGAGACATATGCCATTTTATGGATGGATACATGATTTAAGTGAACGTGATCCTACAAGTATATTCAATTTATTTGGGCTTCTACCTTACGATGTGCCTTCATTTTTAATGATTGGTGCTTGGCCAGTTGCAATGGGAGTTTCTATGTGGGTACAACAGAAATTAAATCCTGCTCCTACTGATCCTATGCAAGCTAAAATATTTATGTTCTTTCCACTCTTTTTGACCGTAATATTAGCGCCCTTTCCAAGTGGCTTAGTAATTTATTGGACTGTGAATAATATTTTAACTATGGCCCAACAAGTATTCATTATGAAAAGGACTACGGTTAAAACTGTCACTTAAAAATTAATTATTACACAATAATAAAAATGGATTTAAAAAAAATACTTCCAAAAAATGGACCGCCAATTAATGAAGTGTCTAAATATATAGAAAAATATAAAAATGACCTCATAGTAATAAAATACGGAGGAAATGTTTTTATTGATAGAAATATCTTTGACAATTTTATAACGGATATAAATATACTCAGTAAGCTAGGTATTTCATTTGTAGTCGTTCATGGAGGAGGTCCAAGAATAAAAAGAGAGCTAGACAAATCAAATATTCAATCAAGATTTATTAGAGGTTTGAGAGTAACAGATAAAAAGATAATAAACATTGTTGAGTCAGTTTTGATTGATTTTAATAATGATATTGTCGATTCTTTAAAAAGATTTGGTACTGATGCAATCTCAATTCATACGAAAAAAAATAATATAATTGAGGTAACACCAGAGGCAAAAGAACTGGGTTTTGTAGGAATACCTAAGAAAATTAATAATGATCTTATAGAAAAAATTCTTAATAAAAAACAAGTTCCAATAATTTCACCATTAGGTTTGGGAAATGATAATCATCCATATAATATAAATGGTGATACAACTGCTGGTGCAATCGCAAAGTCATTAAAATCTAGAAGATTGCTGTTGATGACCAATGTTGAAGGAGTTCTAGATAAAGACAAAAAACTAATTAATGAAATTACTTCAACAGAGGTTTTAAAAATGGTTGAAAATAATATTATTACAGAGGGAATGATACCCAAAATAAATACTTGTTTAGATGCGGTTAAAAATGGAGTTACAGCAGTCGGAATAATTGATGGAAGAAAGCAACACTCTATATTGTTTGAAATTTTTTCCGATAAGGGTTCTGGAACTTTGATACGAAAATGAAAAATTTTAAAGAAATGAAATACCTTCTGTTGGATCTTGATGGGGTTTGTTACGGAAAACACAACAACTACTCCCTTGAAAAAGTATTTGGTCAAGTTTCTAAAAGAATGACAATGTTTATATCTGAGAGACTAAAAATAAATATGGAGGAAGCAAAAAAATTGCAGACAAATTATTTCTACAAATATAATACGAGCTTAAATGGTTTAATGATACATCATGATATACCTCCAGAAGAATTCTTAAAATATGTCCACACAATAGATCTTTCATTTATGAAAGAGGACAAAATAATGAGAAATGAACTTGAAAAATTAGACATGGAAAAGTTTATTTTTACTAATGGGAGCGCCGAACATGCTAAAAATATTTTAACTCATTTAGGTGTTTATGATCTTTTTGGAAGAGATAAAGTTTTTGATATTAAAGATGCTGGGTATGTGCCAAAACCTGAGGCTAAAACTTTTGATTTAATGGTTAAAAAATTTGGATTGAATCCAAAAGAAACCATTTATATAGAAGATATCGCAAAAAACCTGAGTATTGGTTATAAGCGTGGCTGTGCAACAGTTTGGTTAATTAATGATGAACATTTTGGCAAAATAGATTCTGATAAAGATTATATTTCTCATAAAATTGAAAATCTGTCTTTATTTCTTAAGGAAATAAGGTTATTAAAAAGTCAATAAATTATGTCTATAGAAAAAATTATAAATGATGCTTGGGAAATTAAAGATCAAATAAATCAAAATTCAGACCAAAAAATCAAAGATACAATAAATCAGGTTATTAGTGATTTAGACAGTGGAAAATCAAGAGTTGCTGAAAAAATAAATGGTGAATGGGTTACACACCAGCATTTAAAGAAAGCAATTATGTTAAGCTTTAGAATTTATCCAATGGAAAACTTAAATGGTCCTTATAGCAGTTGGTATGATAAATCTCACTTGTTAAAAGGTAAAACTGCAGGTTGGTCAAAAGAAGATCATGAAAGAGCTGGTTTTAGAATGGTTCCTAATTCTCCAGTTAGAAAAGGATCATTTGTTGGAAAAAATGCTGTTTTGATGCCATGCTATGTAAATATTGGAGCTTATATCGATGAGGGAACGATGATAGATACATTTGCAAGAGCAGGCAGCTGTTGTCAAATTGGAAAAAATTGTCATATCTCAGCAGGATCAGGAGTTGGTGGAGTTTTAGAACCTGCACAAGCTTTACCTACGATAATCGAAGATAATGTTTTCCTTGGAGCTATGTCAGAAGTTGTTGAGGGGGTGATTGTTGGGGAAGGCTCAGTTTTAAGTATGGGTATGTATATAGGTCAATCAACTAAAATAGTCGATCGAAAAACCGGCAACATCACTTATGGTAAAATTCCACCGTACTCAGTTGTTGTCCCGGGTTCATTGCCAGACAAAAATAATTCGGCTGCACCATCGTTGTACTGTGCTGTAATAATTAAGCAGGTTGACGAAAAAACAAGGTCAAAAACTTCTATAAACGACCTTTTACGAGACTGAAATGAAAACTTTAAATCAGTTACAATTAGCTAAAGAGCTAATTAGATTTCCCTCAATTACTCCTATTGATGCAGGTATAATGAAATTTTTAGAAAAAAAATTGAAAAGACTTGGTTTCAAAACAAAAACACTCGAATTTAAAGAAAGGGGCTTTAAGCCTGTTAAAAATTTATATGCAAGATTTGGAAATAAAAGTCCAAACTTTTGTTATGCAGGTCACCTAGATGTTGTGCCTCCAGGAAATATAAAAGATTGGACAACTAATCCATTCAAACCATCTGTTAAAAAGGGTCACTTAATTGGAAGAGGTGCAAATGATATGAAAAGTTCAATTGCAGCTTTCGTTTCTGCTGTAAGCACGTTTTTGTCGAAAAATAAAAAATTTGATGGATCAATTAGTCTGTTAATAACAGGTGATGAGGAAGGTGATGCAGTTAATGGCACAAAAAAAGTTGTAGAGTTTTTAAAAAAAAAAAGAGAAAAGATTAATTTTTGCTTAGTGGGTGAACCAACTAACCCAAATGTTTTAGGTGAAATGATTAAAATTGGTCGTAGAGGTAGTTTAACTGGTAAATTAATTATATACGGTTTACAAGGTCACGTTGCATATCCTTCTAGAGCAAATAATCCTTCAACCATAATTGTTAATATTTTAAAAGAATTAAAGGAAATTCAGTTTGATAAAGGAACCAGGGATTTTCAACCTACAAACTTGGAGGTTACTAGGATAAATATAAATAATAGTGCAGATAATGTTATTCCGGCGACAGCTGAAGCAACATTCAATATAAGATTTAATAGTAAGCATTCCTCAAATTCCCTTAAAAAAAAACTTAACAAAATTTTTAGAAAAATGACCAAAAAACATAAATCAAAATTTAAAATTGAGTACAAAGTTTCTGGTGAAGCTTTTTTGACAAAACCTAACAAAACAACATTTATGATACAAAATATTATTAAAAAGATAACTAAATTAAAACCAAAATTATCTACAACAGGTGGAACTTCAGACTTAAGATTTATAAGAACTATATGTCCTGGTCTTGAATTTGGTTTAGTTGGAAAAACTATGCATAAAGTTGATGAAGCAGTATCTTTAAAAGATCTTAAAAATCTAACAAAAATTTATGAAAATATTTTAAAAAATTATTTCGAATGAATACGGCAATTATAAATTCAGATTCTTATGAAAAACATGACACTGGTAACGGTCATCCTGAACAGCCTAAAAGAGTAATTGCCATAAAAGAAAAATTAAAAAAGAGAAGTGATCTAATTTGGAAAAAACCAGGTAATGTGCCAGATGATATATTGGCAATGACACATTCAAAAGAATATATTGATAATTTAAATAGTTCGTTCCCTCAAAAAGGTCTAAAATTTTTAGATGGAGATACTGTAATATCACCAGACAGTAAAAAAGCAGTATTTGATGCAGCTGGCTCAACAATTAGGGCAATTGATGGAATAGAAAATAAAGAATTTAAGAACGCATTTTGTTTAGCAAGACCTCCTGGACATCATGCGGAAAAGGACAAGGCAATGGGATTTTGTTGTATATCGAACGCTGGGGTAGCCAATAATTACTTAATTAAAAATTATAAATATAAGAGAGTTGCATGTGTAGATTTTGATGTGCACTGGGGAAATGGAAATTATGATGTTATGCGTAATAACAAAAATTCATTATATATTTCAACACATCAATATCCTTTTTATCCTGGAGGAGGTACGGACAAAGATAAGGGTGATTTTAATAACTCGTTAAATATTCCTTTACCAGCAGGCACAAACTCGGAGGAATATTTTAATGCATTCGATAGAGTTTTAGATAGATTAATAAATTATAAACCTGATTTTCTGATATTCTCGGCAGGTTTTGATGCTCATAAAGATGATCCTTTAGCTCAATTTAAACTTAAATCAAAAGACTTCTACGAAATTACTAAAAGAACTTTAGCTGCTACCAACGAGTTCACTCAAGGGAAAGTTATCTCTATTCTTGAGGGTGGTTATGATTTAAATGCATTATCAGAAAGTGCTAATGAACATGTTAATGCGCTTGTAGAATTTAATTGATTTAAATTTAATTAATAATAATTCACTCAAATGAAACTTTATAGAATTAAAAGATCTAAAATTGATAAGAAAGGAAGAGGTCTTTATGCTACACGGAATATTAAAGAAGGAACAAAAATAATTAATTACGTTGGCAAAATTATTACAAATAAAGAGGTAGATGAGTCAATTAAGTTTGATAATAAAAAACCTATTTACTTGTTCACATTAAATAAAAAATATACCCTTGATGGAGATTTTTCATGGAATATTGCAGGTCTTGTAAACCATAGTTGCGATAATAACTGCGATTATAATGGCGAAGGTTTAAAAGTTTGGATTACAGCAATTCGTGATATTAAAAAAGGAGAGGAGTTTACATGTGATTACGGGTTTGGTTATGATAGAGACTATAAACAATTTCCTTGCAAATGTGGCTCAAAAAATTGCTGCGGTTATATTGTGAGAGAAGAATCTAGGTGGAGAATTAATAAAAAGTTTGCAATGAGTAACAAAAAAAAATTAATAAATAACTCTCGCTAAATAAAGTCCCTCAGGTGGTGCAGGCGGTGCACATAAAATACGTTTTTTTGAGTTCATAATAAAATTGAATTTTTTTAAAGACCATTTTTTTTCACCTACATATTTTAAACAACCAACCATTGAACGAACCTGTTGTTGTAGAAAAGATTGAGATTGAAATTCTATTTCTATTTTATTATTTCTAGATTTGATTTTGACGGATATCATAGTTTTGATCGGACTTTTAGCTCTACAGCTTGAAGCTCTGAAGGTAGAAAAATTTTTTGTGCCAACTAATTTTTTCGCTGCTTTTTTCATTACTTTTAAATCAAGTTTATTAATAATATGCCATCCCCTATTTTTATCTATTACCGGTCTACTAGGACGATTAATGATTATATACTTATATATTCTCATTCTTGCAGAATATCTTGCGTGAAAATCATTACCCCTCTTCTTAATTTTAGTGATTGAAATCATTTCCTTATTTAAAAAATGATTTAAAGATTTGACAAATTTTCTCAAATTTTCAATTTTTTTTTTACACTCAAAATGAGCAGATTGTTCAAGTGCGTGCACTCCTTTGTCTAATCTACCAGCACCAAATAAAATAATTTTTTCTTTTAATAATTTAGAAATTCTCTCTTGAATAAAACCTTGTATAGTTTTGCCCTTTGTTTGAATTTGCCAACCTCTAAAATTGGTGCCTACATACTCTATCAATATTTGATATCTAAACATTAGATATAATTGAGCCTTTTCTGATTTGAGATCCAAGTATAAACTCTCCAATTTTTTGAACCTTTTTCCCTTCTCTCTGTATTTCAACAACTTTTATAGATTTTTCACCCCCACACGCTATTTCAAGATCGTCTGATATAACCTCACCACTTTTACCAATCCCATTTCCAATTTTTGCTTTTAAAATTTTATATCTTTGTCCGTTAAAATTGAAAAAAGCTCCCGGGGAGGGATACAAGCCATTAATTTTTCCAATTATTTTTAAAGCATCGCTTTTCCAATCTATTTGCCCTTCATTTTTAGAAATTTTTTTTGCATAAGTGGCTTTAGAATTATCTTGATCAACAAAATTTGATTTACCCTCAAAAATTTCATCTACAACATCTAAAATTTTATCCGCTGCTATTAAAGAGAGTTTTTCTGAGACCTCTTTTGCATTCAGACTTTGATCAAGTTTTATTTTATAAGTGTAACTTACAGGTCCGCTATCCAATTCTTCATTAATTTTCATTATACTGATCCCTATTTCTGTGTCTAAATTCATTATAGCTCTCTGAATAGGTGCAGCACCTCTCCATTTTGGGAGTATGGATGCATGAATATTTATAAAACCTTTTTTTGTTAAGTTTAAAAATTCTTTTGGAATTATTTGTCCGTAAGCTACAACGATTGCAAGATCAGCCTCCATTTTTTTTAAAAACTCATATTCCTCATTGTTGTTTTTCAAGTTCTGTGGAGATCTGAATTCTATATTTAAAGTTTCTGATATGCCTTGGACCGGTGATTTATTTATCCTCTGACCTCGGTGAGATTTTTGGGGTGGTTGTGTATAAACCAAATTTATTGGAAAACCATTTTGATAGAGTGATTTCAGTATTGGAACTGCAAACATGGGTGTACCCATAAAAATGATCTTTTTAGGCATTTCTAAACTAATATTCTGTCAGGATTTTTTTTTGTTTTTGAAATTTTTTTGATGATGATATCTCTTTTTAGCTTTGATAAATGGTCAATTATCAATTTTCCATCTAAATGATTAATTTCGTGTTGTAAACAAGTTGATAAAAGACCGTCACACTTTAAATTTTTTTTTTCTCCATTGATATCAATATATTCCACTTCACAAATTTTTGGCCTTTCAATTTCTATAAATGTGTCTGGAATTGATAAACAACCCTCCTCATAAATTGAGGTTTCATCACTAACTTTTTTAATAACAGGATTTATGAAACTTAAAGGCTCCCTCTTTTCATTTTTAGTAGACACGTCAATTACTAAAATTCTTTTCAGGATACCTATTTGTACTGCAGCTAATCCGATACCTTTCGAAGCGTACATGGTATCAAATAAATCATTAATAAGTTTTTTTTCGTTAGTACTGACTTTCTCTAATGGTTTGGAGATTTTTTTTAAAGTTTCGTCAGGAACTGTGATTATATCTTTAATACTCATTAGATAAATAGATAAACTAATTTTTAAACTTTTAAAGGAAGAACTTTTAATAGAATTTTATTACGTATAGTGTCTATGTTTAATTGATTAAGTGCACTTATTATAAAAAATAGGGTATCCTCATCTAAAGTACTCAACTCATCTTGACCAATAACCTCTATAATTCTGAGAATTGTTGAGGCAGACTCATTATTATTTATCATAACTTGAATATCTGTTGGCATTTCAGAGTCTAGAATTTTATATAAATTGTCATATTTCTTATCAATTTTTATGCCATCTGATTTCAATGACTCGATTAAAATAATATCTTTCTTTGAGATAGAATACTTTTTATCCTTTTTTATTTTTTTGAGAAAATTATTGAGATCTTTTTCTATTTTTGTTTGATTATATTCTCCAATAAAATATTTTATAAGTTTTGATTGATGTAAAATATCTTCATTATAATTTATTTTAGTTTGTTCTTTTTCATCAGTATTAAAATTTTCTAAATAAAAGCTAGTATGCTTTGAGGAAATTTTATCTAATTCAATATCTTGTAACAGGTCTTTTAGTTTCTCCTCAAAAGCATTACCAATTTTATCCTTGATGAATGCTTCTTTTAGAAGTTTCATTAAATCTATTTTTCTATTTATGTCAGACTCTAATAATACACTTTGATATAAAAGGGCCCTACTCTCAACATTAGCTAAAGATTTAAATACTGTTTTGACATTCAAAAATTGATCAATCGTAAACTGAAATCTTTTGTAAATTTGAAATAAATCATCTTCAAGATAATTCTTATTGTGTGTAGCATACTCAATTAATTCTATTTTTTCTAATTCATCCAAGTCGATTTCACTAGTTTGATATAATAAATTTGAAGCAGCTAAATATTTCCATATTAATGGATTAGTATTTTCTTTTGGTTCAAAAAAAAAGTCTGGGTTTGTTTTATGGGCCAAATGAAACTCTAGGATACTTTTTTCAGAAACAGCTTTATCAATTTCATTGGTATATCCAAAAAGATAATTAAGTTTATTTTCAAAATATTTTTCGTTGAAACCTAATTCTTTTTTTAAGTCAAAAATTAATTGTGCTTCATCTTTTTTTCCATTGTTTATCAAACAATAGATATTAAATTTTGACAAATAATTATTTCTTATTGGTTCTGAATTATTTAAAAAAATTTTGCAAGCTTGATCAAGCTTAGACTCGGATAAATATTTATCAACTAAATATTTACTTAGTTCAGGATGTAAATTTAAAATATCATTCTTAATTAAATATTCCTCTATTAGCTCTAAGTTATTATGTTTTATCAACCAATCTGATTTGATTTTTAAAAAATCCTTCTCACTAATATTTTTTTTGGGATAATAAGCATTAGTTAATAAAACAATGTTCATAAGTTCTGAAGCATCGCGTGATAAGTTTATTTTAGCTAAATTAGAGAAAAGGTATTTTAATTGATCACCATTAGAATTCGACCACATATCAATTTTTAATCCAAAATCTTCAGGATCGTAGAGACCTATTATTTTAATTTCTTTGGAATTTAAAGTTTCATCAAACTTAATTGAATCTGATCTTTTTTTAGTTTGCATATTAAAAACATCAATCTTTTCAGTTTCAAGTTCACTTTCGGTAATGGAAATTAATTCCTTATTTTCAGAATTCTCTTGTATTTGCTCTTTATCAATATTCCATATATCTACAGGTTCATTTTCTGAGAAAGAATTGGCTATCGAAAAAGAAAGAATAATTAGAATTGATAGATAAGTTTTATTTAACAATTTTAAAATTTTCATTAGGTATTATTTTTTCAATTGTTTTTTTTGGTGCTGGGAAGTCTAATTTATTTAAAAGAAATATTATTCCAACAAACACAATTGCAATTAAAAATAATTTTATCAATAATCCAATTATACTTTTGCTATAACTTGTTTTTCTAGTAAATTGCATATAGGTTTAGTTAATTTCAAATTAAGACATATTTGTGTTTTTTCAATAAAGAAACTTATGAAATCAAAGAAAAATTTAGTTTTTATCGGAATGATGGGGTCTGGAAAGAGTTCTATTGGCTCTATGGTATCAAAAAAACTAAATCTTAACTTTTTTGATATTGATCAATTAATTGAAAATGATCAAAAAATGAAAATATCAAAAATCTTTGAAGCTAAAGGAGAAAACTTTTTTAGAGATATTGAAAAAAAAATAACTCTTAATATTTTAAAAAATAAAAAGGGTGTGGTTGCACTTGGTGGAGGAGCGTTCATTAATCGAGCTATTAAAAATGAGGTTCTAGAAAATCACTTTTCATTTTGGCTTAATTGGAACATCGATACCTTAGTTAATAGGATAAAAAACAGCAAAAAAAGACCGTTAGCAGTAAATTCAAGTAAAAATGAACTCATAGAAATCATAAAAAAACGTTCAATTATTTACTCTAAAGCACTATATAAAATAGATTGTGAGAATTTTACAAAACAACAAATTGCAAAGAAAATCACAGATATATATGAGGCCAATTAAACTGATAGTAAAAACTAATTCAGAAAAATATCCTATCATAATTGGGAGAAATTTAATTTCTAATTTATCACAAATATTTAAGAAAAATTCTATCAACTTTAAAAAATGCTTGTTAGTTTTAGATAAAAATATTCCAAATAGATATGTTAAACAAATTTCAAAATCCTTAAAAAGATATGACGTTTACAAATTTATTTACAATGCAAATGAAAAAAATAAAAACCAGAAAAATGTTAATAAAATTTTAGATCTTTTGCTTCAAAAGAATTTTTCAAGAGATGACTGTTTAATATCTATTGGGGGGGGCATTACTGGCGACGTAGCAGGTTTTGCTGCAAGTTTATTCAAAAGGGGTTTGAAATTTGTTAATATTCCGACAACATTGTTATCACAAGTTGACTCATCTGTTGGCGGAAAAACAGGTATTAACACATCTCAAGGCAAGAATTTAATTGGAAGTTTTTATCAACCTAAAATTGTTATCAGTGATATAGACGTTTTGAGGAGTCTACCATTTAGAGAAGTAGTTTGTGGTTACGCAGAAATAGTGAAACATGCTTTAATTGCAAACAAAAAGTTTTATAATTTTCTTGATAAAAACATTGATAACGTATTAAAACTAAAGTCTCCAACTATTGAAAAATCTATTTATGAAAGTTGTAAAGTTAAAAAATCCATAGTTGAAAAAGACGAAAAAGAAAAAAATTTGAGAAAAGTTTTGAATTTTGGACATACTTTTGCTCATGCATATGAGGCAAGTTTAAATTTTTCAAAAAAATTAAATCATGGAGAGGCAGTAATTCTGGGTATGAAATCTGCAATTGAATTTAGTAAAAATAAAAAGTTAATTACCTATAAAGAATTTGATTCTGCAATTAAACATCTTAATAATTATCATTTTCCAGTTTCTATTAAAAATTATTTTACAATAAAAAAGATTAATCAGATCATATCCTTTATGATGAGAGACAAAAAAAACAATTCTAAAAATATTAAGCTTATGTTAATTAAAAAAATCGGAGGTCCAATAATTGAAAAAGAAATTTCAGATGTTACTATCAAACATTTTTTAAAAAAGAGATTAATTAATTAAAATTTGTAAAGAGTGAATGTGATTTTTTAATTCCTCATCTAATATTTTATAAATTTTTTTATTACTCTCAATTTTATTTAATTTCTTAAGCTCCCCAGACTCTATAATGATTTTTAAATGAAATTTGTTACTTTCGTGTCCTGGATGATTTTTATGTAAAAATGTTTTATCTTCTATCGAAATATTTTTGATATTAATATTTTTTTTTATTTTTTTTTTTACGTTTGTAATTAATTCATCTATATTCATTTGATATAATTATATCATGAAAAATATCTGTGACTGGAATAATTGCAATGAAATTGGTGAATATAAAGCACCAGTTGAAAAAGATAATAGTAAAAAATTTAGATTATTATGTTTAAATCATGTCAAAGAATTCAATAAAAATTGGAATTATTTTTCGGGTATGAATGATGATCAAGTAATCGACTTTTTAAAATCAGATATGGTTTGGCATAAACCTACGCAAAGTTTTAGTTCTTCAGATAACTTTTTTAAAGTCTTGTGGAGTAATACTCTGAGAGATGATCTTGATAAAGAAAAGTTAAAAAGCGATTTTAATCATATGGGACAATTTAGATATGATCACAAAGACATTAAAGCATTTGAAATATTAGGTATTTCAGTAGGTTCGAAATGGGAAAAAATTTATAATAAATTTAAAATACTTGTTAAAAAATTTCACCCTGATATGAATTCTGGTAATAAAAAATTTGAAGAAAAACTTAAATCAATTACTTTGGCTTACACGCAATTAAAAAATACTTATAGAGAAAAAATTGACACCAAATATAAATAACCAACCTGACATAAAACTCTCAATAAAACAGACTTTTGGGATCGATTCTAATATGGAGGTTGATGCATTTTCTAAAAAAAGCGAGTACGTGCCAGAAATAGATAAAAATTACAAATTTGATCGTGATACTACTTTAGCGATTATCTCGGGTTTTGCATTTAATAAAAGAGTTCTTGTTCAAGGTTATCATGGCACAGGAAAATCTACACACATAGAACAAATTGCTGCAAGATTAAATTGGCCGTGCATCAGAGTAAACTTAGACAGTCATATAAGTCGTATAGATTTAATAGGTAAGGATGCGATTGTTTTAAAAGATGGTAAGCAAGTTACACAATTTAATGAAGGGATTTTGCCTTGGTCGATACAAAACCCCGTTGCATTAGTATTCGATGAATATGACGCAGGAAGACCTGATGTAATGTTTGTTATCCAGAGAGTACTTGAAGCCGAAGGTAATTTTACTCTTTTAGACAAAAATAAAGTTATTAAACAAAATAAATTTTTTAGATTATTTGCTACCTCTAATACTGTTGGTTTAGGAGATACAACAGGACTTTACCATGGAACACAACAAATAAATCAAGGGCAAATGGATAGATGGAATATTGTTACGACTTTAAATTATCTTAGCCTTGATAAAGAAATGGAGATAATCTTAGCAAAAAATAAAGGCTTAGATACTACAAAAGGCAAAGAAAAAGTTTCAAATATGATTAAAGTTGCATCATTAACTAGAAAAGGATTTATAGCTGGCGATATATCTACAGTGATGAGTCCACGAACAGTTTTGCACTGGGCTGAAAATGCAGAAATTTTTAAAGATACAGGTTATGCTTTTAGAGTGACGTTTTTAAACAAATGTGATGAAATTGAAAAAAATATAATTGCAGAGTATTACCAAAGATGTTTTGGTGAGGAATTACCAGAATCCTTGCTGAATATTCAAATTTAATGAATAACAAAACTGAGAGTTTAAAGGAAAAGCTTAGACAGGCTCTATCCTCTACAGCAAGAGTAATCTCAGATGATTTAGGTATTAACCCAAAAAAAAATATTAAAAATTCTGAAAAAAAAGATTTAATTGAACTAGAAAATTTAAATTCAAAAAACGATTTTATTAAGGCTAGAGCAGAAACAGACTCGAAAGCTCTTAAAAAAAAATTTTCTAATGAGACAATATTTAAGAAAAATTTACCTTCTAGCTCATCATGTAAATCACTTTATACAATTGCAGAGAAAATAAGATACGAAAAATTGGGATCAAAAATGTTAAAAGGAATAGATAAAAATTTAAGGGATAATTATATTCAATTGATCAATCATAAAAGAAAAGACCAAATTAAATCCAAAGATGATGTACCTGTAGTTGAGGCTTTTGAATTATATATGCTAAAAAACTTCCACAATATCGAACTCAATTCTTTGACATCAAAAATGTTAAATTTTTGGGAAAAAGATTTTGATAAATCAATTTTTGAACATATAGAATTTTTTAAACAAAATTTAGAAGATCAGAATATTTATAGTTCGAAGTTCTCCCAGCTATTACAAGAAATGGACATTTTTCAATCAGAGGAAAATGAGGAAAAAAAGGATGAAAACTCAGAGGATAATAAAGAAAATCAGTCAAGTGAAAATGATGATAGTGAGGATGAGGAAAAAAAAGATCCTGATAAGCAGAATGAAACAGAAACAAGTTTAGATTCAGATTATAATATTGATGAATATAAATTAGATGAACAACTTGTAGATACAGAATCAGACGAACAAAACTCTGAGCAGGTTATTCAAAAGAAAAATTTAAAAGATTTAAATGTAGATTATAAAATTTTTACAACAGAGTTTGATGAAATTACCAAAGCCGAAAACCTTGAAAACGCAGATGAAGCAAATAAGCTTAGAAAAACTTTAGATCAACAATTAATTGGTTTTCAAGATGTTATAACTAAACTTGCTAATAAACTTCAAAGACAATTATTGGCAAAACAGAATAGAGCTTGGGAGTTTGATTTAGAGGAAGGATTACTTGATAGCTCTAAGTTACCAAGAATTATAATGGATCCATACAATTCATTATCTTTCAAGAAAGAAAAGGATTTGGACTTTAAGGACACGGTGGTAACACTTCTAATTGATAACTCAGGTTCAATGAGAGGTAGACCAATTACAATTGCAGCTATTTGCGCTGATATTTTATCTAGAACTTTGGAACGTTGCTCAGTGAAAGTGGAGATATTAGGTTTTACAACGAAAAATTGGAAAGGTGGTCAAAGTAGAGAGTTATGGAATAAAAATAATAAGCCAAAGACACCTGGAAGATTAAATGATTTAAGGCATATTATTTATAAGGGAGCTGATACACATTGGAGGCAAGCAAAGGATAACCTTGGGCTAATGTTAAAAGAAGGTTTACTTAAAGAAAATATAGATGGGGAGGCTATAACATGGGCTTTCAATAGAATTAAGAAAAGAAAAGAAGAAAGAAAAATTTTAATGGTAATTTCAGATGGAGCGCCAGTTGATGACTCAACCTTATCAGTAAATTCAGGAGATTTTTTAGAGAAACATTTAAAAAAAATGGTTAAGTTTATTGAGGATAAATCTGATATAGAAATTTTAGCCATAGGGATTGGTCATGATGTTTCTAGATATTATAATAAAGCAATTAAGATCACTGATGTAAATGAACTTGGTGATGTAATGATTTCTCAATTAAGCACATTATTTGATAAAAAAGCAAAACTACATTAAATTTTTTTTAAATCTTGATTTTTCCATCTTATATTCACTTCTGCCCCAGTTCTTGTTTTAGAATTTCGACAATTTAAAGAAGCAAAATTTTTTTCAAGTAAGTTTTTACCTATAAATATGCCTAGACCTAAACCTGATTGATTTTTATCTTTATTCTTGAGCGATCTTAAATAAGGTTCACCTATTTTTGACAATATCTCACCAGGATATCCTTCACCATCATCTTCGATAATAATATTAGTATATTCATTATTACTTTTAAGGGTTATAAATATTTTTTCTTTTGCAAATTTATTTGCATTTCCAATAAAATTTCTCAAACCATATATAATCTCTATTGATTTTGGAATTTTTCTAGGGCTAGCATCTTGATCAAAATTTAAGATAAATTTTTTATTACTTGTTTCTTCGAATGAGTTAACAATTTGACTTAAATATTTTTTAAAATTTAGGTCCTCGTCTATAAAATCATCTTCTTCAATGGGATTTAAAGACAACCTTTTCAAAATTTGATTACATCTTTCAACTTGACTTGATAATAATTCTATGTCCGAGGCTAGTTCTTTACGGTCCTTTAACTGTTGTTTTAACTCTTGTGAAATAATTTTAATGGTGGATAAAGGAGTTCCAAGAGAATGGGCTGCTGCTGCTGCTTGACCTCCTAAAGATAACATCTCATGTTCTTGAGCCATAATTTCCTCCATTTTACTTAAAGCTTCTTTTCTTTTTCTAGACTCAGAGCCAAATACTATTGCAAAATAATTCAAAAAGATGAGAGCAATTATAAAAGCAATTGGAATTGAATAATAATAATAAGGATCAACATGAAAGTGATTGTTTAAAGGTGCAGGTAAATCCTCTGAATAAAATGTCAGAAATGTAATCATTAATATTGTTGTAATTACGAGAAATAAATTAGTTCTAATGCCTAAATTTGATGACGCAAACACGCTAGGAATTAATAAAAAAATTACAAAAGGATTTACGATACCTCCTGTTAAATATATTAATGAACCTAATTGAAATATGTCAATCATCAAAAAAATTAGTGCTGATCTGTCAGAGAGTTGTGTTTTACTGTAGATAAAAATCAAATAAAAATTACTTAAAATTCCGATAAAGATAATTAAATTTGATAGAATAAAATTAAAATCAAAATTTAGAAAAAAATAAACGATATAAACTGAAACTAATTGACCTATTATACCAATCCATCTTAAAGAAATATAAGTAGATTTTTTTAAAGTATGAAATTTAGAAGTTTCAAAAAACTTCATATTCTAGATATCTAAATTTTGAACGTTTATTGCGTTAGAAATAATAAAATCTTTTCTTAATGTTACATCATTGCCCATTAAAGTATGAATCAATTCTTGATCTTTTTTTGAGTTTTTTGAATATTGAACCTGAAGTAAATTTCTCGTTTCTGGATTAAGAGTTGTGCTCCACAGCTCTTCTGGATTCATTTCTCCTAAACCCTTAAATCTTTGTATACTCATTTTAGATTTCTCAATTTCTATCAATTTTGAAAACTCCTTAGACCCTTTCTTAAATTTTTTAATTTCCTTGTTAGTAGTCATTATATAATTTTCTAATTCTTCCTCGTCTTTTATATAAATTCCTTTAGAACCTTTGTTAATTTTGAATAATGGTGGTTGAGCAAGGTAAACATGTCCATGTTCTATCAATTTGTTAAAAGGTTTATTATTAAAGAATGTTAATAATAATGCCCTAATATGTGAGCCATCTACATCAGCATCTGTCATTATAATTATTTTTCCATACCTTAAATCTTTTAAATCAATTTCATTAGCCTTTGGATCTAATCCAAGTGCATTAATTAAGGTAACTATTTCATTTGAAGATATCATTTTAGACAATGCTTTTGTTCTTTGATCTGAACCGTTTCCATTTCCATTTTTTTTAATATTTAAATCTTCAACGTAAGTATTAAGTATTTTTCCTCTTAAAGGTAAGACTGCTTGGTTTGATCTGTTCCTACCTTGTTTCGCTGAACCTCCAGCTGAATCTCCCTCAACAATAAATAATTCTGTTCCCTCTTGTTTACCTATTTGACAGTCTGCTAACTTACCTGGAAGACCACTCAATTCAATAGCGCCTTTTCTTCTAACATTTTCTCTTGCTTTTCTTGCTACATCTCTGGCCATTGCGGCTTGTATTACTTTAGCTAAAACTATCTTAGCTACTGATGGATTTTGATCAAACCATATAGACAATTTTTCATTTACTAAAGTTTCGACAATCATTCTTACTTCTGATGAAACTAACTTGTCTTTTGTTTGAGAGGAAAATTTAGGATCTGGAATTTTTGTTGATAGAACACATGTTAAACCTTCTTTGATGTCATCCCCAGAAATAGTTAGTTTATTTCTTTTAAGAAGATTATTTTCATTTGCATACTTATTTATTATTCTTGTTAAAGCACTCCTAAAGCCTAATAAATGTGTCCCTCCGTCTTTTTGATAAATATTATTAGTATAAGGATAAATATCCTCAGAATATCCTGCATTCCATTTTAACGAACACTCTAATTCTACATCATTTTTTTTGCCTTCAATATAAATTGGTTTTCTAAATAGATCATTTCCATTTTTATTTTGTAATTTTTCTTTTTTCTCATCTAAGTAATCTACAAATTCTACTAAACCTCCATCATACTTGAATTCTAAGGTTTTTTCTTTTTTTTGAGTATTATCAATGAAAGTTATTTTTATACCTTTGTTTAAAAAGGCTAATTCTCTCATTCGTTTAATTAATATATTTGCACTAAATTTGATTGATGAGAAAACTTCTTTTGAAGGTAAAAAAGTTATTTGAGTTCCTGTTTGTTTTGATTTGCCTGAAATTTTAAGGGGTGCTTTTGCTTCACCATTACTAAATTCAATAGAATATTTTTTTCCATCTCTATTTATCTCTAAGAATAATTTTTCTGAAAGAGCATTAACAACAGAAACTCCTACGCCATGTAGTCCACCTGAAACTTTATAAGAATCATGGTCAAATTTTCCACCAGCATGAAGTTGGGTCATAATAACCTCAGCTGCAGATTTTTTTTCTCCTTTATGAATATCTATTGGGATCCCACGACCATCATCATTAATTGTTACAGTTCCATCTGAATTTAATTTGACGTTTATATTTTTACAATAGCCTGCTAGAGCTTCATCAATTGAGTTGTCGACGACTTCATACACCATGTGATGTAAGCCAGTTCCGTCATCAGTATCACCAATATACATGCCTGGCCTTTTCCTTACTGCCTCTAAGCCTTTAAGTACTTTGATAGAGTCTGCTTGATATGTGTTTTTATTTACCATTTTTTAAATTAAGGAAAAAAAAATTATAACATTTTTTGTAAAAAATTGCTTAATTATAATTACAAACTTCTAATAAAAATCTTAAATAAGGCTTATATATCAAGGCTTATTTGATGGCGGAGAGAATGGGATTCGAACCCATGAAAGAGTTTCCTCTTTACACGCTTTCCAAGCGTGCGCCTTCAACCACTCGGCCACCTCTCCAATTAATTTCAGTGCTTTACTAATTTACTTTAACTCAAAAAAGTTCCAATACCACTCTAAATATTTAGTATTTTTTTTAAACCAAAATGATAAGTATCTTTCAGCGAGATATGCATATAATCTTTGCTGATCATATCCTTTTAATTTTCTAAAACCAAACTCTTTTTCACACCTGAAAAGCCATTTAAAAAGACTACTAAACCAATCGTTCATAACTTTTTTTTTTGCAATAAACATTATATGTGGATTAAAACTATAATTTTCACTTACGAATTTTTGAAAATTTTTTCTATCTTTTTTATCAAGATACTTTATGGCTCTGTCTAATATTCCATAACCATGATGCATATCAAAATGAAGTTTTATATTTTGTTTTTTTTTATTGAAAAAAATTGAAGGGTCTTTAATAATATTTTTTAAACCTCTTTTTATCAATTTCATTTTTTTTGGATCATCTAATCTAATTGGCTTACAAATAATACTTTCATAATTTTTCCAACTTTTGTGGGGAACTTTCAAAATATTTTTTTGTAAGTCATTAAAATTTTTTATTTTAGTATCTGAATTTAGCCAAAATCTTCGTTTCTGACAAAACCCAATCCAAATATTATTATTAAACTTTTTTAACCGATTTTTCCAAAACCAATAATGAAAAGTCAATTCAGAATAATGCTTCTCTTTTTCTTGAATATTCTTACCTTTCAAACAAGTTATGTATTCCTTTTTAAATTTTTTTTTGCCAACACCTGCTAATGAAAGATTCAATTTTTCTAGATATTTAATCTCTTTATTTGTAACGCAAAAAATTCTTAATTTTTCCATTCAAATTTTTAATTAATTATTTTTTTTCTTCAAGAATTTATTCAAATTTAAAATATTCAAAGAAGAGTTAAATGGAATATTGTGATTTGAATTTTTTTTTAGGTAATCTTTTTTAACTTTTTTATTGCTCTTTTTTGCAAAATTATAGATATATTGAGTTTTGCCACCGATGTTTAATATCCCTTTTTTATTTAATAATTTAAACAAATATTTTCTTACATCTTCATGATAAATAAAACTACTCTTCACATTAGCAAAAGCTTTTTTATGTATGAATGGTTTTTCAGTCATTGAAACTCTTAATATTAAAGAATTTTTATAGAGTTGCACAGCAGACTCACCACCTAATTTTGACCAAGCATAGTTATTGACTGGTAATAATGGGTCAGTTTCTCTATAATTTCCTTTTGTACCTGGATAAACATAGTTTGTAGAAAAATAAATTAGTTTTATTCGTAATTTTGAACATACTTTTGTTATATTAGCGGTTCCAATAATATTTAGATCAATACTTTTAATAATATTTTCTTCGTGAACTTTCATTGGTCGAGATAACCCTGCTAAATGAATTAAAATATTAGGTCTATTTTTTTTTAAGTATTTCTCTGCACTCTTAAAATTTAAAATGTCTAATTCTTTTTTTGTAGGAAATAACATTTTGTGATTAGTTTCAAAATTTTTTAAACATTGACCAAATCTGCCTGAACCACCTGTTACTACAATTTTTTTTTTCATTTTTTTTTTATTATTGCTATCTCGTTATAATTTCCTTTTAAAATAAAAATCTTATCAAAATTTTTTAAAAAATAATCCTTTTGATCTTTAGATATGAGCGGATTTTCAAAATTTTCACCAGATTTGATTGATAATAAAATATCTCTTAAAGTTGGTTTTTCATTATTCAAATTCATATCTGCTCTGGTGTCTGGGAAATCTAATTCCTCAGTAATAAAAATTCCTCCAGAACTTAATATTGGGAATAACATAAATAAACTAATAATTTGATCTTTATAAGCATGGCATGCATCCTCAATTATTATCTCAAATTTTTTATCCCTTTTTAAAATATTATGAGAAATTGACTTTTCTGAAGAGGAGTCTACATAAAAGTTTTTTATTCTATCAGAAGTATAACTAAATAAATCAGGATATATATCTGCCGAATATATTTTGGCATTCTTGAAATAAAAATATAATGCAGCAGCTGCATTTCCATAAAAAGACCCAATTTCTAAAATATTTAATTGTTTATCTTTTTTTTCAAGTAAATATTCATCGTAAAATTTTGCGTAATTATGGCCTTGTACTTTTAAGTTAGAATCTCGCTTTATAGGTTGATCATATTGATTAATGAACTTCTCACCCTTATCACTTTCAAAAAATTCGAACAAAAAATTTAGATTTTTTTCGAATAAAAATTTTTTATCTTGTGAATAATTGTCAAGATTAATTTTTTTTTTTATATAGGGTAGATTCAAAAAATATTTAATTGGAACTACAAAAAGAAGGTAAATTTTTAGTAATATTTTTGCTTTTATGATCCTATGTTTGTAGTAAATCTTATAAAATGTTTTAAGTTTCATAATTTTATATACCTTTTAATTGTTCATTTAATACTTTTATATCTACAAATAAATCACCATTTAAACTTTTTTCACTTAAATACGGGGTAGATAATAAACTATAATTTAAGTTATTTATTTTAGAAATTCTCTCATATACTTTATTTTGAAATCCATAGCCTGGCTCAGAAGATCTTATCTCAATAACTTTTGTGTTCTCTTTTGAAAAACACAAATTAGTAAGCCCAGCTCCATGAGCTCCTATTACAATTTTTGCGTTACTAAAAACATATATCTGTTCATCAAAACTCAAGTTTTCAAGTTTAACAATATCAAAATTATGTTCTTTTAATAGGTTTTGAGTTTCTTCTAAATTTATTATTTGAGAATGCTTAAAATTAGATAAAGATCGATCGATAAATATATTATTTTTAATTTCTATTTTTTTTGATTTTTCTAAAAAACTATCCCTAAGCCATTTTACTATCCAATCAGGTACATACTTTGCTTGATCTAAAATAAAACCATTAAAATAACTTGGATGCTGCGTAGCGATTAGTTGATCACACTCTATATGACGATAATTATTAGAATCAATTATCTTTAAATTCTGAAGGCCTAAAAGTTCCAATGTTTTTTTTTGAAAGGAGTTAAGTTTATTTAAATATAAGTAATCTAAATCATCATATTTAAAAACTTCATTATATAATTTAAGTTTTGGTAACATATCTAATAGCCAATGAGAAAAATTATGGTGCCCACTAGCGCCCTGAGCTAAGTTTAAAACTCTACCTTTAAATTTTTTTTTTATTCTTGGTGTACCAATATCTAAACATACATTATTTTTGGCAGTTTTAAGTTCACCCTTAATTTGTTGATATGAGGGCCCATTTATAATTTTATTATTTGATAGTACTGCAACATTTTCAACATTATCATTATAAATTCTGCCATTTTGAATTTCGTAAACTTTATAATTTTCTTTAAAAAAAGAAATTATTTTGTCATTTTTTATAATATGAGTTTTTAGATCTTTAATATTAGTATTTTCTTCAAATTTGATACTACCATAAATAAAAGTAAAAATTTTTCTTACAACAAATTTGAATAGATTTTGGAAAAATTTTTTGATTTTCATAAAAGATATTTATATCTATAAAAGATTATTATTGATAATAATATCTGGGTAGATCTATGAAAAATATCGCCTTTTTGGTTTCTGGAAATATAAGAATTTATGAAAAAAATTTACTATTTCTAGAAAACTTAAAAAAAGAATTTTACGATTATGAAATAATTTTTATTTGCTCGTTTTGGCAAAATCAAAAAAATTTAGATGAATTTAATAAAAAATATAAAGTAAAATTTTTTAATCAAATTAAGGAAAAAGATTGGAGTAATGAAATTAGTAAAATAAAATATGTGACAGGTGGTGAAAATCTCTCATATAAAATTCAAAACGTTTTTTACATGTGGCAATCTATTAACGAAAATATTGAATTTTTAGAGTCTGTCGTAAAAAAGAGCAATCTAAAAGTTGATTATGTTTGTCGTTTTAGAACAGATATTATGACCTTAAAAGAAATAAAATATCTTAAAAAAGATTTAGAAAAAATTGAGAATAATCAAATATTATTTTCATCTAATAGGCATTTCAGAGGTATAACAGATTTATTTTTTATTGGAAAATATGAAACTTTCTTGAAAATAAAGAAAATTCTTAACTATTTTCAAAAATTCATAAATGATGAAAGAGTTTTTGACCCCGAATACATATTCTATTCTTTTATAACTGAAAATGACATTAAAATTAAAATTGCGTATAAATTAGATATCGCTTTAATAAGGATTGAAGAAGCAAAACCAACCAAAATGGTTTTCGTTCCGTTTAAAGATAAGATAAAAATAAAAATTGCAAAAAGAAAAATTAAGATAAATAAACTTCTGAGTAAATTCAGATATATCTTTGATTAAAAACTAAATTATTTTTTTTTTAAAAAAGCAGAAATTTTTTTACTGTTTTCGCCCAATTCCTCTGGTGTATTTATTGAGAAAATTTCAACAATCGGATAATGGAGTATCTTTTTATTATCAAGCAAATATTCATTATAAACTTGGCTTATATAGAATTCATTGTTTATTCTAATGTTCTTTTCAATCATTTTATTTGTATAAAATTCAAATTCTGAAGTTTTCTTAAAATAGTAACATCCAGTATTTCCAAATGAACTCACAACCTCCTTTTCCTTTGTTCTAGTTACGCTTGACATATCATCCTTTAATTCGACAAATGAAAAACCAGGATTTATTGTTGGGACAGTAACTAAAACTCCATCATTTTCTCTTCTTGATATAAATTCAAGAAAGTTTTCTTTCGACCAATTCATTATTTGATCACAGTCCTTTACAATCAGTGGTAAATTTTTGTTTATTGTTTCAAAACCTAGCAATACTGTACATGCTGCACCCTCGGTAATTTTATTAACAGTTATAATCTTATATTTAATTTTTTTTTTTTTAAAGATTGAGTCAAAATCATTTGAATTTAAATGATCTTCTCTTATCAAGAAATAAAAGAAAACATCCCCAAGATTAACACTGTCAATTACATGAGAAATAAAAGGTTCAGAATTTATCTCTATTAATGGCTTTGGTGTCTCTATACCTTTATCTAAAAATCTTTTTCCTCTTCCGGCCATTGGTATTACAACATTAATCATCTATAAATCCCCATTTTTCTATAGCCTCATTATATTCACTCAAATCTGACTTATTTGGAAATTTTTGAAATAGTAAATCAAAAGCTTGTCTCATTGCTTTTGCTCCAGATACAGTACCACTTGGATGACCATGCATAGAACCTCCTAAGCTCATCATGATATCTATTCCAAAATTCTTTACTGTTGTTTGGACTAACCCTGGATGACTTCCGCAAGAAAAGGAGGGAACTGTTTTTTTAAAACCAAGATCATTTTTTGAAGTTAATATTGACAACCAATTAGTCAAATCCTCTTTAGTATCGGATAAATATCCTCCCCACATTCCAGCATGAATAAAATCAGCTCCTGAGATTCTAGCTAATTTTAGAAGTACATTCCACGATATTGAATAAACATTATTTTTATCAGTTATAACTCTATCTCCACTCTTCTGATAAAACATAGCGATATCAAAATCAAAGCTTCTGAGATATTTGTAAGTTTGTAAACCTGTCCAAATATTAAGATGATATGCTTTCATTTTATTTTTCACTAAAAATTCAATTCTTTTAATTAAATAAGGTAAATCTGAATTTACGCATGGGGCATAAAACACTTCTTTATTCAATTTTGAGGCTTCATTTTGCACAACATCATTAACTATTTTTACTCTTTCCTCAAAAGGACAACAACTTGGGTTACCTAAAATCTCATCTTCTTTTATAAAATCTACCCCTCCTCTAACCATTTTAATACACACATCTTTTAAAGTTTTTATATCTAAACCCGTTTTAGGTTTTACGATACCACCTAAAAGAGGTCTTTTAACTGAGTTTGTTCTTTTTCTTATTTCATCTAACCCTATTTTTGGTCCTTTAAAATTTTTTAAAAAAATATTTGGAAATTCAACATCTAAAAGTCTGCAACCTAAAATTTCCTCAATATCCATTTGTCCACCCATAAATGTACAAATTAATTGTGTTATTCCATCTTGTTCTAAATCAAAGTTTTTAATTGGAAAAGCAATCCTAACTGTTGCCTCTTTTTTATTTTTTAAATTATCTGGATGATCTAAAATTATCGATAAATGATTTTCTAATAATTCAGCAGTTTCATTATCAAGTCTAACATCTGGATTTCCTATTGATTGGCCAATCGCAACACCCTTGGCAGCTTTAAGCATGTTATTACTTTTGATTAAATACTTCGCAATAAAATATTTATCTTTATTAACTGTTGAATTAAAGAGGAAATTATCAAATTCTTTTTTCATTTATATTCCACCAATCTACAGTTCTCGTAAAATGACTCTATGCTTTTTTTTGTGCCAAGCGATGCTATAAAATTACAGTCATACGATTTAATCTTATATCTTTCTTTAATCATCTCGTTATAAACCAGGCTTACCATATATTTACCATTTTTAGACACTTTTTTTTTATTTATCATTTGCTCTGCAAAATAGAAAAATAAATTAGCTTCTTTAAAATAACTTACACATCCTGTTGAATTCGTTGAGATTGGTTTAAGGTCCTTTTCAGAAATTAATCTTATATTTTTTTTTTTATCGATTAATGAATAACCTCTATCATGATATAAAGATTGAAATGTTGGAACGCAACCGTCAATATTGCTTTTTAAACAAAATTTTAGGTATTGTTTAAAATCAATGTATTGATCTAACAAATCAATAAAAAGGGGTTGGTTTAAATTTACCATGTGTTTTACCTTTAAAATACTTTGAGGAGCACCATTGGTATAACCATCCAATAAAAAATAATTTATTTTTTTTTTAAGTAATTTTGAAATTTTTTTAACTAAATTATATTTTTTTTCATGTTTTTTTTGAAAAATAAAAATTCCATCACCTAATTTATAAGGTCTTGAAATTTGAACCCACTCAATAAGTTTTTTATCTTGAATGTTAATTAAAAGCTTATGATTTTTAAATTTTTCAAAATTGATGTTTGGCCCTGCCACAGGGATAATAAGTTGATAATTTTTTTTCATCTTTTTTTCAAATTTAAGATTTTTTTCTTATACTTATCAATAAAGTCAGAACATATACCTTTATAATTAAGACTATTGTCAAACTTTTTTTGATGCTCTGGTAAAACATAAATGCTTTTTTTATAGAGTTTTTTTCCTGGAAATGTCCAAATATAACCGCTACTTGTCAAAACATAATCATCATTTTGATGCCAAAAATAATTAGCATTTATTTTTTTTAGATTTATAAGAGCTTCAAAATTTTTAGCGTGACACCAAAAATGTTTCTTTAATACAAAATTTTTTTTAACTTTATATAAAGGTTTATCATGACCTAAATAAAAATTATCTTTGTAAAACCAAACATCTATTTCAACATCAAAACCAAGCTTAACTGCATAATTTATATGATCAATTTTATTTTCTTCATTTTTATTTGGTCCAAAAATGTTACCTCTATGAGAAATATAAAACATTAATTACTGTATCAAAAACTTAGAAAATTTACTTTTATTTTCTATTAAATATTTTGGTAACTCTTTATCATCATCTATTTTTTTAAACTGAAAATTTCTGCCAAATATGTCTTTTTTTAGGTCGATTTTTTTTTTAATAATCTCTTCATCTGTAAACTCTGGTTTATCAAACTCCGAATGTGCAAAAGATTTCAACTTTTCACTTATCTCTTTTGGAGACATTACATTTGAAAAATGCCATCCACCATTTTCAACTATATTCCAATTTAACTTATCTATTCTATAAAAAGGGTAGTTTTTTACTTTTTTACTTCTAAGCCATTGAGGAGATTTGAGATGTTTAAATTTACACATTCTAGAACCATACCAGTTTTTTTCAGTCAAGTTTAATAAGTTAAATTTATAGTAAATCATTTTTTGTTTAAAAGCAGTATATTTTTTTTTATTATTTAGAATATCATTTAAGTTTTCTAAATTGGGTAGTTCATCCACATCAGAGATTATTACATAATCATCTTTATTTATATTTGATAGAGCCTTCATAATATAGTTTCTATGAAAATTTTCTCTCTTCCAATTAGTAAGATTATTTGGGAAATTTTCTATTTGTAAATATTTGATTTTGTTTTGAAAATTTTCAAATTTTTTAAAGTCAAAGTTATATTTATTCTTTTCTTTCCCAGTGTGAGAAAATTTTGCCTCAACTATTACAAAACTATCAACATATGTGTTTAGTGAGTTAAGCCTCAAGTCAAGAATAAGATCTTCATTATTATAAATAAAACAATCAATAATTTTCATTTGTTATTCTTTGTTTATTTTTAAAACCCCGATAAATGCTTCTTGAGGTATTTCAACTCTTCCAAACTGTTTGGATCTTGCTTTACCTTTTTTTTGCTTCTCTAAAAGTTTTCTTTTTCTGTCTGTTGCGCCGCCACCATGTATCTTTGTTAATACATCTTTTTTAAAACCTTTTATAGTCTCTCTAGCTATAATTTTTCCACCTATTGCTGCCTGAACAGGGATCATAAAATTATGCCTAGGTATTAAATCTTTTAATTTTTCGCAAACATCTCTTCCAGCTTTTTGAGCAAAATCTTTATGTATCATCATGGCGAGAGCATCTACTGGTTCACCGTTTACCAGAATGCCTAGTTTTACTAAATTACCTTCTCTGTGACCAATTATTTCATAATCGAAACTGGCATAGCCACTTGTCATAGATTTTATTCGATCATTAAAATCAAATACTACTTCATTTAAAGGAAGTTCGTAGACCAATACTGCTCTGTTACCTGAATAACTTAAGTTAGTTTGTAATCCTCTTTTATCCTGACATAATTTTATAATTGATCCCAAGTATTGATCTGGAGTAATTATTGTCGCCTTGATCCAAGGTTCTTCAATAAAGTTTATAAAAGTTGGATCTGGGAGACTCGAAGGATTCTGCAAATCGATTATATCACCATTATTCATGTGAACTTTGTAAACAACTCCTGGTGTTGTTGTAAGCAGATTAACGTCAAATTCTCTTTCAAGTCTCTCTGTAATTATTTCAAGATGCAATAGACCCAAAAATCCACATCTAAATCCTAAACCTAATGCAGATGATGATTCAGCCTCAAAGGAAAAACTTGCATCGTTCAACTGTAGTTTTGCCAGACCATCTTTAAGTTTTTGATATTCCGAACTATCAACAGGAAACAAACCACAAAATACTACAGGTTTACTTGGTTTAAATCCTGGTAATGCCTGCACTATTGGTTTTGAAGCATCACAAATAGTGTCCCCGACTTTTGTTTCTGATAAAACTTTTATTCCTGTTGTAATAAAACCAATTTCTCCAGCATTTAATTCACTTATGTCTCTAGGTTTGGGTGTGAATACGCCAACTTTTTCGACAATATAATCTTGATTGGTTGATAACATCTTAATTTTCATATTTTTAGTAATTTTTCCATTAATAACTCTTACTAATATTACAACCCCAAGGTATGTATCGTACCAACTATCTACCAATAAACATTTTAAATCTTGTTCTAAATTCCCTTTTGGTCCTGGTAATTGATTTATTATTTGCTCTAATATCTCATCGATACCCTCTCCAGTTTTTCCAGAACAAGGAATGGCATTTTCAGTATCAATACCAATTACGTCCTCAATTTGTTTACTGGTTCTCTCTAAATCTGATGCTGGTAAATCAATTTTATTCAAGACCGGAATTATTTCATGGTTAATATCTAAAGCTTGATAAACATTGGCTAATGTTTGTGCTTCAACACCTTGAGTGCTATCAACAATAAGTATGGAGCCCTCACATGCATAAAGTGATCTGCTGACTTCATAGCTAAAATCAACATGTCCTGGGGTGTCTATTATATTTAATATGTATTCTTTTCCATTTTTGGCTTTATAATTTAGTTTAACTGTTTGGGCTTTAATTGTAATTCCTCTCTCTCTTTCAATATCCATAGAGTCTAAAACTTGAGCTTTCATTTCTCTTTCTGTTAAACCACCACATTTGTGAATTATCCTATCTGCAATTGTTGATTTACCATGATCAATGTGCGCAATTATTGAAAAATTTCTTATGTTGTCGATAGTGTCCATTAAATGTTAAGATCGAATTTTTGCGCCAGTTTTATTTTCAACAGTCTTGATTATCAAATTATTAATTTTTTCTAAATCATTCTCGTTTAAAGTTCTTTCAGATGACTGTATCGTTACGCTGATTGCTATCGATTTCTGATTTTCAGGAATATTATCACCCTCATAAACATCAAAAACTTTAATATCTTTTATTAAACTTTCGTCTACATTTGAAATAGTATCTATCAAATCTTGGGCTTTTACCTCTTTGTTTACGATAAATGCGAAATCTCTCTCAGATTTTTGATAATCTGAAAATGAAAATTTTACTTTTAGATCTTTAAGGGTTTTCTTGGGTAATTCTAAATTTTCCATAAAGATCTCAAAACCAACTAAAGACTCTGTTTTAATGTCAATTTGTTTTAAAATATTTGGGTGAATTTCTCCAAAATATGCAGCTATTTGATTTTTTTTATTATTTAAAAATAATCTTCCTGATTTCCCAGGGTGATAATAAGTGGGTGTTTCATTATCGATAAAAAATTTTTCAGAATTATAACCTGCTTCAACTAAAGTTTGAACAACATCTCTTTTCACATCAAATACATCTACGTTTCTATCTTTTTCAATCCAAGATAATCTGGATTTTTTACCTGCTGACAAACCACAAATTACCGTATTTTGTTCACCGGGATTAGAACCATTAAAAATAGGGCCTATTTCAAATATTGATAAATCTTTAAAACCTCTGTCGAGATTTTTATTAATATATAATATTAAATTTGAAAAAATTGAATTCCTTAAAACTCCTAATTCTGAGCTAATAGGATTAATAATTTTTATCTCTTTTTTTATATCTCTAAAATAATCATTATAACGTTTGTCTGTAAACGACCAAGTGATTGCCTCCAAATAACCTTTGGATGCAACTGATCTTTGTAAAAAATGAAATAATTTCTGAAATTTATTTAAAGTAGATTTTTTTCTTTGTTTGATTGGCTCTATATACTTTATCTTTTCGTAACCACTTATTCTAACCAACTCCTCAACGATATCTACTTCCTGTGAAATATCTGGTCTCCATGAAGGAACTGTTAATTCGAGTCTTTTCTTATCCTTTTTTACTTCAAAACCAAGATCCTCTAAAATTTTAATCATTTCTTTTAAAGAAATTTTAAAACCAGATATTTTTTCAAAAATATTTGGGTCAAATTTAATCTTTTTTGTTTTGTAAGTTTCTATTTTTTGAATATCAATTTTGCTAATTTCACCACCACAAATCTCTTTTATTAATTTTGCAGCTTTATTTAAACCATCTTCGATTGATAATGGATCTATGCCTCTTTCAAATCTAAACTTTGCATCGGTATCAAGATTTAATTTTTTTGCTGTATTTCTTATTGATCCCGGTTCAAAATAAGCTGACTCAAGTAATATATTTTTTGTATTAAATTCTGTACCAGATCTTGTACCACCAATAATTCCTCCAAGTCCTAAAACACCTTTATTATCAGTAATAACACACATGCCACTCTCCAGTTTATAATTTTTATTATCAAGTGCTGTAAACTCTTCTCCAGACTTAGAATTTCGAACAATTATACCCTTTTCAATTTTATCAGCATCATAAGCATGTAATGGTCGATTAATATCGAGCATAACATAGTTTGTAATGTCAACTATTGCTGAGATTGGTTTTTGACCAATAGAAATTAACTTATCTTTAAGCCATTTAGGGCTTTCAGAATTTTTCACATTTGTTATCAAACAACTTCCAAACGCAGTACATCCTTGGCCTTTTTCCTTATTAATTTTTACTTTTAAGGTGTGTCTATTTTTTGAATGATTTTTTTTTTTTTCAAAATCTACTAGCTTTCCAAAACCTGATGCAGCTAGATCTCTTGCTATTCCCCTGACTCCAAGACAGTCTGGTCTATTAGGTGTTATGGATAGATCAATAAGATTTGATTTTGATTTTGAAAAATAACTTTTACCAATATTTTTTCTAAATTCCTTGGTTAATTCAGTAATCCCATCGCTTTCATCAGACAGATTCAATTCTGACTCTGAACAAAGCATTCCATAAGAAGTGACACCTCTTATTTTAGCGACTACTAATTTTGTCTTGGTTTTAGGGATAATTGCACCTGGAGGAGCATATATAGTGAGCAATCCTTCTTTTGCATTTTCTGCACCACATACAACTTTTTTAATTTCATTCTCTCCAATATTTACGTCACAAACTTTAAGTCGATCTGCATTTGGATGTTTTTCAGTTTTTATAATTTCAGCTACTTTGAATAATTCATTATCACCTGAAAGACTTTCTACACTCTCTACTTCTAGACCAATATTAGTAAGTTGCTCTAAAAGGTTTTTTTCTTTTAGATTTGTTTTTAGATGATCCTTTAACCAATCAAATGTTATTATCATCGACTGAGACCTCTATAATTTGTAGGTACATCCAATGGATCAAATCCAAAATGACTCAACCAACGATAATCACAATCAAAAAAAGCTCTTAAGTCATTGATACCATATTTCAGCATAGCAAGTCTATCTATCCCAATACCAAATGCGTATCCCTGAAACTTTGATGGGTCTACTTTAACATTTTTTAAAACATTGGGGTGAACCATTCCACACCCTAAAATCTCTAACCATTGATTTCCTTCTCCTATTATGATTTTTCCATCTTTCATCTCGTATCCAATATCAACTTCAGCAGATGGTTCTGTAAAAGGGAAATGACTAGGTCTAAATCTCATCTTAATTTTATCTACTTCAAAAAACTCTTTGATAAAATAATTTAAACATCCCTTTAGATGACCCATGTTTATATTCTTGTCTATATGAAGTCCCTCAACCTGATGAAACATTGGTGAATGAGTTTGGTCACTGTCTGATCTGTAAGTTCTTCCAGGTGCAATTATTTTAAATGGTGGCTTATCTTTCAACATAGTTCTAATTTGAACTGGAGAAGTATGTGTTCGCAATAGTTTCTGCTTTTTTTCATCTAAATAGAACGTATCATGCATATCCCTAGCAGGATGATTTTCTGGCGTATTTAGTGCTGTAAAATTATTATATTCATTCTCAACGTCTGGTCCTTCTTCAACGCTAAAACCTATTTCTGAAAAAATTGATGATATCTCATCGATAGTTTGTGAGACTGGATGAATTTTTCCTCGAACAAATGATCTTTCAGGTAATGTAATATCGATTTTTTCCTTTTCTAATTTCTCGTTAATTTCAGCAGTTTTAAATTCATTTGTTTTTGAATTTATTAAATCCTGGAGTTCATCTTTAATTATATTTAAGTCAGAGGCAAATTTTTTTCTCTCTGACTCTGCAATTGTTCCAATCTTCTTAAATTGAGTTGAAATTAATCCACTTTTACCAAATAGATCAGATTTAATTTGGTTTATTTCCGAAATATCTAATTTTCCACTAAGCTTTGAAAGAAACTCATCTTTTATTTTTTTAAGATCTGACATTTTTACAGATTATTTCTTCAGAGAAATAAAACAATAGCGAAGATTAATTTAAAGCTGATTGAGCTTTTTGAACGATAGTTTTAAAGGCTTCTGGACTATCATAGGCTATCTCAGCTAGAATTTTTCTATCAATTTTTATTCCACATTTATTTAATCCATTAATAAACTTAGAATATGTCAAACCTTCTGCTCTAACCCCAGCATTTATTCTTTGTATCCACAGTGATTTAAAATCTCTTTTTTTATTTCTACGATCTCTGTATGCATATTGCATAGCTTTTTCCATAGCTTGCTTTGCAACTCTAATGGTATTCTTTCTTCTGCCCCATTGACCCTTAACAGCTTTTAAAACTTTTTTATGTTTTGCTCTACTAGTTACACCTCTTTTAACCCTTGCCATATTAACCTCTTAAACTGTAAGGCATATACGACTTTACAATTTTACCGTCTTGTTTCGACATAGTTGTAGTGCCTCTTAATTTTCTTATTTGAGAATTTGTTCGTTTTATCATGCCATGTCTTTTACCAGCTTGGGCCATTATAACTTTACCTTTTGCAGATATTTTGAACCTTTTTTTTGCAGAGCTTTTTGTTTTTAGTTTTGGCATAATTTTGCGAGTTTATACAAAGAATGTTATTAATTTACAACTACTATTAAAGCTTATAAAGGCTGAATTACCATTATCATTTGCTTTCCATCGAACTTCGGATGTAATTCTACCTTACCAATTTCCTTCATATCCTCTTTGATCTTTGTCATTAACTCATTGCCTAAATGCGAGTGCTGAAGTTCTCTACCTTTAAATCTTATTGTAAATTTTACTTTATCGCCTTTAGCAATAAATTTTTTGGCATTTTTTACTTTGAACTCGTAATCATGTGTTTCAGTTACAGGTCTCATTTTTATTTCTTTTAATGCGATTATTTTTTGTTTTTTTTTGGCAAGGTTTGCTTTTTTTTGTGCATCATATTTATATTTACCCATGTCCATGATTTTACAAACTGGTGGATTTGCATTTGGAGCTATTTCTATTAAATCTAAACCTTGATTCCTCGCCATCGATATTGCTTCGTTTGTGCTAATGACGCCTAAATTTTCTCCGTCACTTCCTATAACTTGAACTTCAGGAGATGAAATTCTATTATTAGATCTTGGACCTCGATCTTTAGTTCTTCTCTGAAAATAATTTTGCTTAAAATCTGCCACTTAAATTTAAGATACTTTATTTAAAGCAGAAAATGTTTTTAAAAATTTATTTAGTTCCATATTTTCTTGTTTATTAGAATCCAATCTTCTAATAGTTACGGAGTTACTGTCAACTTCTTTTTTACCACAAATTAATAAAATAGGGACTTTTGCGAGAGAATGTTCTCTTATTTTATAGTTCAAATTATGATTTTTTAAATCAACTATTGAGCTCATCCCAGCTTCTTTTATTTTTTTGGAAACTTTACTTGCATATTCCTCAAAGTCCTCTGAAATCGGAATTACCACTGTTTGCAGTGGAGATATCCAAAATGGAAACTTGCCAGCATAATTTTCTATTAAAATTCCAATAAATCTTTCAAGAGATCCAAACAAAGCTCTGTGTAACATCACTGGAACTTTTTTTGTTCCATCTTTGTCTACATAAGAAGCACCTAACCTTCCAGGTAAATTAAAATCAACTTGTAGGGTTCCACATTGCCAATCTCTTCCAATAGCATCCCTTAAAACAAATTCAATTTTAGGTCCATAAAATGCACCCTCACCCTTATTAATGGTATATTCTAATTTAGTCGCTTTGACTGCCTCTAATAAAGCTGCCTCTGCTTTATCCCACACACTATCATCTCCGACTCTCAGCTCTGGTCTATCAGAATATTTGAGAACAACATCTTCAAAACCGAGATCTTTATAAATTTCTAAGATAAGATTAGTTACTATTAAACATTCTTTTGTTATTTGATCTTCAGTACAAAATATATGAGCATCGTCTTGTGTAAACGCTCTTACTCTCAATAGACCATGAAGCGCGCCTGAAGGCTCATAACGATGTACCTTTCCAAACTCAGACATTTTTAATGGCAAATCTTTATAGCTTTTGAGACCTTGATTAAAGACCTCTACACAACCTGGACAATTCATAGGTTTAATAGCAAATATCTTTTCATCTGGAGTAGTTGATGTATACATATTTGCTCCAAATTTTTCCCAATGGCCAGATTTTTCCCACAGACTTCTATCTAATACCTCTGGAGTATTTATCTCTTTATATCCAGCAATATCTTGTTTCATTTTCATATAATTAATTAATTTTTGAAACAGTGCCCAACCCTTTTCATGCCAAAAGACAGATCCTGGGCTCTCTTCTCTAAAATGAAATAGATCCATCTCTTTACCAAGTTTCCTATGATCTCTTTTTTCTGCTTCTTCAATTCTTTTTAAATAATTATCTAGATCTTTTTGAGATGCCCAACTAGTTCCATAAATTCTTTGTAACATTTCATTTTTCGAGTCTCCCCGCCAATATGCTCCTGCAACTTTTGTAAGCTTAAAAGCCTTGCCAATTTTTCCAGAAGAAACTAGGTGTGGCCCTCTACATAAATCATGCCAAGTATCACCATGATGATAAACAGTTAGCTCTTCACTCTCTGGAATACTCTCTATTATTTCTGCTTTATAGTTTTCACCAATCTTTTTGAAGTGGCTTATCGCTTTATCTCTTTTCCAAACTTCTCTTCTTGTTTTTACATCTTTATCAATTATTTCTGACATTTTTTTTTCAATTTTATCTAGATCATCTTCTGTAAAAGGTTCTTTTCGAGCAAAATCATAGTAAAAACCATTTTCTATTACAGGTCCTATAGTTACCTGTGTACCCGGGTATAATTCTTGAACGGCCATTGCCATAATATGAGCGGTATCATGTCTTATAACCTCAAGACCCTCGGAGTCTTTTGCAGTAAAGATTTTTACTGAACAATCTTTTTTAATTGAAAAATACAAATCTTTTAACTCACCGTCGACACTCATTATCAATGCTTGTTTTGATAATGACTTGCTTATTTTATCTGCAACATCTAAACCTGTAACTTCTTTTGGAAATTCAATATTTTTTCCATCTGGTAATGTAATTATAGGCATTTAATTTAATAATCTTTTATACTCTGAATATGTAGAAAAACACATTTTTTCAACATTAAATTTTTTTATTATATTGTTTCTTCCTTCTTTACCCATAAGATTTCTAGATGTTTCGTCCATTGTTAATCCATGAATTATTTTTTTACTTAAAGACTCTGCATCCCCCGATTTAAATAAAAAACCTGTTTTTTCATCAATAATTGTCTCATTGGATCCTCCAATATTACTAGCTATAATTAATTTTTCCATAGATTGTGCTTCCACAGCTACTCTTCCAAAAGCCTCTGGTTCAATTGAGGCTGATACAATTATATCAGAAACTTTATAAGCTAATGCCATATCCTCACAATGATCTATAAATTTAATTTGTTTTGTTAAATGGTATTGCTCAGTAAGACGGATTAATTTTTTTTTATATAGATCTCTACCTTGATCATTTCCAAGTATAACTGCATGAAAAGCTTCATAACCTAATTCAATTTTAACAAGATTAATTGCTTCAATAAATAATTCTTGTCCTTTCCAAGAAGTAAGTCTACCTGGCATTAAAATTATTTTTTTTTCATCATTTATATTCCATTTTTGAAGTAAGTTTTTTTCATCGTTTTCTAATTTTGTAGAAGAGTCGAAATAATCGACATTTATTCCTCTAAAAATAACTAAAAATTTTTTTTGGCTTTTTAAAAATTCAGAATAATTTTCTTTAATGTGAGAAAAAATAAAATTTGATCCTGCAATAATCAAATCAGATCTTACCATGACAGAATTATAAAATTTTTTAAGATTCCCATTAAAATTATAAGTTCCATGAAATGTGGTAACAAACTTTCTATTAGTTAACTTTGTTGCAAATAAACAAGACCAAGCTGGTGCTCTACTCCTTGCATGAACAATTGAGATCTTAAAAAATAAAATTATCCCGATTAATAAAATTGTATTTATTAAAATCAATAATGGGTTTTTACTATGAACTGGAAGTTTAATTAGTTTTACTTTTTTTTTATCAACGAATTTTGTTAATTCCCCTCCGCTAGTTACTATAAAAGACTCACACCCATTTTCTGGTAAATAATGAGCAATATCATAACATCCTGTTTCTGCTCCTCCGTAACCTAGTTTTGGTATTACTTGCAGGACTTTTATATTAGACGACATACAGTTAGATTATATAATAATAGAGATAACTAATAAACTTTTATGAGCAAATTCAATTACTTTAAAATAAATAAATCAAAAAAAATCAGATACTTAAAATACAACCAAAAAAATAAAGCTTACATAGTTTTTTTACACGGGTTTATGTCTGATTTAGAGGGAAAAAAACCTAAAGCATTTTTAAATTTTGCAAAAAAAAATAAACTTGGTTTTCTTGCACTAGAATATTCTGGTCATGGTAAATCATCTGGTAAATTTACCAATGGGAATATCTCAAAATGGACTAAAGAGACAACTTTATTAATTAAAAAAATTGTCAAAAAAAATAGAATCATCTTTGTTGGCTCAAGTATGGGGTCTTGGATCGCTTTAAATCAATTTAAGTTTTTTAAGAAACAAATTTTAGGATTTTTGGGAATTGGTTCTGCACCTCAGTTTTTAGAAGGTTTAATGTGGAACAAATTTTCAAAAAAAATGAAAAAAGAAATAACAAAAAATGGGATTATTAACTTAAAGCATGGAAATTATGAATATCCAATCTCTTTACAACTAATTAAAGATGGCCGGAAAAATAAAGTATTTCATAAAAAAATTTACGACAAATTAAAGATTACTATGGTTCATGGACAAAAGGATGAGTCTGTCCCTGTCAGTTATTCCAAAAAGATTTTAAAAATTTTCGTAAATTCAAAAAAAAAATTAGTTATCATTAAAAAGGGTGATCACAGCTTATCTTCACCTAAATGGTTAAGTATATTAAAAAAAGAGTTAGATATTATAATTAACTAACTTCTTTAATCTTAGACTTAAATGTAATTGGATTTTTAAGCTTATTAATCATCTCTTTTGGACAAACCTGAACAAAATTTTTAATTTCAGCTTCAAAATTTTCAAAAATATTTTTTGATATCAACGATCCTGTCTCCTTTGAATGTTCTAAAACTAATTCTTTTAAATAACTTATCCAATAATCTGTTTCAACATTTTGCCAAACAACCGAGTCTGGATTTACTTTTTTTTCAAACTCATTAGATTTATCATAGATAAATGCCATACCTCCAGTCATGCCAGCTGCAAAGTTGTCACCGACACTTCCCAAAATGACCACTGTTCCTCCAGTCATATACTCACAGCCATTTGAGTCACAACCCTCAATTACCGTAGTTGCACCAGAATTTCTTACAGCAAATCTATCACCTGCTTGACCCGCAGCAAAAAGTTTACCTGAAGTAGCTCCATACAGAACTGTATTTCCGATAATTGTATTTTCATTAGAGATTAAATTACTTTCATCCGAAAGTTTTATCGAGATTGTAGCACCTGACAATCCCTTGCCGACATAATCATTTGCGTCACCTTTAAGATTTAATTTTAGTCCTTTTGATGAAAAAGCACCAAATGACTGACCCGCAGAGCCTTTGAAATTTAATGTAAGAAAATTTTCATCAAGTTTTTCGTAACCATACTTTTTGTAAAGATGATGTGAAATTCTTGTACCAACTGCCCTGTTTGTATTTTTGATAATAAATTCTTTCTCAATTTTTTCTGAATTATCTAAAGATTTTTCTATTTCTGGCCAAATTTCCTGATCTAATGTTTCTGGTACTTTATTGATCTCCAACGACTCGCAGTATCTTTTATTGTTTCCTGGGTCTGCCTGAACAAATAACGGATTTAAATCCAAATCATCTAAATTTGGTGAAGCTTTATTAACTTGCATTAATAAATCAGTTCTTCCAATAATATCATTTAATGATTTAAAACCTAATTCGGCTAAAATTTCTCTTACTTCAGATGCAATAAAAGTGAATAAATTTACAACCTTGTCTGGAGTGCCGGTAAATTTTTCTCTTAATTTTTCATCTTGTGTACAAACACCTACTGGACAAGTATTTGAGTGGCACTGTCTTACCATTATACATCCCATTGCCACTAGAGCTGTTGTAGCAACTCCATATTCCTCTGCTCCCATCATTGCAGCAATAACAACATCTCTTCCAGTTTTAATACCACCATCAGTTCTCAATGTAACTTTGTGTCTTAAATTGTTTAATGTTAAAACCTGATTTGCCTCAGTGAGACCCATCTCCCAAGGTATTCCGACATATTTGACACTTGTTTGAGGAGTTGCGCCTGTTCCTCCATTATGACCCGAAATTAAAATAATATCTGCTTTCGCTTTAGCTACACCTGCAGCGATAGTTCCAATTCCTGATGATGCGACTAACTTAACGCCAACTCGTGCTTTTGGATTTGTTTGCTTCAAATCATAAATCAGTTGTGCCAAATCTTCTATCGAGTAAATATCGTGGTGTGGAGGTGGAGAAATTAGTGTTACTCCTGGTGTAGAATGTCGTAATCTTGCAATTTCCTTTGTTACTTTAAAGCCAGGTAACTGACCGCCTTCCCCTGGTTTAGCGCCTTGTGCCATTTTAATTTCTATTTCATTACAATTATTCAAGTAATTTACAGTCACACCAAATCTAGCGGATGCAATTTGTTTAACTCTAGAATTTGCACTATCACCACTATCCATAACTTTAAATCTTTCTGCATCTTCTCCACCTTCACCACTACAAGAAGCCCCCTTAATTCTATTCATTCCAATAGCAAGTGTTTCGTGCGCTTCTTTAGATAAAGCACCGTGGGACATGCTTCCACTACCAAATCTTTTTAATATTTTTTCTATTGGTTCAACTTCAGATAAATTAATTGATGAACCCAATTTTTTTTTTCTAAAATCAACTAGATCCCTCAAATTTATTGGTGGTAAATTATATATACCATCAGCATATTTCTTATATGCTTCATATGAATTTGAGCCTACAGCGCTTTGTAATAAATGAATTAGCTTTCCTTGATATTGATGTGTTTCTCCGTTTTTCCTATATCTATAAATACCTCCAATTGGCAATATAGTTTCTGTACTTTCAAATGCTTCTTTGTGAATTTCTCTTATTTTTTTTTCAATTCCAACTAAACCAATGCCTGAAATTTTCGAAGTAACTCCAGGAAAGTATTCATTTACAACTGTTCTGCTCAATCCTACTGTCTCAAAATTACATCCACCTCTGTAAGAACTTAAAACCGAAATCCCCATTTTTGACATTATCTTCAATAAACCTGCATTTACTGAATTAATGTAGCGTTGTACACATTCATCAAAACTAAATTGGCCAAAAAGTTTTTTTTCATATCTTTGATATAAACTATCGAAAGCCAGATATGGATTTACTGTAGTTGCTCCAACTCCAATTAATGTTGCGAACGAGTGTGTATCTATAGCCTCTCCAGACTGAACATTAATAGAAACATAACCTCTTAATTTTTTTTGTATTAAAAATGTGTTTATGGCTCCAACACATAATAACATTGGCATTGGCAATCTCTCAGATGAGAGATTTTTGTCACTTAAAATCAATTGGGTAATACCTTGTCTCACTGCAATTTCAGATTCTTTTTGTATCCTGTTAATAGAATTTTCTAAATTATCATTTTGTGAAAATGAGCAATCAATAGTCACTGAACTTTTACCAAAAAAATTAGTGAATTTGTTAAATTGTGAATTTGATAAAATAGGACTATTTAAAACATAAATATTCTCTTTGGTTAAAGTATCAAAATCAAGAATATTACCTAAATTACCAAACCTAGTTTTTAAACTCATCACTTTATTTTCTCGTAAAGAGTCAATTGGTGGATTAGTTACTTGGCTGAAATTTTGTCTAAAAAAATGGTAAAGCGGTCTATACTTATCAGATAGTACTGCTAAAGGAGTATCATCACCCATTGAACCTGTTGCCTCTTTTGCATCTTCTGCCATTGGATGTAAGATAAGTTCTAGATCCTCTAAACTTATTCCAAAAGTATATTGTCTTCTCCTTAGACTTTCGCCATCAAAATTGTGTTTTTCATTGGAGATTGATAATTTTTCATCCAGATCAATTATTTGAGAATTAAAATGTTTAAATTCTTTAGCTAAATAATCTTTTATTTGACTATTAGAAAATACTTTACCTTTTTCAATTCTGACCCCAATAATTTCACCAGGACCAAGTCTTCCTTTAGTTAAAATCTTTTTTTCATTTAAATCAATCATTCCTGTTTCTGAACCTGCAAAGATCATTTTGTCTTTAGTAATGACATATCTCAAAGGTCTAAGACCATTTCTATCATTTGCAGCTATAACCCATTCATTGTCTGTAGCTGCAATAGCAGCAGGTCCATCCCATGGCTCCATTGTGCTATTTAAAAAATTGAATAATTGCTGATGACTTTTTGATAATGTCTTATTTTTTTTAGACCATGCATCAGGTACTAGCATTAATTTAGCTAATGGTGCAGATTGTCCTGATTTATTTAATAATTCAAATACATTATCTAAAGCTGCAGAGTCAGAGACACCCTTTTGGATCACAGGTTTTAAATTTTCTATATCTTCGAAAAGCGGGCTACTCATTTCTTGTTCGTGAACTTTCATCCAGTTTTTATTTCCTTTATAAGTATTTATCTCACCATTGTGCGCTATTGCTCTAAATGGTTGAGCTAAGCTCCAGCTCGGTGCGGTGTTTGTTGAAAATCTTTGATGAAAAATTGCGTATCTTGAAATAAATCTTGTGTCTCTAAGATCTAAATAAAAGTCAGATAATGCTTCTGCCAAATATAGCCCTTTATAAATTATAGATTTTGAACTAATTGAACAAATATAAAAATTATTCAATAAGGCATCAAAAGCTTTATTTTCAATTCTCTTTCTTGTTTCATAAATTTTTCTCTCTAAGTTTTTATCTAATAAATTTGGATCATTAGGTTTAAAAAGAACTTGTATAATTTCTGGCATGGTTTGAAGAGCTTTTTCCCCTAAAACTTTTGAATTAACTGGCACTTGTCGCCAGCCATATATACTAAAATTATTCTTAGTTAGTTCGCTCTCAACTATTGTTTTGCAACTTTCTTGTGCTGAATAATCATTTCTAGGTAAAAAAATCATTCCTACACAAATTTCAGAATTATCATAATCGTGTCCGGTAACTTGTATTTTTTCTATAAAAAAGTCTTTTGGAATTTCAACATGTATCCCGGCTCCATCGCCCGTTTTTCCATCCGCATCAACAGCACCCCTATGCCAAACTGCTTTTAATGCTTCAATTCCATACTCAACTATAGCCCTAGATTTTTTTCCTTCTGTAGATGCTATTAAACCGACTCCACAAGCATCATGTTCCATCTCTTTTGAATAAACATGATTTTTTGTAAGTAACGCTAAATTTTTTTTATAATTTTCCATTATGCTACTTTTGTTTTTTTTAGTTGCATGTTTTCTAAATATGTTTTCATAGAAGAAGCCGCATCTCTTCCATCTTTGATTGCCCATACTACTAACGAAGCTCCTCTTACAATATCTCCTGCAGCAAAAACACCTTTTAGATTTGTTTCCATCGTATTAAAGTCAGTTTTGATCGTTCCCCATTTTGTTACTTGTAACTCTGGTGCATCAAATAATAATGGTAAATTTTCTGGATCAAATCCAAGAGCTTTGATTACCATATCAGCTTTCACCATAAATTCTGAACCTTCTTTAATTTCTGGTTTTCGTCTTCCTGACTCATCTGGTTCACCTAATTCAATTTGATTAACAACTAAATTTTCGATTTTATTTTTTCCTTTGAATTCTTTTGGACTAGAAAGCCAAACAAATTCTACACCCTCTTCCTCAGCATTTGCAACTTCTCTAGCAGATCCAGGCATATTTTCTTTATCTCTTCTATATAAACATTTTACCGACTTTGCTTTTTGTCTTACTGAAGTTCTTACACAATCCATTGCTGTGTCACCACCACCTATCACAACAACATCTTTTCCCTCAGCGTTTAAAATTCCTTTATCAAATAACTCTACTTTATCTCCTAAGCCTTTTTTATTTGATGCTGTCAAAAACTCCATTGCAGGAAAAATATTACCTAAATCATTACCAGGTAATTCAACTTCTCTTGGTTTATATACACCTGTCGCTATTAAAATTGCATCATGTTTTTTTCGTAACTGTTCTAGAGTTCCATCTTTACCAACTTCAAAATTTTGAATAAATTTTATCCCACCATCCTTCAACAACTTTGTTCTTCGCTCGACTACATATTTTTCAAGTTTAAAATTTGGAATTCCATAAATTAATAATCCACCTGCACGATCATATCGATCATAAACAGTGATTTTATATCCATTTTTCCTTAGCTGCTCCGCAGCTGCTAATCCTGCGGGACCAGCGCCAATTATTCCAACGCTTTGGTCTTTTTCATGTTTTAAAGAAATTGGTTTAACCCAGCCTTGTTCCCACGCTTTATCATTAATATATTTCTCAACTGAACCAATAGTAACTGTTCCATGTCCTGATTGCTCAATAACGCAGTTACCTTCACACAATCTGTCCTGAGGACAAATTCTTCCACACACCTCTGGCATATTGTTAGTGCTTTGAGATAATTCATAGGCCTCTTTTAATCTTCCCTCAGCTGTAAGTTTTAACCAATCTGGAATATTGTTGCTTAAGGGACAATGTACTTGGCAAAATGGAACTCCACATTGAGAACATCTGCTTGATTGTTCTTCAGCTTTTTTAGTTACAAACTCGTCATAGATCTCATTAAAATCCTCTTTTCTTGTACCAATCTTTCTTTTAGGTGGAGTTTGTTGACCTATTTTCACAAATTTTAGCATTTTATCAGTCATAGAATCTTTAAATTTTAGGCAAACTATACATTGTTTTTAGCATTAAAAGTATTATTTAGGTCAATAATTATGACCTATAATTAACCTTATTTGTTATAAAATATGAGAAATTTATTTTTTGCATACCTATTATGATTAAATCGAATTGTTTAAAATGAATATTTTTTAAGTTACGACATCTTTATGCTTCAAGATTTTATAGAAATACTAATTCTTTCTGCGGTCCAAGGAATTTCTGAATTTTTACCTATTAGCTCTTCAGCCCATCTGATCTTAATATCAAATTTTTATGATTTTAGCTCAAGCTCTTTATTCATTGATATTGGTCTGCACTTGGGTTCTTTATTTGCAATAATCTATTACTTTAAAAAAGATTTACTAAATTTAAGAAACAATCAAAAACTATTAGTATTGATTTTAGTTGGATCAATACCTCTTATAATTTTTGGATATATAATATATTCGATCGAAATAATTAATCTTTTAAGAAATATAGAAATTATTGCATGGACAACTCTATTTTTTGGTTTAGTCCTATTTTTATCAGATAAAAGAGATACTTATCAAAATATATCAACCAACTTAGATATAAAATCAATATTATTCATAGGTTTATTTCAAATTTTAGCACTCGTACCTGGTGTGAGTAGAGCAGGAATAACTTTAACAGCAGCTCGATTCTTAAAATTTAATAGAGTTGACTCAAGTAAAATTGCCTTTTTATTATCTATACCCGCGTTAGCAGGGGCAAGTTTTTTAGGTCTTCAAGATGCTGTACAACAGTCTACTGAATTTAATTATTTATTATTAATTGCGGTTATTCTTTCTTTTATCTTCTCATTTATCACAGTCAAATATTTTATAAAATATGTAAGGAATTTTTCTTTAACTGTATTCGTAATTTATAGAATTATTATTGCTTTAGTTTTGTTACTGATAATTTATTTTCCTCATCAAGGGTAATAATTGAGAAATTAAAACACCGCACAATATGAACAAGCACCCTAATATATTATAGAAATCTAAAATTTGACTTAATAAAACCCATGCTGCGATAGTTGCAAATACACCTTCTAATGAAAAAATTATGGCTGCTGGTGCAGGTGTTATGTTTTTTTGAGCGTAAATTTGTAAAACGAATGCAAAACCACCTGATAAAATTCCTGCATAGAGTATGGAGTCTATCTCGTTGAAAATATTTTCAATTACAAATTCTTCATAAATCAAACCAATAATAAAAGAAAATAAAGCCACTAATAAAGTTTGGATTGCACCTAGTGTTAAAGGTAAGTTATATGTTTTAACAATCATTCCAGTAAATATGATGTGAGTGCTCCAGAATAATGCTCCAAGAATGACCAATGTGTCTCCAAGTCTAACTGTAGCATCATAAAAATTGGTTAAAAGATATCCGCCAATTAAACATAAAATAACTGAAGGCCATACACTCCAATGCAATGAGTCTCTCTTAAATATAAAAATAATAATTGGCACCATCGGAACATAAAAAATCGTAAAGAAAGCAGCATTAGCTACATCTGTATAAAGCAGAGCTACTTGCTGCAATGCCGAACCTAAAAATAATGATAATCCTATTAAAAAAGATAGAATAGCAAAATATCTAAAACCAGTTTTAAATTCTAATTTAAATTTTTTAGTCTCAAATAATAATGCTAAAGGTAGAATTGCCAAAAAACCCACAAAAAATCTTACTGCATTAAATGTAAACGGACCAATATCATCCATGCCAGTGTCTTGAGCAATAAATGTAGTTCCCCAAATAAATGTACACAGCAAAGCACTTAACAATGAAACGCTTTTAGACATAATTTTTATCAAACGGCTAACTTATAAGCAAAATTTTTACCAAGATTTTCTTTTAAATCATTATTAAATCGAGCTGCCTCCGCACCATCAATAATTCTATGATCATAAGATAGTGAAAGTGGCAACATAGTGCGCGTTACAAATTTTCCATCCATGAATATTTGTTTTTTTTCTGCTCTTCCTACTCCTAAAATAGCAACTTCAGGATAATTTATAATTGGGGTAAAAAATGATCCCCCGATTCCCCCTAGGCTTGTTATCGTCATAGAACCTCCGAACAACTCTTTTTTATCAATTTTAAGATCTCTACATTGCTGACTGATTTTTTTTAATTCTGTGCTTATTAAAGAAATATTTTTATTATCTGCATTTCTTAATTTAGGAACCATCAAACCATGTGGTGTATCCACTGCTATGCCAACATGATAATACTTTTTAACAGTCATTTTACCGTCTTCAATTTGATCGATTGAGGTATTAAAATTTGGAAATTTTTTTAATGATGTTGTTAATGCTTTTACGATGAAGGCTAATGGTGTAATTTTTTTTTTTTCACCAGTATATACGTCTGTAAGAGAAGTTCTAAATTCCTCTAATTCGGTTATATCAGCTTCATCATGATTGGTTACGTGAGGAATTTTTGTCCAAGAGTTCATTAAATATTTAGACGACAACTTTTTCACTCTGGGAATGTCTTTAATATCCACTTCTCCAAAATCTGAATGGGAATACTCTAGTTCAATTTTTTGTTCAGTTGTATTTTGATCTTTGAAACTTTTATCTGATTTAGTTGCAACAAATAATTTTACATCACTCTCGGTAACCCTACCTTGTCTTTCACTACCTGGGACTTTGTTGATATTAACCCCAAGTTCTCTCGCAAATTTTCTAACTTTTGGTGAAGCAGAAGCTTTTGAAGAAAAATCTTTAACTATTATATTTTCAGACTCATTGGTTTTTTTTACATCATTTTTTTTTATTTCTTTTGGTAATTGACTTTTTGGTAATTCTTGAGCACTTGTTTCTTTTATTTCTTTCTCACTTTCAATCTCAATAATTTTATCACCTTCCGATACTTTATCTCCAATTTTAACATTCAAAGAAATTATGGTTCCATCATCAGAAGATGGTATTTCCACACTTGATTTATCACTTTCTATAGTTATTAGTGGATCATTCTTTTTTATTTTTTGACCTTTTTTAATCAAAACTTCGATGACTTCCACATCTTTGAATTCACCAATATTTGGAACTTTTATATCTTTCTTTGACATTATAATTTTGTTGGCATTGGTTTATCTTTATCAATTTGATACTTCTTTATTGCCTCTTGAGCATATTTAGATGCAATTAATTGTTCTTTAGCTAAAACACTTAGTCCATATGCAACGACATGTTCTTTATCAACCTCAAAGAACTTCCTCAAATTTTTTCTGGTATCACTTCGACCAAATCCATCTGTTCCTAACGAATAAAAGTTCTTGTCAATATAAGGTCTAATTTGGTCTGAATTCATCCTCATATAATCTGATGCAGCCAAAATTGGACCTTCAGTTTTACCTAAACAGCTTTCAACATATGATTTTTTTGGTTCTTTTTCAGGATTTAATAAATTATACCTTTCAACCTCTAAGCCATCTCTTCTTAATTCATTAAAACTAGTTACGCTCCAAACTTCACTATCAATTTGATATTCCTTTTGTAGAATCTCAGCACCAGCTATCATTTCTCTTAAAATTGTGCCTGATCCTAGAAATTGAATTTTGGTTTTTTTATATTTGTTAAATTCTTTAATTTTATACATTCCTTTTAAAATGCCTTCTTCACATGATTTTTCAGTTGGCATAGCAGGATGAGGATAATTTTCGTTCATTGTTGTAATGTAATAAAAAATATTTTCTTTCTTCTCATGCATTCTTTTCAATCCTTCTCTAAAGATTGTTGCTAGCTCATAATGAAATGTTGGATCATAAGACTTACAGTTTGGAATAGTTGATGCCATTAAATGACTATGTCCATCTTGGTGCTGTAAACCTTCTCCCGCTAATGTTGTTCTCCCAGCAGTAGCACCAATTAAAAACCCTCTTGATTGACTGTCTGCTCCTGCCCAAGCAAAATCACCTATTCTTTGAAAACCAAACATTGAGTAAAAAAGATAGATAGGAATCATTTCAATATCATGATTTGTGTATGAAGTGCCTGCAGCAATCCATGAAGACATTGCACCTGCCTCATTAATTCCTTCCTCCAAAACTTGTCCGCTTTTTTCTTCTCTATATGAACTTAATTGTGCTGAGTCCTCAGGTTCATATTTTTGTCCCTCGTGAGCATAAATACCAATTTTTTGAAAAAAACCCTCCATACCAAATGTTCTCGCCTCATCAGGAATGATTGGTACTAATCTTGAGGCAACATTTTTATCTCTCAGAAGATTAGTAAGCATTCTTACTAATGCCATCGTAGTCGACATTTCTTTTTTACCTGTTGACTCTTTCATATTGTCAAAAATATTTTTTGGAGGAGCTTTAATGGGTTTTGCATAAGTAGTTCTCTCTGGGATAAATCCTCCTAATTGAAGTCTTCTTTCTTTAATATATTTTATTTCAGGTGAATTTTGGTCTGGTTTATAATACTCAATATTTTGTACCTGTTTATCAGTTAAAGGAACATCAAACCTGTCTCTGTAATACATCAAATCGTCTATATCTAATTTTTTAGTTTGATGTGTAGTATTTACACTCTCACCACTTTTGCCCATCCCATATCCCTTTATGGTCTTGGCAATCACAACTGTTGGGCTACCAATATTCTTTGAGGCTTTATCATAAGCTGCAAAAACTTTGTGAGGATCATGTCCACCTCTATTCAATCTCCATATATCTTTGTCCGAAAGGCTTGAGATTAACTCTTTAGTTTCAGGATATTTGCCAAAAAACTTTTCTCGCACATAAGCGCCATCTCTTGCTTTCATTGCTTGATATTCTCCATCGACAGTTTCATTCATAACTTTAATTAAATGGCCAGTTTTATCGTTAGCCAATAACGGATCCCAATAAGAACCCCAAATTACTTTGATAACATTCCATCCAGCACCTCTAAAAATTCCCTCTAGTTCTTGTATTATTTTTCCATTACCCCTCACAGGTCCGTCCAATCTTTGAAGGTTACAATTGATCACAAATATTAGGTTATCTAATTTTTCTCTGGCTGCTAAACCGATTGCTCCTAAAGACTCCGGTTCATCCATTTCCCCATCTCCTAAGAAAGCCCACACTTTTCGTCCTTCATCTTTAATAAGACCTCTGTTAATCAAATATTTCATATATCTTGCTTGATAAATAGCCAACATTGGTCCTAAACCCATTGAAACTGTAGGAAATTGCCAAAAGTTTGGCATCAGCCAAGGATGTGGGTAAGATGATAAACCTCCTGGATTAACTTCTTGTCTAAAACTATCTAATTGTTTTTCATTAAGTCTTCCCTCAAGAAATGCTCTTGCGTACATACCTGGAGCGCTATGTCCTTGAAAATAAATTAAGTCTCCTCCAAATTTATTGTTTTTTGCTCTCCAAAAATGATTCATTCCTACATCATAAAGCGTAGCCGCAGATGCAAATGTTCCAATATGTCCTCCAAGTTCAGGAAATTTTTTATTTGCGCGAACTACCATTGCTGCGGAATTCCATCTTATCAATGACCGAATTCTTCTCTCAATATTTTGATCACCATTTGATTTTTTCTCTTCATTTACTGGAATTGTATTTATATAAGGTGTGTTTTGTGTGTAGGGAATATTTGCACCCTCCATATAAGCTTTATTAATTAATTCTTTTATTAAATAATGGGCTCTTTGATTTCCATCTTTTTCAATTACTGCCGTGAGTGATTCTAACCATTCATTAGTTTCTAATGGATCAATATCGCTTTCATTAACTACTTGAATTATTTCTGGTTTTTTTCTCTCAATATTATTTGTATGAATAATTTGCTCTTGTTTTTTTTCTAATGATTTTTCTGCTTCTTTAATTAAATTTTCAGTGTCTTTTGGAATAGTTTTTTTTGTAGAGTGTTCTTCATTTGACCCTAAAATATTAAGAATTAAATCACCTTTTGAAACTTTATCACCTACTTTAACTTTTATTGTCTCAATTATGCCTGATAACGTTGAAGGTATTTCAACACTCGATTTATCACTTTCAATAGTGACTACTGGATCATTTTTGGCAATTTTTTGGCCTTCTTTGACAAGCAATTCAATGACCTCTACATTTTCAAAGTCACCTATATCAGGAACTAATAATTTTTCGCTCATTTAATATTTAGATCTTATACACTATATAATTTTACTTAATTGCTAATTTTAACACATTCTGCTCAATTTTTTGACACTCTTCTGAAGTATCCTTTAAAAATGATTAAAAAGTTATTAAATACACTCTTGCAACCAAAAGAAAGCACTTACATTGATGCTAAAATTTGGATACAAAAAATTCTACTTGAAGAGAAATTTAAAAAAATTAATTCTTAAATTCTCTCAACACATATGGCTATGCCCATTCCACCACCTATGCATAGTGTAGCGCAACCTTTGTTCTTTTTCTGTTTTATCATTTCGTGAATGAGAGTAACTAATATTCTGGCACCTGATGCTCCTATAGGATGACCTAAAGCTATAGCCCCTCCATTAACATTAACTTTATTCTCGTCAATATTTAACTCACGTATTACCGCAATGCTTTGAGCGGCAAAAGCTTCATTAATTTCAAAAAGATCAATATCATTTAAATTCCATTTTGCTTTTTTAACTGCTTCACGCACAGCCTCAATTGGTCCAAGACCCATAAGAGTTGGGTCAACTCCAACTGAGGCCCAAGAGATTATTTTTACTAAAGGTTGAATTGATCTTTTTTTTGCCTCTTCAAAGGTTGTTAATAATAAAGCAGCAGCACCATCATTAATACCTGATGAGTTTCCAGGTGTAACGGTCCCATCTTTTAAAAATACTGCTTTTAGCCTGCCTAAATCTGATTTAGTAATATCTTTTCTTGGATGTTCATCTTTCTCAAGATTAATACCAGATTGATTTATTTTAATTAGTTCATCCTTAAATCTATTAGTATTAATTGCAGTTTCTGTTTTTTTTTGAGAATTTAATGCAAAGTCATCTTGTTCAACTCGTGAAATATTTAATTTCTTTGCAACATTTTCAGCTGTTACACCCATATGATAATTATTAAATGCATCTATCAATCCGTCATTTATCATTGTATCTATCAAATGTTCTTCTAAAATTTTTTTACTATCCCGGTAAAAAATTGAATGTGGGGCTAATGACATGTTTTCTTGTCCACCAGAAATTACATTTTTTACCTCTCCTAATTTAATTGATTGATAACCTGAGATTACAGCTCTAAGTCCAGAGCCACAAACTTGATTTACTATGTGGGCTGGTTTAGAAATATTTATACCTGCATTTATCGCAGCCTGTCTTGCAGGATTTTGGCCTCCACCAGCTGTGAGTACTTGGCCCATAATTACTTCATCAATATCATTTTTACCTAATTTACTTTTTCTTAAAATTTCCCTAATAACTATTGATCCCAACTTATCAGCGCTTAATTCTTTAAGAGACCCTTTATAAGCTCCAATTGGAGTTCTGATAGCTTCTACAATTACAACTTCATTCATTGAATTATTCATAATAATTTAAATTTGTCTTACCATTAAAATACACTAAAAAATGATATAGAATAATAAATAAAATTTAAAAATGCGCCTGTAGCTCAACTGGATAGAGCGCTTGGCTACGGACCAGGAGGTTCTGGGTTCGACTCCTAGCAGGCGCACCATTAATAAGATAAATTATGTTTAAATGGCTTATAAAATCTTCTCTACAAATGTCTGTTATTTATTTTTTCGTAATTATTTTTGTAGTTTTAATTATTTTAACTTTTATACTTTAACAAATTATGTCTAATTTATTTGAACAAATAAGTTTAAAGCATGGGTTTATGAAACATAATGGTGGTGTTATGTTTAGAAATATCTCTGAAAACGAATATGAATTCAAATCAGTTATTAATGAAAACCATTTGAATGCAGCAGGTATAACTCATGGAGGATATTTGGCCGCTTTAATAGATGCTGGAGCTGGAACAGCAGCACACCGTAGTGTTCAAAATGCACCATGTGTAACGATTTCATTAGATCTAAAATATATCGGTGCTTCAAAAATTGGTGATGAAATTATTGGAAATGTAAAAATTCTAAAAAAAACAAAAACTTTAGTATTTTTATTTTGTGAATTGAAATGTAATGACAAAATTATTACATCTGCATCTGGAGTTTGGAAAATTCTTAAAATAAAATCTTAAAACTTTGTGTTTAATAGTAATTTGGACAAAAAATCTTATTATGTTAAACTTCACTTTTAAGAACTTGAAATGAGAACTTTTAATAGAACGATTCGGTCATGTTTTAGTCTATTTTTGTTCTTTACGAACAACTACATCTTGTAGGTTAAATATTAAACATACCAAAGATAGAAATGAATAAAAATAAAATCACAGCAGTACTTGGTCCAACAAATACTGGCAAAACCCATTTAGCAATAGAAACGATGCTCTCTTTTGATACTGGAATGATTGGTTTTCCATTAAGACTTTTGGCTAGGGAAGTCTATGACAAAGTTATTAAAAAAACTAGATATGATGAGGTTGCTTTAATAACTGGTGAAGAAAAAATTATACCTTCAAAAGCAAAATATTTTTTGTGCACAGTAGAGTCAATGCCAATAGATAAAGATTTAGAATTTGTAGGTGTTGATGAGATTCAAATGTGTGCAGACCATGAAAGAGGTCATATCTTTACAGATAGGTTGCTCAATATGAGGGGAAGTAAACTTACAATGTTTATGGGTTCTAATACAATAAAAGGAATAGTTTCAAAATTAAATGATGATATAGAATTCATAGATAGAAAAAGATTATCTAAACTCACTTACTCAGGTCACAAAAAAATTTCACGTATTAATAGAAAAACAGCGATTATAGCTTTTTCAACAGAAGAAGTTTATGCGATAGCAGAATTAATAAGAAGACAAAAAGGTGGGGCTGCAATTGTTATGGGATCTTTAAGTCCAAAAACAAGGAATGCACAAGTAGACTTATACCAATCAGGCGATGTTGATTTTTTAGTGGCAACTGATGCAATAGGAATGGGTATAAACATGGATTTAGATCAAGTGTATTTTTCAAGTTTAAAAAAGTTTGATGGAAAAAAATTAAGAAAACTAAATCTATCCGAGATAGGCCAAATTGCTGGAAGAGCAGGTAGATATCTCAATGATGGTAATTTTGGTATCACAGGTGATTGTAAAGAAATTACAGCTGAAGAAGTTGAGCTTTTAGAAAATCATAAATTTGAAAATATCAGAACATTATTTTGGAGAAATTCAGATTTAAATTTTAACAATCCCACTTCGTTATTAAAATCACTTGAGGAAAAGCCAAATAAAGACTGGCTTAGAAAGATTCATGAGTGTGAGGATGAGAAGGTTTTAAAGTATTTCTTAAAGAAGTTGGACTTATATAATTTTTCAGGTGCAAAAGAAACGCTAATGTTACTGTGGGAATGCTGTCAAATTCCTGACTTTGTAAAGAAAACCTACGGAAATCACATTAATGTCGTTGAAAAAGTATTTAATTTTTTAAAAAATGATAAAGGGAAGATACCGGATAATTTTATGCATTTACAACTAATGAAGCTAGATAAATTAGACGGAAATGTAGATTCCTTAGCGAATAGAATTGCAAATGTGAGAACTTGGTCATATGTTTCTAATAAAAACAATTGGGTTGAAAACCAAAATTACTGGATTGAAAAAACTAAATTTTTAGAGGATAAACTTTCGGATAGACTTCATGAAGAGCTTACAAAAACATTTATTGATAAAAGAGCAAGTGTGCTCGCCAGAGGTTTAAAACAAGATATGGAATTTGATACTAAAATTTTAGAAAATAATAATGTTATGATCGATGATCAATTTATAGGTAGAATAAATGGACTCAAATTAGAACTAGATCTCAAGAAAGGAGCTTTAGAGACTGATATTAAATCTCTAAAAAAAGCTGCAAGAAAGACTATAGGACCGGAACTTGAAAAGAGAATTCAAATTGTCATTGATACAGGTTTAGTTGAATTAAAAAATGACTCTAAGATTTATTGGAATAATTCAACTATTGGTAGGATAATTCCTGGTAAAGATTATTTAAACCCTAACATAGAATTATTAGTGGATGACATGTTAGAACAAAATCAAAAAAGTAAGTTAATTACTTTTTTAGAAAAATGGTTAAAGAATAAAATTTCAACAGTTTTAAAAAGTCTCTATGATTTAAAAGATTTAAAGGATAAGAATTCATCGATAAAAGCCTTAGCTTATCAACTTTATGAAAATAATGGTGTCATTAAGAGAGATAAGGTAACTGAGTATTTAAAGAAATTAGACCAAAATGATAGAAAAATTTTAAGAGACCTGGGTGTAAAATTTGGTAGATACCATGTCTTCTTATTTAAATTAATTAAACCGGAGCCAGTTTCGTTAAGAACACTATTGTGGAAAAATCATAATCAAAAATACTTCAATTTAGAACCTCCAACTTTCGGTCTAAATTTTTTAAATGATAATAAAATTCAAAACAAAAATTTTATGTTACTTTGTGGATTTGAAAAATTTGATAATTTCTATATTAGAATAGACATCTTAGAAAGATTATTTGTACAAATAATAAATTCAGATAAGAAAGATATGAAGGAAATAAAGATGATACCAGAGATGTTAAATTTATTAGGATGTAATAAAGATGACTTTAAACAACTACTTAAAGCTATGAGTTATAAAATTTCGGAAAAAAATAATGAAGTTTTCTTTAAATATATTCCAAAAAAGAAGGTAAAGTTTCAAAATAAAGAGAATATTAAAGAAAATCCTTTTGGTGTTCTAAGAAATTTAAATCTTAATTAAAAGTATGTTTTTTAAAAAAGATAAAGATGAAAATAAAGATTTATCTAAAGTAGCTGCGCTTTTAATTCACGCAGCTAAAATTGATGAAAACTTTTCGAAAAGTGAAGAAACAATTATAAAACAAGCTCTTTTACAAATAGGTGCGAACGATGAAAATTTAGAAAAAATATTTTTGGATGGAAAAAAAATTGAAGAAAATTCAAATCAAATTTTAGAATTTACAAAAGAAGTAAAAAACATGGAAGATAATGATAAAATAAAAATAGTTGAGATACTTTGGAGAATAATTTACTCAAATAATGAAGCAGATATTTATGAGACAAGTTTAATGAGAAGACTAGGTGGACTGTTATATGTTGACAGTAAATTAATGGGCGATATTAAGGAGAGAATTAAAAATAAAGTCTGATTATGACATACATAGTAAATGATAAATGTATCAAATGTAAATTAATGGACTGTGTTGAAGTCTGTCCTGTAGATTGTTTCTATGAAGGAAAAAATATGCTTGTAATTAAACCTGATGAGTGTATAGATTGTGGCGTTTGTGAACCTGAATGTCCTGTTGATGCTATCAAAGCTGATATAGAGCCAGGCAGTGAAAAATGGTTAGAAATCAATAAACAGTATTCTGAGATCTGGCCCAACATAAGCGAGAAGAAAGATCCACCTTCGGATCACGAAAAATATAAAAATGAGCAAAATAAGTTTGAAAAATATTTTAAAGAAAACCTTTAAAAAAAAAAATAAACCAAAAACCAAAAAAAAACCAATCAAAAAAAATAAGAAAACAAAAATTACGAGGGTAAAAAAAACTAAGAAAATTTCGAAAATTCCTAAGAAAGTTGAAAAAAAGAGCAAACAAAAAACCGAAATTCAAAATGAAAATTTAAGAATTCCTAAGAGTAATGAAATTAAACCTGAAATCAAAAAAGTAAAAAAGCAAAATACCGAAAAGAGGGAATATAAAATTAAAGATTATGTTGTGTATCCAAAACACGGTGTAGGTCAAATTACAGAATTTAAAAAAATTAATATTGGTGGGATAGATGTTGAAACCTATATTATAAAGTTTGAAAAAGACAAAGCTAACGGTATGGTACCAGTCAATAAACAATCTCATTTACGTCCACTTTCAACAATTAATCAAGTTAATAAAAGTATTTCAATTTTAAAAAGTAAACCAAAAATCAAAAGGTCTATGTGGAGTAGAAGAGCTCAAGAATATGAGGCTAAAATTTCCTCGGGTAAAATTTATGAATTAGCTGAGGTAGTAAGAGATCTTAATAAAGGTGATGATCTTATGATTGATCAATCTTATAGTGAAAGACAACTATTTGAGAAAGCTTATGATCGAATTCTTTCAGAATTCCAAATTGTTTTAAATGTTTCAAGAGAAGATACACAAAAAAAACTTGATAAAGCTCTGAAAAGAAATCTAAATAAGGAAGTAAAGGATGAAGATAAAAATACTAAAACATCAAGTTCAACCACAAGTACAAGTGAATTAACTGTTGAAGAACCAATTTCAGAGGATGATGAACAAATAGAAGAATAAAAAAAAACGCCTCTCACACAAAAAGTTATGAGAAGCGTTTTTTATAAAGAATACTAAGTTATTATCTTCTTCTTCTTTTTTTAGCTTTTTTCTTAGCTTTTTTCTTAGCCTTCTTTGCTTTTTTTCTTCTCTTAGGCATCTTTAGCTCCCTTTTTAGTTAAACGAATCAAATTGATTCGTGATTAACTTATTTTTATTTTTTTATATGCGTTATGTCAATTCTTTAATTGAAGTACAAAATTTTGAAAAAAAAATTTTATAAAAATATTATTTTAAATATTTAAAAGTGCAAAAAAGTTAATGTTTATGCGCTTAATAATCAAATATTTTTAATAAATTAATAAAGTTTTTCTAAATCATCTTTATATTTATCTAAAATTTTTTTTCTTTTTAATTTTAATGTTGGTGTTAACATTCCATTTTCAATTGAAAATTCTTCCTCAATTAATTTAAATTTTTTAACTTTTTCAACTAAAGATAAAGTTTTATTTAAATTTTCTAAAAAAATTTCAATTTCTTTTCTATTTTCATTACTTTCAGAAACAATTAACGCAACTAAATAAGTTTTTTTGTCTCCATAAACAAAACTTTGTTTGATTTTTTCATTTAAACATAATAAATTTTCAATTTTAGATGGTGAAATGTTGTCTCCACCAAGACTAACTATTATTTCTTTCTTTCTATCAGTAATTTTTAAATTTCCTTCTTTTGTGATCTCTCCTATATCACCGGTGTGCAACCAACCATTCTTTATGACATCATCTGTCTCTTTTTTCATGTTCCAATATCCAAGCATGACATTTTCACCTTTTACTAAAATTTCACCGTCCTCAGCTATATTTACCTGATTTGTTTTAAAAGGAGGCCCTACTGTGTCAATTTTGATTTTTTCAGGAATATTACAACTTACAACAGGTGAAGCCTCTGTAAGACCATAACCTTGGAGGGTGGGCAAGCCTATGGCGTTTAAAAATTCTCCAATTTTTTGGTCCAAAGCACCACCCCCAGATACAAAGGCCTTTAGTTTTCCACCGAACTGATTTTTTATCTTTTTTCTTACTAGTTTTTCACAAAAAAAATTAACTAATTTTTCTCTTAATGTTAAATTCTGATTATTTAGTTTTTTGATACCAAGGGAGATAGTGGACAATATCAGTTTTTTCTTGAATCCTTTTTGTTTTGAAAAATTCATTGAAATTTTACCATACAAATTTTGATAAAATCTTGGGACAGCTGTCATAATCGTAGGTTTTGCAATAGACATATTGGATAATAACTTCTCTAGACTTTCGGCGTAATAAATTTTTGCACCAAGCGAAATTTGAACAAATTGAACTGCATGTTCGTATGAATGAGATAACGGTAACCATGTTAAAAAGGTAGGCTCACTATCCTGAACTAATTGATTTAATATTTCTTTAGCTCCCTCACAATTTGATAAAATTCCTCCATGACTAAGCATTACTCCTTTGGGATTACCAGTCGTTCCAGATGTATAAATTATACAAGCAAGATCTTTCCTTCTAAGATTTTGATTAAAAATTATCTGAGGATTTGTTTTATTTTTTTTTAAATATGCATCAAATATATTTTCTATATTTTCAACTTTTTCATTTATGTTTTCAAAAGATAAAATTTTTATCTCTTCTGAAATAAATCTTTTAATTTTTTTTAATTGGGTTTCATTAGAGACAAAACAAATTTTCGGCTTACAATCATTAATGATGTATCCATAATCTTTCTCTGAATAAGTTGTAAATAATGGCACCGTTACTCCACCTGCGTTCATAATTGATATGTCAGAGATAAGCCACTCTGGTCGATTTTCAGATAATAGGATACATCGGTCTCCATCAGCTAAGTTTGCTCTCAAGTATTCAGATAAAATTTGAATTTTTATAGCAACTTGTTCCCAAGTATAAAAATCTTTTTCATTTTCTTTTAACCATTTTAAAAATGATTTTTCAGCAACTGAGTTAATTTCTTTATACTTTGTAAAAAAAAGTTCTACTAAACTGTTTATTCTACTTAATTGCATAATTTGGTGGGCGAAGAGAGAATCGAACTCTCACTTCTTGCGAAACACGATTTTGAGTCGTGCGCGTCTACCAGTTCCGCCATTCGCCCTGATTGTTTAATAATTTATTAAATAGTATAAGAACTAAAATTATATTAAAACCAAAAAATGTTTAAAAATCTTTACAAAAAATGTTTAGATTTGGCGGGTCACAAAAGTTCTAAATATTACTTAGCGATTGTGTCATTTGTTGAAAGTTCATTTTTTCCTATTCCTCCTGATGTTATGGTTATTCCAATGGTAATATCCAAAAAAACTGATTTTAAAAAAATTTTTCTTGTAGCAACAATATTTTCAGTTTTAGGTGGTATGTTTGGTTATGTAATTGGAGCATTCTTTTTCGAATTTGGATCACACATTATGAATTTTTATGGTTATGAGGATAAACTATTTACTTTAAAAGAAAGCTTGTTAATAAATGATGGTTTTTATGCTTGGCTAGGGATTCTCTTTTTAGCAGGTTTTACCCCTCTTCCTTATAAAGTTTTTACGATTGCAAGTGGTCTCATAGGATTTAATTTTTTAATTTTTGTTGTAATAAGTTTAATTTCTAGAGGGTTAAGATTTTTTTTAGTGTCATATTTCTCTTATAAGTTTGGAGATTTGTTTAATAAATTTATGGATGAACATGGGTCAAAATGGTTTACGATAATTGGAATATTAATTGTTATTGTTGGAATAGTAATTTATCTAATTTTTAAATCTAATGTTTAATTTAAAAGCTGAATTTTATTTAAAAATAATTTTTTTATTTAGCTTTATTGCTTTAATTTCTGCTTTATTTATAGAATATATCCTTGGACATCAGCCTTGTAATTTATGTTTAATTGAGAGAATTCCTTACATATTAAGTATCATGATAATTACGTCGATTTTTTTGATAAAAAAAAATCAAAAATTTTTAGTAATGTTATTAATTCTTACTTTTATCTTCTCTTTTGCAATTTCATTTTATCATTTTGGAATTGAACAAGGTTTCTTTCAGGAGTCATCTGTATGTGGAGTAAAGAGTTTGACAGAAATTATCACCAAAGAAGATTTGCTTAAACAATTAAGTGAAAAAACAATAAGCTGTAAAGATGTGACATTTAGGATTTTTGGATTATCGCTAACAAGTATTAATATTGTAATTAGTCTATTGTTTATTATAACACTTTTGAAAATTTTTAAGAAATATGAAAAAAACAAATAAAAAAGTACAGGAATTTATTAGAGTTGATCATGCTGGCGAGAGAGGTGCTGTCAAAATCTATGAAGGTCAATTGTTAGCTTTAAACACTATCATAAAAAATGAAAGTTTAAAAAAAACAATTGAAGATATGAAAGAACACGAAATAGAACATTGTCAATTTTTTGAAAAAGAAATAAAAAAAAGAAATATAAAACCTACAAAATTTTTACCTTTATGGGACTTATTAGGTGTTGGATTAGGATTTGGTTCTACATTATTAGGTAAAAAAGCTGCAATGCTTTGTACGGCATCCGTTGAAGAAGTTATTGATAAACATTATTTAGATCAAATTAATCAGCTTGGTCCTGAAGAGGAAGAATTAAAAAAAAAAATTACTAAATTTAGACAAGATGAATTAGATCATAAGGATATTGCTTATGAAGAGGGTGCAACAAAAAAAGGCTTTTACGCTATAATGGATAGAATTATCAAAACTGGATCTAAATTAGCAATAAATATTTCTGAGAAAATTTAATTTTAAGCTTCTAGCTCAACATCCCAATATAAATAGTCCATCCAACTTTTATGTAAATAATTAGGGGGAAAATTCTTTCCATTTCTATGTAAGTCTTCAGTTGATGGTTGATAAGGATATTGGTTGAGTTTCATTCCTGAAGATTTTAATAATTTTCCACCTTTTTTAACATTACATGCTGAACATGCTGTTACAACATTATCCCAGTGTGTTTCTCCACCTTTTGATCTTGGTAACAAATGATCAAAAGTTAATTCCTCTCCACTTCCACAATATTGACAAGAAAATTTGTCCCTTAAAAAAACATTAAATCTTGTAAAACTTGGTTTAGATTGTGGAACTATGTAATCTTTAAGAGCAATAACGCTTGGAAGCTGCATTTTGAATGATGGACTTCTTACAATTCTATCATAACTACTTACTATAATTACTCTATCTAAAAAAACTGACTTTACTGTATCTTGCCAAGACCATAATGATAAAGGGTAATAGCTTAAAGGTCTATAATCAGCATTTAAAACTAATGCAGGACATTTTTCTAATGATACATCTTGTTCAATAAAGTTGTTCATAAGTTAATTTTAACTTAAATAAAAAATGATTTCAATATTAAGAACTCATTTTATTTTTTTTAAAATATAATTTAATGCTATGCTGGAAGCTTCGATTGGAATATGATGGTCGCAATTCTTAATTAAATGGGTTTCTATTTCAATATTAGATCTGATAAAGAAATCTTTTGCCTCTAACATATAATTGGGTGAGACAACTTGATCAGAATCACCATGAATCAAAAGAATATTTGTTGATGTTCTCTTTCTTTGCTTGAGATCCTCTTGATTAATAATCTTACCAGAAAAACCTACAACACAACTAAATTTATTTTTAGATATAAGCCCTAAATTAATTGACATCATACATCCTTGACTAAAACCAGACAAACAAATTTTATCGTTGTCTAAATTATATCTAATTTTAACTTCATCTATGAATTGATTGAGTTTTTTTTCAGCCTTGATTACCTCATTTAAAATGTATTTTGGATCATCTTTTGTAAGATCAAACCATTGATATCCAGATGGATTTATTGGACAAGGTTCATGACCATTTGGGCAGAGAAAAATTGTATTTGTAAGGTGCCTTTTCCAATTTAATGAAAGCATACTTATATCTTTACCATCACCTCCGTACCCATGTAGTAAAATGACTGCGTTTTCTATTTTCACATCTTTTTCTGGTTTTATGATGGTTGTATCAAGGCAAAATGTCATAGTAATTGATTTATGTTTTTTTATCTATAAAACAGCCTACTATAATTTTATGATTTCTGGAATATTAGTAAAAATTTTATCTATAATCTTACTAGTGGCTGTTGGTTTAGTTCTAATTCTTGGTATTGGAACTTTATTTAAAGGTGGAGAAACAAGTAAGAAATACTCTAATAAATTAATGCAGTTAAGAGTCTTGCTACAATTTATAGCAATTATAGCCTTAGTTGCTTTTGCATATTTTTTTAAAAATTAATTAAAATTACTTAACCACTCAATAAATTTTTCATCAACAAAGTCGATTGATCCAATTATTCTCGCAAACTCAAGTCCATCTTTGTTAAAAAGTATAGTTGTAGGAAGACCTCTTAATTTAAATTTCTTTGCCAATGTATTGGGTGAGTCAAAATATATCTCTAAATTTTTTATCTTCAAATCCTCAAAGAAAGTTAAAGATTTTTGACTAGTGTCCTTACCAATATTTATAGGAAATATCTTTAGATTATCTAAATTTGGATTTTCAGCTAACAGATCTAAAGATGGCATTTCATCTTTACATGGAGCACACCAAGTTGCCCAAAAATTCAATAAAACTAGATTTCCTTTATAATCATTTAAGTTTAATTCTTTATTTTTAATGTTTAAAAATGTTATATCACCGTAATTTTTTAACTCTTTATTAATGACTAAATTTTTTATATCGGAAGCGTCACTAGCAAAAGAATTTGATAGCATTAAAATAAATATTATTAATAATCTCATGTTAAAAAGGTATAATTAATTATCATGGTAAAAAATAAAAACAACCAGACAATATGGAATACAAGAATTAAAGATAGTTCTTCTAATCTCTCACAAAAAATAGGTAGCTCTATTGATATAGATAAAAGACTGTATAAGGAGGATATAAATGGTTCTATTGCTCATGTAGAAATGTTATTTAAACAAAAAATAATTTCTTTTAGAACAAAAAATAAAATTATTTATGGACTAAATAAAATTGAAAAAGAAATATCTAATAAAAAATTTGAATTTAATAAAAAATATGAGGACATTCATATAAATATTGAAAATCGACTGTTTCAAATAATTGGTGAAGAAGCGGGATATGTTCACACAGCTAGGTCTAGAAACGATCAGGTAATAACAGACTTTAAGATCTGGATTAAATCTGCAAATCAAAAAATTAGTGTGGTGTTAAATAACGTAATTAAAAATTCGGTTAATTTAGCTGAAAAAAATGTAGATACTATTATGCCAGGTTTTACTCATTTAAAAAATGCACAAGCAGTTTCATTTGCACACTATCTAATGGCATATGTAGAGATGTTTAAAAGAGACAAAGACAGATTTAGGAATAATTTAGATAGTTTAAATGAAAACCCATTAGGTGTTGCTGCATTAACAGGAACTTCATTTAACATTGACAGGAACTATACGACAAAAAAACTTGGTTTTGAAAAGCCTACAAATAATTCAATCGACACTGTAGCGGATAGAGATTTCGTTTTAGATTTTCTTTACAGTGTTTCTGTTTGTTCGTTGCATTTATCAAGAATTTCTGAGGAACTAATTATCTGGAATTCTGATGGTTTTAATTTAATTAACCTCTCAGATAAAATAGTTACTGGTTCATCAATAATGCCGCAAAAAAAAAATCCTGATCTTTTAGAGTACTTAAGAGGAAAATCTGGAATTACTTTTGGTAATTTATTTTCAATGTTTACTATATTAAAAGGATTGCCTCTTTCATACTTCAAAGATCTTCAAGATGATAAAGAAATTATTTTCAAATCATATGATGTTCTTTTTGAGAGTTTAAAAATATTTAATGAAATTCTTAAGAATGTAAGTCCTAATAAAAAAAGGATGCTTGAATTAGCATACTCAGGTTACATTACTGCAACAGATTTAGCAGATTATCTAGTCAAGAATAATTCAATGTCTTTTAGAAAAGCTTACCAAAAAACAGCTTTGCTAGTAAATTTAGCTGAAAAGAAAAAGAAAAAACTAAATGAATTGTCCTTGGAAGACTTAAAAAAGATAGAACCAACATTAACAAAAGATGTGCTAAAAGTGTTTGATTTAAAGAATTCTATCAATTCCAAAAAATCTTATGGTGGAACATCTTTTGATAATATCAAAAAGATGATAAGGAAATATAGAAAATTAAGATGATTAAAAAAATTACATTTGTTATTTTAGTTTGTTGTATTTTAGTTTCTTGTGGAAAGAAAGGTGATCCTGAATATAAAGCTTTAAATAAAGAAATTAAAATACCAACAATTATAATTAACAAAATTTCATGAAATATATTAATAAAAGATTAACATTGGAAAAAGCCAATTTCCAGAGAATAGCTAAAAAATTTGGAACACCTTTTTATTGTTATTCGTATTCAAAATTAAAAGAAAATGTAAAAAAATTTAAAAAAAATTTTGAATCTTTTTCACCATTAATTTGTTTTGCAGTAAAATCTAATACCAATGTTAATTTAATTAGAGAAATTAAAAAATTTGGTTTAGGAGCTGATGTAGTTTCTTTAGGTGAGCTTATGATTGCCCTAAAAGCAGGAATAAAACCAAATAAAATAGTATTTTCTGGGGTTGGAAAAACTTCTAATGAACTGAATTTTGCAATAAATAAGCAAATACTGCTCATTAATGCTGAATCATTAAGTGAAATAAAGGAAATAAATAGACTTGCAAAATTAAAAAACAAAAAAATTAGAATTGGGGTTAGACTTAATCCTAATACAGATGCAAAAACATTAAATCAAATTTCTACAGGGAAAAAAGAGAATAAATTTGGAGTAAATAAAAAAACATTTCATAAAATTGTTGATTTTTGTAAAAGTTCAAAAAATATAGACTTAAAATGTTTGAGTGTTCATATTGGTAGCCAAATTTTAGATCACAAGCCCTATGGAAAAATGCTTAAAGCTGTCAGTCATATCTTAGACAAAACTAATCATCAATTCGAATTTATCGATTTAGGTGGAGGTATGGGAATTAATTATTCTGATAAAAACAAAACACTTAATTATAAAAAGTATAACACTGCAATTAATAATTTTCTTAAAAGGCATAAAGTAAAAGTTATTTTTGAACCTGGTAGATCTATAATTGGCAATACTGGTGTGTTAATTAGTAAAGTCATTTATATTAAAGACAGTGGTAGGAAAAAATTTATAATTTTAGATGCTGCTATGAATGATCTTATGAGACCCGCATTATATGGAGCATTTCATAGGACATTGCCAGTAACAAGATCGAATAAAATATCAAATAAACCTTATGAATTCGTTGGTCCAATTTGCGAAAGTACTGATAAATTTATAACTTTAAAAAAATTCCAAAAATTAGAGGAAAAAGATTTAATAGCTATATGCGATGTTGGTGCATACGGTATGTCTTTAAGCTCAAATTATAATTTAAGACCTAAACCAATAGAATTATTAATTAAAGGTTCAAAGATTAATGTAATTAGAAAAAGACAAAAGCACATAGAAATAATCTAGCTTTTAACACAATGTTAAGAAACTTTATATTTTCATTATTTTTTTTTATTGGAATTATTATTATTTCAATAATTTTTTTGCCCTCATTTTTTTTACCTAAACAGGTAGTGTTATTTGGTGGTAAGTTAATGGGTCACTGGACGAGTTTTTGCTTAAAATTTTTTCTTTCAACAAAAATAATAATTAAAGGGACTGAAAATATTATTAAAGATGAAAAATTTTTTATAGCAGCATCACATCAATCAATGTTTGAAACATTCTTCCTTCAAACTTTATTTAACTCGCCAGTATTTATTCTTAAGAAAGAACTATTATTTATACCTATATTTGGATGGTATCTGAAAAAAATTGGATCTATATCAATTAAAAGAGGTCAAATTACAAAAGATAATCTCAGTTTTTATGATGAAATTTCAAGTGTAGTTACTAATTCAGATAGACCTTTGATAATTTTTCCTCAAGGAACTAGAGTTCTACCTAATGAAAGACCACCTTTTAAAAAAGGAGCCTCTAAAATTTATGAGAAACTTAAAATTGCTTGTCAACCAGTTGCAATTAATTCCGGATTTGTCTGGCCTAAATCAGGGAAAAAAATTAGTAATAAAACTATCACCATTTCTATATTACAACGAATAAATAATAATTTGGAAAAAGAAGTATTTCTTAAAACTTTAGAGAATAAAATTTATTCAGAATTAAATCTTATAAATTAGCCTTTCATGGGCATCACCACATAGATGCTATCAAAATCACCTGGATCTTTTATTAAAGCTGGAGAACCTGTATCATTTAAAAATAACTCTATGTTTTCCCCATCAAGCTGTGAAGCAACATCTATTAAATATCTTGAATTGAAACTGATTTCTAAATCATGATCAAATCGAACACCTAAAGTTTCATTACCATCACCACTTGTAGTATTATTAACAGAGAGATTTAAGGTATCCTTTGATAATTTAAACTTAACCCCATCTTTTTTATCTAGAGATACTGATGCGACCCTATCAATAGATCCTAAAAATGATTTAAGATTTGTTTCCAATTTTTTTTGATTATTTTTAGGAATTACTTGCACATAATTTGGAAATTTTCCGTCAATTAATTTAGAAATTAAGATACTATTTGTTAATTCAAACTTAATTTTTGATTTTAAATTAGATATTTTTAAATCACCATCATAATTATCTAGTAAAGAACAAAGCTGGAAAATAGTTTTTTTTGGAAGAATAATTGGTTCAAAATTTATTTTTTCACTTAATCTTATTTTTGAAATTGACATCCTATGACTATCAGTTGCAACAGCAGTCAAATAAATCTTATCCTCAACTTCAGTTTGATGAAAATATATACCACTTAAGTAATGACGTGTTTCATCATTCGATATTGAAAACTTACACTTATTAAGTAACTTTAAAAAATGTTTTGAATTAATTGCAAAAGTATTTTCATTAAAATTTTCATCAGTAAGCGGAAACTCTGAGGAATTTATACAATTTAGATTAAATATTGATTTTTCAGACTCCAGTTGAAGTTTGTTTTCGCTACTCACTGATAGGTTTAATTTTTTGTCTGAAGAAAATTTTCTAACAATATCAAACATAATTGATGAAGTTGTAGTTGTATTTCCCTCCTCTAGAATTTCAACATTTTCAATTTGATGAATAAAAATCAAATCAAGATCTGTGGCTGTGATTGTTAATTTTGAGTTACTTGCATTTAGTAAAACATTAGAAAGTATCTGTAGCGTGCTCCTTTTTTCTATAACACCTTGACAATAACTTAAGGCTTCTTGAAGCTCTTTTTGATTAACGTTAAATTTCATCCTTCTTTATTATATAAAATAATATTTTTTAATTTATTTATATTATCATTCATGTCTGGACTTTTTTCTTTCAATTTTTCTATTGTTTTCACAGAATGAATTATGGTCGTATGATCTCGATTTGAAAATTCTCGTCCAATTTCTGGTAATGATTTTGTGGTTAAAATTTTAGTCAGGTAAATAGCTGTCTGTCTTGGTCTTACTAAATATCTCGATCTCCTTGAGGATAACATCTCATTTTTACTAATTTTGAAAAATTTGCAGACAATTGTTTGTATTGTGTCTATTGTTACGTTATTTTCTGTTAAATTTAATAAATCTTTCAAAATAATTTTTGTCTCAGATAGACTCGGTAGTTTGTTATAAATCCTAGAAAATGAAACTATACGATTTATTGCTCCAACTAATTCCCTTACATTAGTGGTGATTTTATTACTTATAAAATCTTGAATTTCATCTGTAACATTTACTTTGTCAGCGTATAGAGTGGTTAGATCATTTATCTTGTGATCGATGATCTTTCTTCTTAAGTCATACTCAGGTTTTTGAATATCTACAACTAGACCTCCAGAGAATCTTGATTTAATTCTCTCTTGAATTCTAGACAACTTATTAGGTGGTCTATCAGCTGAAACAATTATTTGTGACTCTTTATCTAAAAGTGCATTAAAAGTATGAAAAAACTCTTCCTGCATAGCTTCTTTACCGTTCATGAACTGAATATCGTCTATTAATAAAACATCTGTATTTCTAAAATACTCTTTAAATTTAACCATATCGTTAGATTTAATTGATTTTACAAATTGATACATAAAACGTTCAGCTGAAATAAACATCACTTTTTTGTTTTTACTCATCTCGTAGCCTATAGAATTTAGAAGATGTGTTTTACCTAAACCTACGCCTCCATATATATAAAGCGGATTATAATGGGAAATATTCTGAGATACCTTTAAAGAAGCCTCAAAAGCTATTTTATTGCTTGAGCCACTTAAAAAATTTTCAAATCTTTTATTGGGATCTATTCGACTATATTGTAAATGAGAGTCTTTTATAAATGAGACTTTTTCAGTTTTGTTTGTTTGATTAAATTCATTAAATTTTTCACTTTTATTATTCTTTTTTTCTATAATCTTAAATTCTATCCTTAAAATTTGTTTTTTATGTTTTCTGATAGTTTGTAAAATTTGATCTAAATATCTTGATGTAATCCAATCACGGATAAACCTTGTTGGGACAGTTAATAGTATGTAATTATTAAACTCCTCATATAAATCAATTTTTTTTATCCAACTTTCATAAACCTCTACTCCCAATTTAAGCTTTAATTCAGACTGAATTAATTTCCAATCAAGATTAATCTTGTCAAAATTTTTATTTGTGTGCGTATTGTTCATTTTTTTGGAAAGACTCCAGTTACATCAATAATGATGGTTATTGCAACAAATTATTTTACTAAACTGAAAATAAATAAAATCTGGGATTGTGTTAAAAATTTTTTTTAAAAATTTCTTTGACAAATTTTTTTTTTATGTATTAAAAAAATAAATAAAATTTATGATTGAATTAAATATAATATTTTTTTACTAATTCTAAATATTGTAATTTAAGGTTAACGCGACATATATAAAGCGTATTCTTTGAGTTGAATCAACTTGAGGTATAGAAATTATAAGGAACTTATTTTTTTTGTAATTCTAGATACGTTCCTAGATGCATTTTGTTTTTTTATTATTCCAGTTTTAGCAATCTTCATTAACTCAGAATTCAACTTGGGTAAGAACTTTAAAGCTTCGGATTTTTTTTTATTTTCAATCAGAACGTTCATCTTTTTTAATGCAATTTTGTATCTACTTTTTCTCGCTTTGTTTACCGCGGTCTGTTTAGATATTCGTCTAATTCTTTTAATTGCTGATTTTGTATTAGCCATAATTTTGCAGGGGTATAACCGCTTAAATAGGCCCGGTCAATAATATATTTGTTACTTTTGACATATTTCACAAAAAAATGTTGACCTATTTGATTGAGTTATTTTATTAATTGTTCCAGAACAACTAAATCTTTTACATTTTAGTTTATCTCTACCATAAACTTTAAACTCTTTTTGAAAATTACCTCGATCGCCTTTTGTATTTTTAAAGTCTCTTATGGTTGATCCACCTTTTCTTATAGCATTCTGTAAAATTTTTCTTGAATTTATAACTATATTTTTACATTGATTTTTTTTCAAATATTTAGCTGATAACGAAGGATTAATTTTTGATAAATACAAAATTTCGCTTGCGTAAATATTTCCAATTCCAGAAACAAAATTTTGATCTAATAAAAAATTTTTTATATTCTTGTCTTTTTTTTTGAAATAATTAATCAAATAATTTGAATTAAATTTTTTATCAAAAGGTTCCGGCCCAAAATTTTGAAACTTTTTTTTTAAACTATAAAAATCATCTAAAAATTGAAAGTAACCGAATCTTCTTGGATCATTATAAATTACCTTCATATACTTAAAAAAAATTTCTACATGATTGTGATTTTTGGGCAAATTTGGTGAATTATAAAAACTAGCGTTGGTGGGTAGATTGTTTTTTTTATTTTTAATAATATGAATTGTTCCTGACATACCTAAGTGGACTATACAAAAACTTTTATTTTCTAGCTCAATAATTAAATATTTTGAGAATCTTTTGATATTTGAAATAAATTTATTTTTTAGCTTTTTTTCAAAGGAGGTTTCCAATTTAAATCTTAAGTTTCTGTTTCTAACCAAAACTTTATTGATTTTTTTACCCTTTATATTTTTTAATAAAGATTGTCGGACTATTTCTACTTCTGGTAATTCTGGCATTTACTATTATATTAAATGAATAATTAATTAAAAATGCAACAACATCTTCAAAATAAAAAAGGGTTAGTTCAGGGCGTATTCAATCAAGTTTTTGAAAGATATGATTTAATGAATGATTTTATGTCATTTGGAATACACAGGCTGTGGAAAAAAAACTTAATCAATATGATGGGACCATCAAAAAATAAAAGCTTGATTGATGTTGGTTGTGGTACTGGAGATATAGGGAAACTTTATTTGGATAACACAGATATTAACAATCATATTACTTGTATAGATCCAAATAAAGGCATGGTGGCCAAAGGAAAAGAGAAGCTTAAAAATTATAAAAATATAAAATGGATAATATCTAGTGCAGAAAAACTTCCCCTTAAAAGTAATTTGTTTGATTTTTATACAATTAGTTTTGGATTAAGAAACACAAAGAATTTGGATAAATCCCTTTCAGAGGCGTATAGAGTCTTAAAAAAAGGTGGAAGATTTTTTTGTTTAGAATTTTCCAAAATACAAAATAAGAACTTAGAACTTATCTATAAAAATTATTCAAAATTAATTCCTTTAATCGGTAAATACGTTGTTGGACAAAGAGAACCCTATGATTATCTAATCGAAAGTATTAATAATTTTGTCAATCAAGAAGAGCTTTTAGAATATATGAAAACGAATAAATTTCAAAAATGCAATTATAGGAACTTCTCCAATGGAATAATATCTATACATAGTGGCTGGAAAGTTTAATGATAAAAAAATTTATTACTTTATTTAAACTTGGACGAAAAATAGCTGGTTCAGATATATTAGAGATAATCTCAAAATTTCAAAAGCCACCACTAGCAATCACATTGCTATTTAAAATTTTATCAATATCTTTTTCACCAAAAAAAAAAGGTTTAATTAAAAGTGAGGGCGAGCGCTTATCAGATACCTTAGAATCTATGGGTACAACTTTTATAAAACTTGGACAATTCTTAGCTACGCGGCCAGATATAATTGGGGAGAGTCTCTCAAAACAACTAGAAAATCTTCAAGATAAGTTGCCACCATTTCCACTAATACAAGCCAAAGAAATCATAAAAAATGATTTAGGACAGGAATCATATGACTCAATTATAAATTTAAGCGAGCCAGTTGCAGCAGCTTCAATTGCTCAAGTTCATAAAGCTCAAATCAATGATAATGGGACTATCAAAGATGTTGCTATAAAAATTTTACGTCCAAACATTAAGAAAATTTTTAATGATGAAATTGATGCAATTATGCTTTTTGCTTTTTTAGTGGAGTCATTTATTAAAAAGACAAAAAGATTAAAATTAGTTGAGGTAGTTTTTTTACTTAAAGAAATAACAAATTTAGAAATGGATTTAAGATTTGAGGCAGCTGCAGCTAACGAATATGCGGAAAATACTAAAAATGATGTTGGATTTAGAGTTCCTGAAATTTATTGGAATTTTACAAGTGAAAATGTAATGACATTAGATTGGGTTGATGGAATTTCTATTAGGGAAACTGAGGAGCTAAAAAAAAGAAATTTAAACACTGAAAAAATTGCAAACGACATTATTCAAAATTTTCTAAGACATGCAGTGCGCGATGGTTTTTTTCACGCTGATATGCATCAAGGAAATATATTTATAGATAATAATGGTCATATAGTTCCAATTGATTTTGGAATAATGGGCAGACTTGATAAAATGAGTAAAAGATTTTTGGCAGAAATACTATTTGGTTTTATCCAAAGAGATTATCGTAAAGTAGCAGAAGTACATTTGGTTGCTGGACTGGTTCCTAAAGAGGTTCCGATAGATGACCTTGCTCAAGCTCTGAGATCAATTGGTGAACCAATTTTTGGCCAAACAGTTAAAGATATTTCTGGTGGAAAATTATTAAAACAATTATTTGATGTTACAGAAAAATTTAATATGCAAACACAACCTCAACTTCTGATGCTCCAAAAAACAATGGTTGTTGTGGAGGGGGTAGCCAGAAAATTAAATCCAAATACGAACATTTGGACTACATCTAAACCTGTTCTAGAAAATTGGTTAAGAGAAACAAAAGATCCTATAACCACAATTAATGATACAATTCAAAGTACTTCTGAAGTGATTAAAAGATTACCAGAATTTCCAGAAATAATGGATAAAGCTAATCAAGCTCTAACATATTTAGCTAGTGGTCAAATTCCACAAAATTCAAACTCTTATACCGCTTTGAATACAAAAAAATCAGAAATGATCGCTTTTAGAAATCAATCTATTATTGGCTTTTTAGTCCTTGTAATTTTTGGTCTATTGGTATTTTAATTCACTCCATGGGTAACCTGAATAATAAAAAAATCTTATTAATAATTTGTGGTGGTATAGCTGCATATAAAAGTCTTGAATTAATCAGACTTTTAAAAAAGGATGGTGTAAGTATAAAAACAATTCTTACTAAAAGTGGCGCTGAATTTGTAACACCTCTCTCAATTACTTCGTTATCTCAATCTAAAGTTTATCAGGATCTTTTTAGTATAGAAAATGAAGTAGAGATGGATCATATTAGTCTTTCAAGATGGGCAGATCTTATTTTAATTGCCCCTGCAACAGCTAATACAATATCTAAACTTGCTAGTGGAAGTTCAGATGATTTAGCTTCAACTGTTGCTCTTGCGTCAAATAAAAAAATTTTTATTGCACCTGCAATGAATGTAAGGATGTGGGAACATCAATCTACTAAACAAAATATAACAAAACTAAAAACTTATAACTATGAATTAATTGGTCCTGAAATTGGAGATATGGCATGCGGAGAATACGGTGAAGGTAAAATGTCAGAACCAAAAGAGATAATAAATAAACTTAAAATTTATCTCAAAAATTTAAAATTAAAAAATAAATTAAAGGCAATCGTGACCGCAGGACCAACCAAAGAGTACATTGATCCAGTAAGATATATATCTAATAAATCCAGTGGTAAACAAGGCTATGAAATTGCCAAATCATTATTAAAAAAGGGTTTTGAAACAACTTTAATTTCAGGACCAACAAATTTAGAAATAAATAATGATATCAATTTGATCAAAGTTGAAACTGCTGAAGAAATGTTTCAATCGACACTTAAAAGTTTACCAGCGGATGTTGCAATATTTTCAGCAGCAGTATGTGACTATAAAGTGAAAGAAACCTCAAAAAAAAAAATAAAAAAACAAGATGAAATAAATTTAGAGTTAGAAAAGAATGTAGATATTCTTGATTATGTCTCTAATCATAACTCCTTAAGACCAAAACTTGTGGTAGGCTTCGCAGCTGAAACGAATGATTTGGAAAAATATGCAAATAAAAAACTAAATGAAAAAAATTGTGACTGGATAGTTGCAAATGATGTATCAAATAAATCAATTGGTTTTGAGTCAAATTTTAATGAAGTATCAATTCTTTATAAAAATAAAAAAATAGAGAGACTTAAATATAAATCTAAATCAGAAATTTCAGATGAATTAGTTGAAAAAATCATTGATCATCTAAACTAATGATTAAAGTTTTAGTAAAAAAATTAAAAGCTTCTGTAAAATTACCATCATATAAAACTAATGGTGCATCTGGCATGGACCTAATGGCATATATAGATAAATCAATTGAATTAAAGCCAGGGGGATCATGCCTAGTACCAACTGGATTATCAGTTGCATTTCCTAAAGAATATGAAATTCAAATTAGACCAAGGTCAGGATTAGCGGCAAAAAATAATATTAGTGTTTTAAATACACCTGGTACAATTGATAGTGATTATAGAGGAGAAATAAAAGTTATTTTATTTAATCATGGTAACAAAAGTTTTAAGATCAATAACAACGATAGAATTGCTCAAATGATTTTAACTCCAGTTATAAAAATGGATCTAGAAGAAACGAATGAACTTCCAGATTCAATAAGAGGAGCAGGCGGTTTTGGTTCAACTGGTAAATGATAGAAAGTCTTAACAAATCTCAAATTGAAAGATTCTCAAGACAATTAGTTTTAAAAAATATAGGTGCGAGAGGTCAAAAAAAAATTTTATCCTCTAAAATTTTAATCGTTGGTGTTGGAGGGTTAGGTTGTCCTGCTGCAGAAAATCTAGTAAGAGCTGGTATTGGAACTATTGGTCTTGTTGATAATGATATCGTAAATCTTTCCAACATACATAGACAAAGCTTATTTACTTCTAAAGATATAAAAAAATCAAAAGTTAGTGTAGCTGCAAAAAAACTGAGAGAAATAAATCCATCTACTAAAATTAAAACTTACAAATCAAGACTCAACAAGAATAATATTAAAAATATAATTAAAGATTATGAAATAATAATTGATGGTTCAGATAATTTTAAGACAAAGTTTTTAATTAATGATTTCTGCGTAAAGTTGAAAAAAAAATTGGTAACAGGGGCAATCAGTAAATTCGATGGTCATGTATTTACATTTGATTTTAACGATAAAAAAACAGCTTCTTTAAAAAGTTTCTACCAAGAAAATGAAATTTCAGACAATGACCTAAATTGTGAATTTGAGGGAGTTCTTGGCACAACTGCATCAATTGTAGGAACAACTCAAGCAAATGAAGCCTTAAAAATGATTATGAAAATTGGGCAAACTTTAAAAAATCAAATATTAATTATTGATCTTTTAAATCTTAATTTTAGAAAAGTTAAATTTAATAGAAAATAGGTATAACTTAATAATGAAAAATTTATATTTTTTAATTTTGCTCTGGATTTTTTTTCCATTAAATGTTTTTGCAAGTGATACTTTTCTTTCATTAAAAAAAAATAAAGTAAATGTAAGATATGGTCCAGGGTTTGAGTATCCAATAAAATATATCTATAAAAAAATAAATTTACCTATTAAGCAGATTGATAAGAAGGAAAATTTTAGAAGAATTATTGATCTAAAAAATAATAGTGGATGGATACATGTCTCTCAACTCAAAAAGGTAAATTCTTTAATACCAAAGATCGATAAAATTTTGTTTAGCAAGCCAACAAATTTTTCGAAACCTTTAGCAAAAATAGAAAAGGGTAGAGTTTTGTTAATACAGAATTGTAATGATGATTGGTGTAAGGTAAAAACTGGAAACTTTAAGGGTTGGGTTAAAATAGAAGATTCCTGGGGTGTGAATTAATCTTAATCTATTTGACTTGTATTTTAAAATGTTAAACTACTTTTGTTGTTCACAAACATCCTTGATTACAGGAGCATTTGCACAATCTAAACATTTTGTTTTCTGAACAATACAACCATCATCAAGAACTTGAACGTCAACAATTTTATCACACTTGGAACAAGTTGAAGAAATTGTTAGTCCACATTTTTTACAGTTATAATTTTCTGTTTGCATGGGAAAAAATTAATCATAAATAAATTTATTTCAATAATTATCTGTGCGAATGATTATTATTATCGATTTTTTTTTGCAAATGATTACTAATTGCTTTTTTTTTGAGGTATTCGATCAAATTATTTTTTAGATTTACCTGTCCACCATTTATCTAAAATAAAATACCAAATTGAATTTGCAATTGGTTCAACAATTGCATCAGTCAGTGCAATTTTAAAAGAAACATCTGCTACTATCATTAAAACTGTAATAGCAATTGCAAAGTGACCAATTGTATAAATTACAGTTCTAAGTAAAGATCCTTTATTATTTTGATAAATATTTTGGGATGCTTGAAATATGCCTTTAGTAATTTCCATTAGTTTTTAAAAGGACTCTCAAGAACACAAGCCACAAGGTGTATTCTAGCCTGTTCACCTCCATTAAAAAAATTATGATATTTAGTGTTATTTGTAATCCAAACTTTCCCATCTGCGGGTAAATGTTTAGCGACATTCTCTATAACCATTGAACACCCTTTGTTTGTGATTATAGGCACATGAAGTCTACATTCAGGATCTTTGTGCCAACTCAAAGTTGATCTAGGCTCTTTTAATAAAAGCCTAACCCTTCCCAATTTAAATCTTTTGCTTAGAACTTTGTAAACTTCTGCAAAGTATGTATTTTCAAATTCAGGTATTAATTGTGTATATTTAGACTCATCTATATCAACATCTCTTGAAACCTCTTTTCCAGTTTCATCTGCAATTGTCCAATATTTTCCTCTAATATTGCTCCCTTCAATCGAGCTCTTATCATTTGGAATTTGGTTTAATGGGATTGCACCAAAATGTGTAACACCTGGTGTATTAAATTTTTTTAATTTCAAAATTTTATCTAAGTCATTTTTTAACTTTGAAATGTCAAAATTTAGATTTGGAACTTCGTAAAAATCCTCAAAATTTGCTGTTGCCATATAACTTTATCTTTTTTTCTAATTTAATTTAATTTCAAATCAAATCGATCAGAATTCATAACTTTTACCCATGCAGCTATAAAATCTTTAATAAATTTTTCACTTGAGTCCTCACAGGCATAAACTTCTGCAAGAGCTCTTAGTTGAGAATTTGAACCAAAAATCAAATCAACTCTTGTTGCTTTCCATTTAGTTTTTTGAGTTTTTCTATCTTTTCCAACAAAAGTTTGTTCTGATTTATCTTCCTCTTTCCATGTAGTATTCATGTCTAATAGATTTACGAAATAATCGTTAGTAAGAGAACCAGGTTTATTTGTAAAAACACCATAATTTGAACCATCATAGTTAGTATTTAAAACTCTCATACCGCCTATAAGTGCTGTCATTTCTGGTGCAGTCAGACCCATTAGTTGTGCTTTATCAACCAATTTTTCTTCTGCTGAGACATTTGAAGCTCCACCATTTAGATAGTTTCTAAAACCATCTGCCTGAGGCTCAAGAAGACCAAAAGAATGAATATCAGTTTGATCTTGTCTTGCATCTCCTCTGCCTGCTGAAAATGGAACATTAACTTTATGTCCTGCCTTTTTAGCAGCCATCTCAATACCAACACCACCTGCTAAGACAATTAAGTCTGCCATTGATACGCTTTTCTTTTTATTATCAAATTGATCTTTTATTTTATTTAAAGCTTTAACCACAGTTGATAATTTCTTAGGATTATTCACAGCCCAGCTTTTTTGTGGTTCTAACATTATTCTTGCACCGTTAGCACCACCTCTTTTATCTGATCCTCTAAAAGTTGAAGCTGATGCCCATGCAGTAGAAACTAAATCTGAAATTGATATTTTTGATTTAGAAATTTTGTTTTTTAAATCTTTTATATCTTTTGATTTTAGTTTGTACTTTGGTCTATCAATTGGATCTTGCCAAATTAATTGCTCTTTTGGAACTTCATTACCCAAGTAACAAACTCTTGGACCCATATCTCTATGAGTTAATTTAAACCATGCCCGAGCAAATGCATCATGAAATTCTCTAGGGTTTTGATGAAAATGCTTTGTAATTGGTCCATAACTTGGATCAACTTTCATTGATATATCCGTTGTTTGCATCATTGGTGGATGAAGCACACCTTTTTGATGCGCGTCAGGAACCATTTTAATTTTTTGACCATTTTCCTTTGGAGTCCATTGATGAGCTCCGGCTGGACTTTTTGTTAATTCCCAATCATGACCGTATAAACAATCCAAATAACCCATATCCCATTTTATAGGATTTTGAGTCCAAGCACCTTCAATACCACTGCTTATTGTATCGACACCTTTTCCAGATTTATATCCACTATTCCATCCAGTAGACTGATCTTGAAGTCGTGAAGCCTCTGGATCTGGACCTTTGTAAGACTCTGATGCTGCTCCGTGAGATTTTCCAAACGTATGTCCTCCAGCAACTAAAGCTGCTGTTTCATAATCATTCATAGCCATTCTTCCAAATGTCTCTCTAATGTCATGTGCTGCTAATAGTGGATCTGGATTTGCATCCGGACCTTGTGGATTTACATAAATCAAACCCATGTGAGAAGCACCTAACGGTTGCTCTAAATCTCTTTTTCCACTGTATCTCTCAACACCTAGCATTTCTTTTTCTGAACCCCAATAAATATCATCCTCTGGTTCCCAGATGTCTGTTCTACCTGCACCAAAACCAAAAGTTTTAAAACCCATGGAGTCTAATGCTACGTTTCCAACTAATATAAATAAATCTGCCCATGAAATTTTTCTTCCATATTTTTTTTTGATTGGCCATAAAAGTAACCTTGCTTTATCTAAGTTCACGTTATCTGGCCATGAATTGAGCGGAGCAAATCTTTGGTTACCAGTACCGGCACCGCCTCTACCATCACCAGTCCTGTAAGTCCCTGCAGCGTGCCAAGCTAATCGGATAAATAAAGGGCCATAATGACCATAATCTGCAGGCCACCATTCTTGTGAGTCTGTCATTAATTTTTTTAAATCTTTTTTTAAGGCTTTGTAATTAAGTTTTTTAAATTCTTTTGCATAATTAAATTTTTTATCCATAGGGTTTGATAAATTAGAATGTTGACTAAGAATTTTTAGATTTAAACTATTTGGCCAGAAGTCTCTTACTGTTTGACCTCTTCCTGCAGAAAACTTTGCAGGTGTGCCTGATCCTGTAAAAGGACATTTACTTAGCTCATTTGCCTTAAAAGATTTGTTTTTAAAATTTTCAGTGCTCATTTACTCCCCATGATTAAAGTTGATATTAATGCAGTTTATAATGGTTCTAAATAGCTGTCAATTGGTTAATAATGACGCTCAGTAAATTGATAAACTAATCTTCAAGTTTGACTAGAACCTCAATGGATTTGATTTTCTTCCCATCAATTTTTCTTTTAATGTTTATAGGTCCTACATCAGAGTTTTCTAAGTCAATTAATTTACCATCTTTTAAATTATAAAAATGATGATGATCAGTAATATTTGTGTCAAAATAAGTTTGGTTTGAGTTTATAGGGATTTGCTTTAAATATCCTTTTTTTTCAAAAGCATGAACTGTATTATAGATTGTTGCTAAAGATATTTTGTTATCTATTTTATCTTTAATTTTTTGCTCTAGCTCATTTATTGTGAAATGAAATGTTCTTTCGGTATTAAACAGAACCTCGCATATCTGTAGCCTTTGTTTAGTAGGTCTTAATCCAGAATTTCTTAATTTTTCTATATATTTCACTTTTTAAGCAAATTGTTAGTTAAAATTATTCTAAACAAGTATTATAATTATATTATATAGTTATAAAATCAAGTAAATAAGAGTATTCAATTTTATGAAAAAAAACTCTTACTCATACGATGAACTAATAAATTGTGGTGAAGGGAAATTATTTGGGCCTGGTAATGCTAAATTACCTCTTCCACCAATGCTTATGTTTGATAGAATTACAGAAATTAATGACGACAAGGGAGCTTTTAAAAAAGGTTTACTGAAAGCTGAGTTAGATATTAAAAATGATCTTTGGTTTTTTGATTGTCACTTTAAAGAAGATCCTGTTATGCCAGGATGTTTAGGATTAGATGCTATGTGGCAACTAGTCGGTTTTTTTCTAGGTTGGAAAGGAAATCCTGGTAAGGGAAGGGCTTTAGGAGTTGGTACTGTTAAATTTACAGGTGAAGTTTTAAAAAATGTCAAAAACGTAAGATATGAAATAGATATGAAAAAAATAATGTCGCCTGGAGGAACAACTGTTGGTCTTGCTAATGGGGTATTACTTGCTGATGAGAAAAAAATATATTCAGCTGACAATTTAAAAGTAGGTTTATTTAAATAATGAGAAGAGTGGTAATAACTGGTTTAGGGGTAGTATCTTGTTTAGGTAACAATCAAGATGAAGTTTATCAATCTTTATTAAATTCTAAATCAGGAATTTCTTTTGCAGAAGAATATAAAGAACATAACTTAAAAAGTCATGTTCATGGTAAACCGAATATTAAACTAGAGGATCATATAGATAGAAAAACAATTAGATTTATGGGTTCTGGTTCAGCGTATAATTATATAGCCATGAAAGAAGCAATAAAAGACTCTGGCTTAGAGGAGAAAGATATAAGTAATTTTAAAACAGGAATTGTAATGGGTTCAGGTGGCCCTTCAATTGAAAATGTTATTTTAGCTGCTGATAAAACACGTGCTAAAACACCAAAACTTATGGGCCCTTTTATTGTACCAAGAACAATGGCAAGCACTGCTTCTGCTACACTTGCAGTCCCATTTAAAATTAAAGGCACTAATTACACTATGAGTTCAGCTTGTGCAACAAGTGGACATTGTATTGGAAATTCTATGGAACTAATTCAATTGGGTAAACAAGATATTGTTTTTGCTGGTGGTAGTGAGGAAATTCATTGGGCAATGACTGCAATGTTTGATGCTATGACTGCTTTATCGTCAAAATACAATAATACGCCTGAGACTGCATCAAGAGCATATGACAAAACAAGAGACGGTTTTGTAATTGCCGGAGGCGGAGGGGTGTTAGTGCTTGAAGAATATGAACACGCTAAGGCTAGAGGAGCAAAAATTTATGCAGAATTAACTGGCTATGGAGCAACCTCAGATGGATATGATATGGTAGCACCATCAGGTGAAGGAGCTGTTAGATGTATGAAAATGGCTATGGCGTCAACAAAAAATAAAATTGATTACATAAACACTCATGGAACATCTACTCCTGTTGGAGATATTACAGAATTAAATGCTGTGAAGGAGACTTTTGGATCAGAAATTCCAAAAATTAGTTCAACTAAATCTCTGTCGGGACATCCATTAGGGGCAGCATCTGTTCATGAGGCAATATATTGTTTAATTATGATGAAAAATAATTTTATTGCTGGCTCTGCAAATATTAATGAAATGGATGATGAGGCTAAAAAATTTCCAATAGTCGCTAAAACTGAGACGGGAGTAACTTTAAACACAGTTATGTCAAACAGTTTTGGGTTTGGTGGAACTAATGCAGCTTTAATTTTTGAAAAGGTTTAGTTATGAGTTTAATGAAAGGCAAAAAGGGATTGATCATGGGTGTTGCTAATGAGAGATCTATCGCTTGGGGTATTTCTCAAAAACTAGCTGAAGCTGGAGCAGAACTTGCATTTACCTATTTAGGAGATGCACTAAAAAAAAGAGTAATACCTTTAGCTGAAAAATTAAATTCAAAAACAACATTCAGTTGTGATGTTGAAAAGAAAGAGGAAATAATAAAATTATTTGAAAGTATCAAATCCCAGTGGGGGGAAATTGATTTTGTGGTTCACGCTGTTGCATTTTCAGATAAATCAGAATTGTCCGGTGAATATCTAAATACGACAAGAGAAAATTTTTTAAGAAGTATGCTGATTTCATGCTTTTCATTTACTGAAGTTTCTAAAGAAGCCTCAAAAGTAATGAAAGATGGTGGCAGTATGTTAACTTTGACCTATGAATCTACCAAAGCAATACCTAATTATAATGTAATGGGAGTTTGTAAATCTGCTCTTGAGGCAAGCGTAAAGTATCTTGCGAGAGATTTGGGTCCAAAGAATATAAGAGTAAATGCAATAAGCGCAGGGCCTATTAAAACCCTAGCAGCGTCTGCTATTGGTGATGCAAAATTTTTGTATAAATGGAATGAAGACCATTCCTTTTTAAAGAGAAACGTTGATATTCATGATGTTGGAAATTCTGCATTATATTTATTGAGTGATCTTGCAAATGGGGTTACAGGTGAAATCCATTATGTGGATGCTGGATATAATAAAGTTGGAATGCCTGACCCAAAAAATATTACTTAAGTATCAAATCTTAAAAATATGGCTAAAATGACCAGACCATACTAGCTGGTATTTTTTATTTTTTAAAAATTTATAAATTTTGTGTTTTTTTATTTCTTTTTGTTTTGGATTAAAATGATCTACCAATTCTACACATATTAACTTAGGTTTATATCTCTTAAAATCTAAACTTTTCAATACTTCCAAATCATTACCCTCTGTATCAATATTTAAAAAATTTATTTCTTTTCCTCTAAATTTAGTTTTATCCAAAATAGTTGTAAGAGTTTTAGTTTTAATCCTTTTTTTTTTAAATTTATTGGAGAAAATTTTTTTTGCATGATTCAAATTCAATGTATTCAATGGTGATTTTTCTTTTTGAAAATATATTATTTTTGTAGAATTTTTTTTGGCTACACCCAAATTTAGATTAATATCTTTAGGCCTTAAAAAATCAAAATATTCAATTGATAGGGAATTAATATCTATATTTATGCCTTCCCATTTTCTTTTGTGAAGTAAGTATGTATTACTTAATTCTAATGGATGGTACGCACCAACATCTACATATAATCCTATTTTATTTTTAAAAAAATCATTAATAAAAAGATCTTCCCCATCCATTGAATAAGTCTTTTTTTTAATAAAAAAATTGTTTTTAAAATAAATATTATGAAACATTCGAATTTTTTCATAAATATTCATTTAATTTTAATATAAGTTTTGTCTCGATCTAACGGCTCTTAGCTCTAATAAATTTTCGTGTCCTAAGCCATCTTTATCAGTTCTACTAATTACAGATTTGATATTCCACCCATTATCAAAAAACCAATCAAATCCAGTTTCAAAAATAATCATCGAGCTAAAGTTTTTGTCAATTGTAGTGTTATATTTGGTGGTATTACCAACATAGTTAGCTTGTATATCTGATCCATCTGTAAGATCCTTACTAAAATCTAACTTAAAATAAGGAATAAATAATGAGTCGGTAAGATATATTTCTTTCTCAATGGCAGATCCTACAGAAATTGATGATGTTTCAAGTTCTCTTTTACCAAATTTTAACTTTGAACTACTGCTACCTGTCTCAGAATATCCATCAAAATTTACAAAACCAAAATCAAATTTGGAATAATTGTGAAATTTATAATTTTTATGGACATTCTTGAAATTATATTTAACCGAACCAAAAACTTGTTTTGCCTTGAATTTACCTTTTACAACATTAGAAGGGTTTGAGGTGTCAACAATACGTGTTGTAGCGTAAGTAGTTTTTCCAAATCCTAAAAAAGAGTCAATATAATTTTTTTCAGATCCTTGCCAGGTATTATATAGAGAAAAATTATTAGATCTTGCTAAAAATCCAGTACTATCCTTCATGCCTATATCAGATTGATCATCTTCATGCCTCAAAGCAAGTCCAAATAAAGAACCCTTATCATAATTAACATCTGCACCTACTATAAAACTCTCAGTTCTATTTATTATTCCTAAATCACCAACTGAGCTAAGATTAAGTCTACCCTTATTAATTGAGCCAGCTGTCCAAAATGCCCAGTCCTTGGGTGTCATATTATAATTTTCTTTTAAATATTTTGTTAATGGAAGTTTACTAATTAAATCATCAACATTTTTTGCAGATAAATTTTTATATTCATCAATGTAATAATCAAATAATTTTGTTGGTATTTGGTTGTTGTAATTATTTTGATCATTGGCAAGAGTTAATCTCATATCTTTAATTCGAGTTGATTTATTAATTCCAACTCTTCTAAACTGTTCCATTCTACGCATGACTTGATTGGTGGTATTAAACATAAATCTTTTAGCATATTCTGTTTGAGCGTTTATCATTCCACTTACTTGTTTATCATTGAACGCTGTGTAAGTACTGCCGCTAGCTTCCGTTGAATTAATTGTTAATGTCGTTTGACCGCTTACGGTAGCGCTTTCGCCAGCTGTTCCACCATATTCAATTACATATGCTCCAACTGTATTAGTACAAGGTAAATCATTCCATTTACCTTTGTTGTCTCCAGAGCCATACATATGAGCACAGTTTTCTTGCCCATCTCTATCACTATTATGGTCATTAGGTTCATTATTTAGCCAATTTACATATTCATATCCTGATGCTACCGTGCAATCTGGATGAGCAGGATCAGCTTTAGGTTCAATTTTTTCCTGGCAGTGAAAAGTTTTTCCATTATCTGGTCCAGAAACCCATTCCCAAGTACCCTCACCAGCTAGTCCATGTGGAGTAGAATTACCTGCGCCACCACTAGTTATGGCTGGATGGGTATTAGATGTATATGTTGCATCATCAGATCCACCAATCCAAGTATTGGTAGCAATTTTATTTTTAATAAAATTATTTTCAGCTGCACTTGTAATTGTTACAAGATAACCTGTTAAACCTTCGTAAGTTGAGGCTTCTGCTGCAGTTTTTGCATTAATCCAATTAATATTTCCAGTTACAAGTTGATAATAATGACCATTGCCTGAAAAATAATTAGTACCTGCTGGAGTTACAGCAACAGTAATTGTAGGTGATCCAGCAGCACCATCGCCTTTGAATGATAATGTTGCAAGTGCAGTATTAATATCATCTTGTGTTCCTCTAAAACCTATTTCTGTAAGAGAATTACCTGTACACTGAGAAGGTACACTTGAATTATCACTTTCATAATTACAATAGCCCGCTGCCTGCATTAAATTAGTAACAGACGTTACCTTTATATTTCCATCCGATGCTACAGCTGAAACAAGAAGGGTTCCTGTGTAACCACTAATACTAGGTGTTGTTCCTGAGCTTGATAGTAAAACGAAATCAGTTGTATCAGTTGTTAAAGTTGAAGGCATAGTAACTGTGCCTGAATAAACTTTATTACTGTTAAAGAAAAATAATAAAATAATCAAACTTAAAACAGCAACTCTCATAAAATAATTTTAATTATTCTACTTATTTCTTGATTTACATTTTAAACCTAAGCTTGTTTGATAGAAAGTTTTACCTTTCCTCTATCAAATCCAATCACTTTTACTTTTACCTCATCACCTTCTTTGACAACATCAGTAACTTTAGCAACTCTTTTATCCGCAAGTTCAGAAATATGAACAAGCCCATCTTGTTTGCCTAAAAAGTTTACAAATGCTCCAAATTCCATAATTTTCATTACTTTACCTGAATAAATTTTATTCAATTCAGCTTTTGCAGTAATATCTTTAATCATTTGCATAGCAATATTTCTAGCTTCTTCATCTGGTGCAGCAACTGTCACTACGCCCTCATCATTAACATCAACTTTCGCACCTGATTTTTCTACAATCTCTCTTATTGTAGCTCCTCCTTTTCCAATTACGGCAGCAATGTCTTTTTTATCAACATTAATTTTTTCCATTTTTGGAGTGTGTTTTCCAACATCTGATCTTGAGGCTGATAATGCTTTATTCATTTCACCTAAAATATGAATTCTTCCATCTTTTGCTTGATTTAATGCCTGTTCCATAATTTCAAAGGTAATTCCAGTGATTTTAATATCCATTTGAAGTGAAGTAATTCCATTCTTAGTTCCAGCTACTTTAAAATCCATATCCCCAAGATGATCTTCATCACCTAAAATATCTGATAAGACGCTAAACTCATCTCCTTCTTTAATCAATCCCATTGCGATACCTGCAACAGGTTCTTTGATAGGCACACCCGCATCCATTAATGCAAGTGATGTTCCACAAACTGTAGCCATTGATGAAGAGCCATTAGATTCTGTAATTTCTGAGACAACTCTAAATGTATAAGGAAATGACTCACTTGATGGTAATGAAGAGTGAATAGCTCTCCAAGCTAATTTACCATGTCCTATTTCTCTTCTACCAGTTCCTATTCTACCTGTTTCACCAACTGAGAATGGTGGAAAATTATAGTGAAGCATAAACCTTTCTCTTTGTAATCCATCTAAGCTTTCGATTCTTTGTTCATCGTCTGAGGTTCCTAAAGTTGCGGTTACAATTGCCTGTGTTTCTCCCCTAGTGAACAAAGCCGAGCCATGAGTTCTTGGTAAAATTCCTACCTCACAAGAAATAGGTCTAACATCAGATAATCCTCTGCCATCAATTCTATTTTTATTTTTAAGAATGTCAGTCCTTACTATTGTTTTTTCGAGATTTTTTAGTTCAGAGTTAACATCAAGATCAGTATAATTTTCATCCTCCTCATAAAGTTTTTTTGCTTTATCAGTGATCTCTGAAATTTGGTTTGATCTATCTTGTTTATCTCTAGTCGCAAAAGCTTTTTTAAGATCTTCAGTAAATGTTTCTTCAAGTTTTTTCTTAACCTCGAATAAATCTTTCTTTTCAACAGTCCATTCAGGTTTTCTGCATTCTTTTGCGAGTTCCTCAATCATTTCAATCACAGGAATAAAACCTTCATGACCAAATTTAACTGCATTTAACATTTCTTCCTCTGTTAAACCGCTAGCTTCAGATTCAACCATTAACACAGCATCTTTTGTGCCTGCTACAACTAAATCTAATTTTGATTTTTCCAAATCAGTCTTTGATGGGTTTAAAACATATTTGCCATCAATATAACCAACTCTAGAAGCTCCTACTGGCCCCATAAATGGCATGCCTGAAATTGCTAATGCTGCAGAAGAAGCTGTAATAGATAAAATATCAGCTTCGTTTTCTTTATCATAAGAAATTACAGTTGGTAACAACTGAACCTCATTTTTAAATTCATCTGGGAATAATGGTCTAATAGGTCTGTCAATTAATCTTGAAATTAACGTTTCACTTTCAGTTGGCCTTAGCAATCGATCTTTAATGGTGAAACCTTTTTGAATTTCTTGAATTATAGTTCCTGGCTCTTTTGTATCATCCTCAATCTCCATCATTGCTTGATGAAAGTTTGGATCTAATTTTTTATTTAGACTATCAATCTGTTTAATATCATTCTTGTTAAATATGGATATTAAATCTTTATGAATTATATCAAAATGTTCTAAAGTTTTTTTAAGTGCTTCAGAGTCTTTCAATTTTTCATCACTCTCTAAAATGCTTTTGGATCTTTCAAAATTATCTATAAGGCTAAGCGCTTCTTTAGCAAATGAAAAACCACCGTATTCAAAAGCATCTTCCTTCTCTTTCTCAAATCTTCTTCGTTGATTTTCCATTTCAGCAAATGCCCTAGCCAATTTATCTTCAAGCTCTAAAATCTTTTCCTCTGGCGTTAATTCTTTTTTGTCCTCTTCATCTTTTTTACTATGATCGTCTGTTTTATCCTGAGGATTAGTAGATTGATTATTTTCTTCCTTAGCTAAATTTTCGTTTTGAATATTTTCTTTCTGTTCTTTTTCCATAAAACTTATATGGTAAGAAATTCAGGAATTTCTAGATGTTAAAAAAAAAAAAATCAAAAATATTAATTGGCACAAATAACAAAGGAAAACTAAGAGAAATTAAGGGTTTACTGCCAAAATCAATTGAGATTTTCTCTACATCAGATTTTAATCTTAAAAGCCCAGCAGAAAATGGACAAACATTTAAAGAAAATTCAATAATCAAATCTAAGTATTTTTCAAAAAAATCTAATTTAGTTTGTATTGCTGATGACTCTGGTCTTGAAATAGATTGTTTGGATAAAAAGCCTGGAATCTTTTCAGCCAGATGGGCAGGATCCAAGGGGGATTTTAATAAAGCAATTAAAAGAGTATATAAAGAATTAGATAAAAAAGATAAGAATTGGAGAGCTAAAAAGATTAAAGCAAGATTTGTATGTGCACTATCAATTTGTTATTTAGATAAAATAATCGCTAGCGTTATAGGAAAAATTGAGGGCTCTATTTCAAACAAAATTAGGGGACAAAATGGTTTTGGATATGATCCAATTTTTATTCCAAAAAAAAAGAAACAAACTTTTGGTGAAATGAAGTTTTCTAGTAAAAGTAAAATCGACCATAGATCAATCGCATTTAAAAAGATTAAAAAATTTCTTTAAGTTTACCGTCATTGATTTCATAAAAATTTAGTTGGTGATTTATCTTATTATCTTTAATTTCAAAAATTCCTATTTTTCCTTTAAAAGTATTTTGAGTTTTAAACGATTTGTTTATTTCTAAAGCTTCATTTTTTAGTGATAGGTAATATATTAATCCAACTAAATCATAACTCAGTAACGAGAGATAATTTGGTTTATAATTAAATTTTTTAAAAAATTTATTAGTAAACTCATCCAAATTTTGTTTGTTAATTGAAGGATAATAAATTGGTTGTAAATTTTGTTCTTTTAACAAACTTTCATTAAACCATTGGTTTAAAGTAATTATATATTTATTTTTAGGCGATACATCAGTATACAGTAATGAAGTGATAACACTTTTTAAACTTTCATCAAAATCTGTAATAATAACAGAATCAAATTTTACATTTCCAAGAGTGTATTTTTTTTCGAGATTTTCTATAATTTTTTCCTTATTTGGATCATCAGAATTTTCAACTCGTGATATTTCATCTAATAGATTTTGTTTTCTTATTCCGTAATTTGTGATTTTTTCTATTTGTTTAGTTAATTTAGTAGGGTCAATATCATAGTTGTATTGTTTAAAAAATTTTATCTTTGACTCTTCAATTCCTTTTTTAATCTCTATGTCATAATTTAAATTTGGGATTAAAAGAATTGTTTTTTTTATCTCGCTCCTTTCTAAAAATTTTTTAATAGTATTCAATTGTGAAGATGAGTTAATGCCACTGCTTATGATATTTTTATGCAGATCTAAAGTTTTGTTAGTTAAAGATAAAAAAGTGATATTTTTTACTTTATCTAAAAATAATAAGTTTTTATGAAAAACTGGTCCGATAACCAAGGATATTCCCATTTTCTCAAATTCCAGAGCTGAACGTAAAGTCATATCGGGATCCGACCTAGTGTCTTTAGGATATATTTCAATGTTATTATCTTTTATGTCAATTAAGGCCATTCTAATGGAATTTAGTATTTGTTTTCCTAAAGACGCGTCTTCTCCGGATAGTGGAGCTAATACTCCTATTTTGATTTTTGTTTCTTCAGAATTGGAAACTGATGTTTCAAATAATAAAACAAAAAATATAGAAAAAAGAATTTTAAAATATTTATTCATTTAATGATTTATATAATTTTAGTATTGTATAATTATGACTGTAAACCCTAAATTTCAAAATAAAGAAATTAAAAAAGGTCTATATATAATACCCACTCCTATAGGAAATTTAAGAGATATTACTTACCGTGCAATAGAAATTTTAAAAAAGTCTGATTTTATTTTATGTGAGGATACCCGAATTTCTAGAAAATTGATGGAAAAATTTGAAGTTAAATCAAAATTATTATCCAATCACAAATTTAATGAGAAGAAAAATTTATCTTTAATTATTAATCACTTAAGAAATGATAAAATTATATCTCTTGTTTCAGATGCTGGAACTCCTGGAATATCAGATCCTGGAGCTATCTTGGTTAGAGAATGTATTAAAGAAAAAATAAATATTTTTCCATTACCAGGGCCTTCCGCGGTTAGTACTGCTGTATCAATTAGTGGTTTTTCTGAAAAATATTTTTTTTATGGTTTTTTTCCATCAAAATTAAAGGATATTAAAAATGATCTAAAATTACTTTCCCAGCTAGATTCTAGTATTGTTTTTTTTATTTCATCAAAAAAAATGAACAAAACTATTCCATTTCTTAAAGAAAGTTTTTCTGATAGAGAAATTTTAATTTGTAGAGAGATGACAAAAATTTATGAGGAATATTTAAGATATAAAGTTGATGATTTAAAAACTCTAGATGAAAATTTAAAAGGTGAATTAACTATTGTAATATCTGAAAAAAAAAAAACAAAAAAAAGTTCTCTTTTATTGAGTGAATCAGATAAGAATAACATTAGGAAAATGATTAAAAAATTAAGTATTAAAGAAATCGTAAATCTAATTTCTCAAAATAACGCTATACCTAAAAAAAAAATTTACAATTTTTGTTTAAAGATAAAAAATGAAGCTTAAAGTTTTAATATTTATACTTATAACATTATTTTTGTCAGGATGTACTGGTGTTTCCTCAAAGGGAATTTTTGGAACTGGAGTGTCAGTCGCTTTAGATCCTAGGTCTCTAGGGACACAAATTGATGACTCTATAATGCAAAAAAATTTATCAGCAAGAATACTATTACTAGATAAAAAGTATTTTTTATCTGTTAAATCAAAAGTTCTAGACGGAAGAATATTCTTAACTGGCAAAGTCGATGACCCTGAAGAAAAACTTAAAATAACAAAATTGGCCTGGGAAACTGAGGGGACTAGATCTGTAAGAAACGATATAAAAATTAAAGAGAAATTTGACCTCAAACAATCTGCAAAAGATGTTTTAATCACTTCCCAATTAAGGACAGCTTTAATTTTAAATAAAGAGATAAAAGCAACCAATTACCAGATAGATACTTACAAAAAAAAAATTTATGTTTACGGTATAGCTTTAACATCAGATGAAAAAGAATTAGTAGTAAAAGAAGCTAAAGAAATACTAGATGTTAAGGATGTTATTGCAAGTATTTTGATTGTTGATGATTTAAGGATTCAAAAAAATTAATTTTTTTTATAATCAATTACATCTGAAGAATACGCTGCAATTGATGCTAGATTAATAATTTCTGAAGTAGAAGTTCTTAGAGGAGCAATCTCTATTGGAAGACCTAAGCCAATTAACAATGGTCCGATAACCTTTGCCCTACTCATTGATTTTATCATTTTGTATGAAATGGCTGCACTATGTTGGCTAGGCATTATCAAGACGTTCGAATTTCCTACAATTTCTGAAAAAGGATAAAGTTCTTTATATAACTCCTCTAGAGCAACATCTGGCTGCATTTCTCCATCAAATTTAAAATCAACTTTCTCTTTTTTTAAAATTTCAACTGCATCGCTTAGCCTTTTTGTTCTGTCAGTAGCTGGTTCTCCAAAAGTGGAATGAGATAAGAAAGCCACTTTTGGATCAAATCCAAATAATCTAACAACTCTAGCTGCTGATTTCGCCATTTCTGCTAGCTGATTTGCATCAGGATATTCAATGACAGAGGTATCGCATATGAAAATTGTTTTTCCTCTATTCACTATTAAATTTAGGCCAAACATTATTTCCCCAACTCTCGGATCTACAACTCGAGTTATTTTTTCCAGTGATGAGGAATATCTTCTGGTATTTCCAGTAACCATCGCATCAGCATCCTTACATGCTACCATACAAGATGCCCATATAACCCTATCGTTTCTGATTAGACGATCACAATCTCGCTCCAGCATGCCTTTATTTCTTTGAAGTTTTCCAAAAAGATATTTTACATATTTTTCTCTTTTTTTAGCGTCTTTTGAATTAGTAATTTCGATATCAAAATTTTCACTGTAACCTATCTTCTTTAATTGATTTTTAATTAGATCCTCTTTTCCAACCAAGATTGGTATGCCTAGATTGGAGTTTTTAAATGCTATCGCAGCTTTAAGCATGTTTTCATCCTCACCATCTGCAAAAATTACTTTTTTTGGTTTCTTTTTTATATAGTTGTTTATACCCTGCATGATAGTAACTGTTGGATCTAATCTTTGTCTTAACTGATCTTTGTAATTATCAAAATCTTCTATATTTATTCTTGCAACACCAGAATCAATTGCCGCTTTAGCCACTGCAGCAGGAATTACACTTATTAGTCTTGGATCAAATGTTGAAGGAATTATATAATCTTTCCCATAATGTGGTCTCTCACCTCCCATTGCAGCAACAACCTCATCTGGAACTTCCTCTTTAGCTAAGTTAGCAATTGCGTGAGCAGCAGCTATTTTCATTTCCTCATTTATGGTTTTAGATCTTACATCTAGTGCGCCTCTAAATATATATGGAAAACCAATTAGATTATTCACCTGGTTTGGATAGTCTGATCTTCCAGTGGCCATAATTGCATCACTTCTTACTTCAGCAACTTCTTCAGGTTTAATTTCTGGATCAGGATTTGCACATGCAAATATAATGGGATTCTTAGCCATTTTTTTAACCATATCTTTTGTCAAAGCTCCTTTTGCTGATAAACCTAAAAATACGTCAGCATTACTGATTGCATCTGATAAAGTTCGATGTTTAGTTTCAATAGCATGTGCTGATTTCCACTGGTTTAAATTTTCTCTTCCACTATAGATTACCCCTGTTCTGTCAACCATTGTAATGTTTTTTTGTGGAACACCACTTTTCTTAAATAAATTAGCACAAGCCATCGCTGATGCACCTGCACCGTTTACAACTATTTTTACTTCGCCAATTTTTTTTTTTGTAATGTCCAGTGCGTTGATTAATGCAGCTGTAGTTATGATTGCTGTACCATGCTGATCATCATGAAAGACAGGAATATCTAAAATTTCTTTAAGTTTTTCCTCGATAATAAAACAATCTGGAGCAGCAATATCCTCTAGATTAATACCCCCAAAACTTGGAGCAAAATTTTTAACACTATTAATTATTTCATTGTGATCTTGTGAGTCAATTTCAAGATCAATCGAGTCAATATCAGCAAACCTTTTAAATAAAACTGCTTTTCCTTCCATAACAGGTTTTGAGGCTAAAGCTCCTAAGTTACCCATACCTAAAATAGCAGAACCATTACTAATTACTGCCACAAGATTTCCCTTACTTGTATAGTCAAATGCAGTTTCTGGATTTTCACTTATCGCTTTTACTGGTGCTGCCACACCTGGCGAATAAGCTAATGCGAGATCTCTTTTTGTAGTCATATTCTTTGAGGATGAGATTTCGATCTTGCCTGGTTTATTATGACGATGATAATCTAAAGCTTCTTTATCTGTATAATGATCAATTTTTGTTTTTTTCATTTAGCTTAATTAGGTGTACAAATGAGGTAAATTTAAGACTAATATGATTTATGAATTTAGTTAAGTCAACAGGGACTTTTGGTTTCTATACTATTATTAGCAGATTACTTGGATATTTGAGAGATGTTTTGATAGCAATTTTTCTTGGAACAAGTTTTTTGGCTGATGCTTTTTTTGTAGCATTTAGAATACCTAACACTTTTAGAAGACTTTTTGCTGAGGGAACTTTTAATTCAGCTTTTGTACCAAGCTACACCTCTGAATTAGTTAAAAATAAATCTAGATCAAATAAATTTGCTAATGATGTTTTTAATTTATTATTCTTAGCTTTATTTTTTTTAGTTCTCATCATTGAAATTTTTATGCCAATTTTTGTGGGACTGATAGCACCAGGCTTTATTGAAGATACTAAAAAATTTGAATTAGCAACTGCTTTAACAAGAATTACTTTCCCATTTTTAATGTTTGTTAGTCTATCTTCCTTTTTTGGGGCAATTTTAAACTCACATAATAAATTTGCCGCTGCTTCTGCAGCGCCTATTATTTTGAATATAGTTTTAATTACCATTTTATTTTTTGGAAGATATTTAGATGATGAATTAATTTACTATCTTTCATATGGGGTATCTATCGCAGGATTACTACAATTAATTTTTTTATACAGATTTGTAAAAAAATATTATGCCCTAGATTTTGATTTTAGATTTAAAATCACCAATAAAGTAAAATTTTTTTTTAAAAAATTATTACCAAGTATTTTTTCCTCAGGAGTTACTCAAATAAATATTTTGGTTGGAACAATCATAGCTTCATTCCAGGCAAGTGCTGTATCATACCTATACTATGCTGATAGAATATACCAAATTAACTTAGCAATAGCTGGTATAGCTATTGGTGTTGTTGTCCTGCCCCAACTCTCAAAACATGTTCACCAAAAAAAAAAGAAGAAAATATCATTAATTCAAAATAAAGCATTAGAGCTTAGTATGTTTTTAAGTATACCCGCCTCAGTAGCTTTAGTTTTAGGATCTGAACAAATTATTTCAGCTCTATTTGGATATGGTTCGTTTACAGAAAGCTCAGTTTTTAATTCCGCAAATGCTCTTTATTATTTTGGATTAGGGCTGCCAGCATTTGCATTAATAAAAGTTTTTTCGACATTTTTTTTTGCAAATCATGATACTAAAACTCCATTTTATATTTCATTAGTTTCTGTTTTGCTAAATATTTTGATAAGTGTTTACTTTTTTAAAGATATTGGTTTTATAATTATTCCTATAGCAACGACGATATCCTCATGGTTTAACTCTTCAATGTTATTTATTTATTTAAAAAATAATAACTTATTTGAATTTAACAAAACTTTTTTTAAACAATTTGTTAAAATAATTTTCGTATCAATTATGATGGGTATTTTTTTTCAATACTTGATCTTGTTATTTGAAAATCAATTAAGTTATTACTATTTCTTTAAATCTGCTTATTTATTGTTATGTGTTTTATTGACAATATTTTTTTATTTAGCACTATCATATTTTATCAAAGCTTTTAATTATGAAGATATTAAAATAAAGTATTAGTATATGAAAAAAAAAATTTTCTCCGGTGTTCAACCTACTGGAAATCTTCATTTAGGAAATTATCTCGGAGCCATAAAAAATTTTGTTGATTTAAATAATGATACTCAAAATGAATGTATTTTTTGTGTAGTTGATCTTCATGCAATAACTGTAAGCCAAAATCCAAAAGATCTAAAATCAAATATACATGAAACAGTTGCCACATTTGTTGCCAGTGGAATAGATCCTAAAAAAAGTATAATTTTTAATCAATCTCAAGTGAGTGCTCACTCAGAGGCAGCGTGGATTTTAAGCTGTGTTGCGAGAATGGGATGGCTAAATAGGATGACTCAATTTAAGGAAAAGGCTGGTAAGGATAAAGAAAAAGCAAGTATCGGTCTTTATTCTTATCCTGTTTTAATGGCAGCTGACATTTTATTATATGACTCAACTCATGTACCAGTTGGAGACGACCAAAAACAACATTTGGAATTATGTCGTGATATAGCTCAAAAATTTAACAATGATTATAAAATCGAAAATTTTTTTATAACCCCAGAACCTTTAATTAAAAAAGAATTTTCTAGAATAATGAGTTTAAAGGATGGTCTTAAAAAGATGAGTAAATCTGAGGTATCAGATCTGAGCAGAATAAATTTAACTGATGATAAAGATCAAATAATAAATAAGATTAAAAAAGCAAAAACCGATACTTTGCCTTTACCTAGCAAAATTGAGGAGTTAGAAAAAAGACCTGAGGCTAAAAATTTAATCGGTATTTATTCAAGTTTGATGAATAATACACTCCAAAAATCGATTGATGAATTTGCCGGAAAAAATTTTTCAGAATTTAAAGAAAAATTATCAGAAATAGTTGTTAATGAAATTAATCCAATTTCATTAAAAATTAGAGAGTTATTAGACGACAAAGTTTTTTTAGAAAAAATACTTAAAGATGGATACGAGAAAGCTAATGAAATTGCCTCAAAAAAAATAAAAAAAATTCATGAAATCGTAGGTTTTTGAATATATTTTTATAAAGCGGTACCATTTTTAAAAATATTGCTTATATATAATTTATGTTCGTTCAAACTGAAATAACACCAAATCCTAATTCATTAAAATTCATACCAGGCAAGGTTGTTTCTAGTGCAGGATCATTTGAAGTAACTAAAAATGACAAAGTTAATAATGAGCTTGTTAGAAATATCCTTTCAGTAAATGGTGTTGAGGGAATTTTTTTAGGTAAAGATTTCATTTCAGTCAATAAATATGATGAAAATTCTTGGGATGACATCAAACATATCGTGATTTCTCATATTAATGAATTTTATGCATCAGGAAAAGAATTTGTAATTAATAAAGATTTAACTGAAAAAAATGAAAGCTTTGGTGAAATTGAGAAACGAATAGTGCAATTACTTGAGGATAAAATTCGTCCAGCAATAGCTAGAGACGGAGGTGATATTAAATTTAAAGAATTTAAAGATGGAGTAGTTAAAGTTCAATTACAGGGGAGCTGTTCCGGCTGTCCTAGTTCTACAATGACTTTAAAACAAGGTGTTCAAAATCTTTTATGTCATTACTTACCGGAGGTAAAAAAAGTCGAGGCTATTTAATAAATGAGAAAAATCTTTAAAAAAAATAAGATCAAACCTTTTAGAGTTTTTGATGAAAATGGTTTAAGTTCACTACCAAGAATAATTATAAGTAGTGCGGTTGTTATCTTATTTTTTTATTCCCTGCCGATAGTTGTCAATTTTACTAGTGATAAAATTGAAAGCTCAGCTGGAATTCAAAATAATTCAAAAGCAATACTTGCATATACTCTTAATAAAAAATCCTCAAATTCGTCAAATTCCCAAACACTTAATGAAGATGATTTGTTAATTGATATTTATAGTTTAAATGATCAAGAAACGGATACAGTAAGATTAGATGCTTCAACAATAAAACAGCTTTTTGAAGACACAGATTATAAACTTGATGATGTTAGAAAAAAAAAATTAGTAAAGCCTATAGCTTTAACTTTACTTCCAGCAGAAATAAAAATGATCGAGAGTGTAAAAAAGAGAAAAGAATTCTTCATACAAATTGTATTACCATTAATTTTAGAGGAAAATAAAAACATCAAATTAGATAGAAAGAGATTATTCAGCATAATCAATAAGAGCAACAATACAAAATCTGAGAAACAATGGTTAGAAAGAAAATATAAACAGTACGGTATACCGACGAGAGATTTATCAATTTTAAAAAGAAGAATGGATATAGTTCCAGTTTCATTAGCACTTGCCCAAGCCGCCAAAGAAACAGGATGGGGCACATCGAGATTTGCACAACAAGGAAATGCTTTATTTGGACAATGGACTTGGTCAGGAGAGGGATTAAAACCAAAAGATGCTGAAAAAAATGAAGGCCACAAGGTTATGAAATTTAATGTTTTGCAAGCCTCAGTAAGAGCTTACCAAAGAAACATCAATACACACTCAAGCTATGAGGATTTTAGATTAGCGAGAGCAAAGTTAAGAGATTTAGGTGAACCACTAGACAGTATAATTCTATCAGAATATTTAGATAAATATGCAGAAACAGGGAATGAATATGTAAAAGTTTTACAAAAGATTATTAAACAAAATAATTTAAAAGATTTTGATGATGCAAAACTGTTACCCTCAAGTATTGAGTTAGAAAGTTTAATTTAAAATTCATTATCTAATAATAAATTGTGTTCCAAACCATCTCCATTTACCATTATCATTTACAGAACAATTAATTCGACCTCTTCTCGGTAAGAAAGGTTCCCTAAATTCTATTGTGAGTTCTTTTTCAACCAGTTTAATTTTTGATTTCATCCATTTATCTCCTTCATTTGAATAGCAGTTAATATTTTCAATATTTTTTTGATCATCAAAAAATCTTACTTTAAACTTAGGTGGATTATTTTGTTTTGATAGTTTTTTTTCCTCGGGTTCTAAGTTTTTATATTCAAGGGGATAATAGTTTATTATTGATTTAAATCTTTTAATTTCTCCATATTTTTCATTAATTGGAAATCTTGGAAGTTCAAATTTATTTTTATTTACGTCAATAATTCCGGAGTGTTGTCCAAATGCAATTTTAAAATTTCGAGATATATAATCTTTCATAAATCCTGAATATTCTCCAAATGGGTAAGAAAATAAAGCAGGTACATATCCTAACTTTTCTTTAAAAATTCGATTTGATGATTTTATGTCATCTAAAAAAACTTCTTCTGATTTATCGATCAAATAATCATGGGAGTGTGAGTGATGTCCAATAACTCCAAATTCACTTCGTTCAACTTCTTTAATTTGATCCCAATTCATGTATCCATTGTTACCGACAGGTTCAGTTGAGACAAATAATACAAATGGAATTTTATTTTTTTTCAAGTAAGGCCAGGCATTATCATAAAATGATTGAAAAGCGTCATCAACAGTAAGAAGTATCTTTTTTTCTTTTTTTGGAATATCAAATTCATTTATAAAATCATTTGGATGATAAAAAGTTAAGTTAGCATCTAAAATAAGATCAACGTGTTTCTCAAAAATATCCATTGATATATTTGTTGATGGATATTTAAATTCATTAAATCGATGGTACATTATAGATAGTACACCCTCATCATTGGAAAAATACTTAACATTATTTTCTTGTGCGTTTGAGTTAAAAGTCAATATAATTAAAAATATGAATAAATTAATTATAGATGCCGTTAAAGATAATATTTTTTTTATGATCATTAATAATAATAATACTTATAGTGTTACTCATGAAAATAGTAAAAATAATTATGAAAAACTGATTATTTTACTTATTAATTTTTTAAAAAATAATAATTTAGAGATTAGTGATATCGGGTCAATTTATATTAATAGAGGTCCTGGTAGTTTTGCAGGTATTAGAAATTCTTTATCAACAATTAAAGCAATTCATATGATTAAAAAAATTGATTATTATTGTTTTAGTTTTAAGGACTTTGAGAATGAAAAGAATATAAAGTATGAAAATATACCGCATCTTTGCAGTAAATTTAGCCTCAAAAAAAATTTGATTAAACCTTATTATATAAGTTAGAATTAGGTATGACAGACACTGCAGATACAATTGAACAAAAGTGTTTAGCTAAAGGTGTTAAACTTACAGAACAAAGAAAAATTATTGCAAAAATAATTTCGGAGTCAAAGTCAGAGTATGGAGAGTCAGATCACCCTGATGTAGATGAACTTTATAGTCGTGTTTCGAAAGTTGATCCAAAAATAAGTATAGCTACTGTTTATAGAACAGTAAAACTATTCGAAGAGGCTGGTATCTTAACAAAACACGATTTTAAAGGTGGAAAGGCAAGATATGAAGCAATGATAGAAAGCCATCACGATCATTTGATAGATATAAAAACAGGTGAGATCATAGAATTTGTTGATGATGAGATAGAGAAACTTCAAAAAAAAGTTGCTGAAAAATACGGTTATAAATTAGTAGATCATAAATTAGAATTATATGGGGTTAAAAAAAAGCCTCAATAAATGAGTCAAAAAATTTTCATTAAAACTTTTGGATGTCAAATGAATGAGTATGACTCTAATCGAATATTAGACACTGTTAAAAAAATTGGTTATGAAAAGACAGAAAAATACGAAGATGCTAATTGTTATTTGTTAAATACATGTCATATAAGGGATAAAGCTAAAGAAAAAGTCTATTCTGAAATAGGTAGAGTAAAAAAAATTTTTAGATTTAAAAAAAAACCATTAGTTATTATTGTAGGCTGTGTCGCTCAAGCAGAAAATCAAGAAATGCAAAAAAGAGAGCCATTTATTGATTTGGTAATAGGTCCCCAAGCTTATCATAAAATTAATGATACAATTTTAAATTTTGTTGAAAAAAAAAAGAGTCTTGAGGAAACAGAGTTTGATGCAGTTACAAAATTTGAATATTTGAGTAAAATAAAAAATAAAGTTGAAAAAGTTTCATCGTTTTTAACAATTCAAGAAGGCTGTGATAAGTTCTGTCACTTTTGTGTAGTCCCTTATACTAGAGGTCCAGAGTATTCAAGACCTCCTAGTCAAATTTTAGATGAAGCTAAACATTTGGTGGACAACGGTGTAAGAGAAATAACTTTATTAGGTCAAAATGTTAATGCTTATGAAAGTAATGGTTTTCGTTTATCAGATTTAATATTAAGTATCGAAAAATTAAATGAAATCAAAAGAATAAGGTATACAACATCTCATCCTAAAGATATGACCAATGACTTGATTGAAGTTTATAAAAGTTCAAATAAACTTATGCCGCTTGTACATTTACCGGTGCAAAGCGGATCGAATAGAATATTAAAATTGATGAATAGAAATCATTCTATTGAGAATTACATCGAGACATTTAACAAACTAAAAGAAATTAACTCAAAAATAGAATTTTCAAGTGATTTTATAATTGCTTACCCCGGGGAAGAAAATCAGGACTTTGAAGATACTTTAAATCTAATAAAAAAAGTAAAGTTTATAAATTCTTACTCGTATATTTTTAGCCCTAGACCTGGAACTGTTTCAGAAAATTTAAATTTAATTGATAAAAAAACTTCATTTGAAAGGTTAGAAATAATTCAAAATGAGTTGTTTGAAAATCAGATCCAAAAAAACAAGTCTTTAGAAAACAGCATTGTGGAAGTGTTAGTTGAAAATTTCACAGAAGATAAAACTAAAACATTTGGAAGATCTAAGCACATGACATCAGTAATCTTTGATGGTAAGAAAAGTGATATTGGAAAAATTGTGCAAGTAAAAATTAGTAAAAGTAATAGAAGTACTTTATTTGGTGAAATTGTAGATAATTCTAATCAGAAAGTTGCATAAATTTGAGCGGAATAACAAAAAAAAATATTGATCAGGCAATAAAGTTTGTTTACTCGGACAATAACTCTTTAAGCGTGATATTTCATGATAACGATTTGTTAATGGGAGTTGTTGGTGAATTTAATAAAAATTTACAGGAACTTGAGAAAATCACTAAATGCAGTTTATATTCAAGGGGAAATTCTATTCTTATAAAATCAGATCCAGAAACAAATGAAAAGGTAAAGAATGCGATACAATTTTTAGTTAATCAATTTATTAATAATGGAAATATCGAAAATAAAGATATACTTTCTTCTGTAGACAAATTTATGATTAATGAAAAAATAAAAAACAATAATGTAACTGATATAATTAAAACTCCTAAAAAATCTATAATTCCTAGATCTGAAAAACAAAAAAATTATGTCAGAGCTTTAAGGCAAAGTGATATTGTAATTTCTGCTGGACCAGCAGGAACAGGTAAGACGTTTTTAGCTGTTGCAGTCGGTTTGACTATGCTTTTGGAGAAAAAGATTGAAAGAATTATTTTATCAAGACCTGCTGTTGAAGCTGGAGAGCGTTTAGGATTCTTACCTGGTGATATGAAAGAGAAAGTAGACCCTTATTTAAGACCGTTGTATGACTCTTTATACGACCTTTTTGATTTCGAAAAAATCCAAAGAATGATTGAAATTGGAGATATAGAAATAGCACCATTAGCTTTTATGAGAGGTCGAACTCTTAAGAATTCCTTTGCAATTTTAGATGAAGCACAAAATGCAACTGATACTCAGATCAAAATGTTTCTAACTCGTATTGGTGAAAATTCAAAAATTGTAGTTAACGGAGATCCAACCCAAATTGATCTACCTAACAAAAATATGTCGGGATTGGTAAGATCAAAAGAATTACTTGGACATTTAAAAGAGATATCAATAGTTGATTTTGATCACTCAGATGTAGTTAGACATCCACTTGTGTCAAAAATAGTAAAAGCATACTCAAATAATGATCAAAGTTAGTGTCTTCTCTGAAGAGAAGGCGTGGTCAAAAAGGCTGAAAAATACGGATATTTTTTTTAAAGAAATATGTAGGGCTTTTCCAAAGAAATATAAATTTTCAAATAAAAAAGTATCACTTAGTTTATTACTTTCTAATAATAAAAATATTAAAAAATTAAATAAAAATTTTAGAAATAAAAATAAATCTACCGATATTTTATCTTT